>JANXDJ010000002.1 GCA_025059545.1 Archaeoglobaceae archaeon
TTCGCAATCGCTGGGCTGATATCTTTGGCTTATCTGCTCAGGAGGAAGAGTTAAGATTTTTTAGATTAAATTTTTGTCTTCTCCAAATTTTTCGTCCATTAACTCACTCTGTTCTGGATCAAAATCGGTAGTCAGATTGAGACCAAAACGTCAAAAAGTTTAACTCTTTCTAAACACAACTTAACTGTGGCTTCAGAGACAAAAGAGATCTTTGCAAGAATAGGTGGAATGAGCTGTGCAATGTGTGCAAAGACAATAGAAGAAACTCTAAAGAGATTGCCTGGCGTAATAGATGTTAACGTAAACCTCGCAACTGAAAAGGCGAGGATCGTTTATGAGCCTTCGAAGCTCAAAATTGATTATATAAAGGAGGAAGTTGAAAAAATAGGCTATGAATTTCTTGGAATTGAAGATGAGATTTTCAAAGAAGACCAAATAAAAACCGCTAGAAGGAACTTGATTGTAGGCTGGATTGCGGGAATCGTTCTTTTTGTCTCTAAGGACATTATAGCTCTTGAGATTCAATTCCTGATTGCGAGTTTCGCAATAGCTTACGCTGGAAGAGAGATCTTCAAGAAAGCCTTTGGCTCGATTAAGAGTCGAACTCTCACAATGGAGGTCATGTATGCTATAGGAATAAGTTCAGCCTACTTTTCAAGCATATTAGCAACGCTCATGTTAATTCCAAAAGACTTCAACTTCTATCCCGAGAGCGTTTTGCTAATGAGCTTTCTAATTCTCGGTAAGTTCTTAGAAACGAGAGCAAAGAGCAGAACTGGAGAAGCGATAAAAAAGCTCTTAGCATTACAAGCAAAAGAAGTAACGGTTTTAAGGGATGGAAAAGAGCTTAAAATACCTATATCGGAGTTAAGTGTTGGTGAAACTGTCTTGGTGAAGCCAGGAGAAAGAATACCGGTTGATGGTGTTGTTTTAACTGGAGAAAGTTTTGTGGACGAGTCGATGATCACAGGAGAACCAATTCCAATATTTAAGAAGTCTGGAGACAGAGTAGTTGGAGGAACTGTGAATCAAAATTCTTTTCTAAAGATCAGAGCAGAGAGAGTTGGAAAGGACAGTTTACTTTCACAGATCATTAAAATTACAGAGATCGCCCAGAGCTCCAAGCCAAATGTTCAGAGACTTGCAGATAGAGTTGTTGTGTTCTTTATACCCGCTGTTATTCTAATAGCACTTCTATGCTCTCTATACTGGCTCTTAACAGAAAATTCGCTCTTCGCATTCACAACCTTGCTTAGTGTAATAGTAATTGCATGTCCTTGTGCATTCGGCTTAGCAACTCCGACTGCAATTACAGTTGGATTGGGCAAAGGAGCGGAAAACGGAATTCTAATTAAGAATGCTGAGGCTATTGAAGAAACAACAAAAGGCAAACTCGTTTTGTTTGATAAAACAGGCACTCTGACTAAAGGAAAGCCTGAAGTAGTTAAAATCATCAGTTTCGGCTTTTCAGAAGAGGAGATTTTGAAGCTTGCAACTTCTGCAGAGAAATTTTCAGAGCATCCAATTGCAAGGGCTATTTCGTTAAAGGCGAAGGAACATCAAATTGAGCCTTTGGAACCTGAAGAGTTTACAACGCATGCTGGAAAGGGAGTTTTTGCAAAAATTATAGGTAGAGAAGTGATTTTAGGGACTTCTGAGTTTCTAAAGGAGAAAGGAATAGAAACGGATGGAGAAGGTGTATTTTTGGCTGTTGATGGAAAGTTAGCGGGAATATTCCTCATTGAGGACACGCTAAAAGAGAGTAGCAATGAAGCTATTGCCGAACTGAAAAGACTTGGATTTAAAGTTGGAATCGTTACTGGAGACCGTAAGAGAGTTGCTGAGAAAATTGGTAACGAATTGGGTGTTGACGTGATCATTTCTGAAGTTCTTCCAACTGAAAAGGCTAAGGTCGTTAGAGATTTTCAGGAAAAAGGAGAAGTCGTGATCTATGTTGGCGATGGAATCAACGATGCTCCCGCATTGGCTCAAGCAAATGCAGGAATAGCTATTGGAAAAGCTGAGGATATTGCAGTCGAAGCTGGAGACATAACACTGCTTAAAGAAGATCCGATGGAGGTTGTTAAAGCAATAAAGCTCTGCAAAAAGACGATGGCAAAGATCAGACAAAATTTATTCTGGGCGGTTTTCTACAACGCAATCCTTATACCTTTTGCTGGAGGTTTATCTTTTATTCTTTTCAGCATTCCATTTCGCCCTGAATGGTCTGCAGGAGCTATGGCTCTGAGCAGTTTCAGCGTTGTGACAAATTCTCTCTCGCTGAAGAGATTGAAGATTTAGATTTAGTAGTTCCAAAATCTCCATTTGATTTGAGAGGAATAGGTGAATTTTTTAAACCTTCTGCCTCCTTAAGCCATGGATGTTGTCATAGGACTGGAAGTTCATGCACAGTTGAACAAGCTCAAGAGCAAGTTATTCTGCTCATGTCCTACTGATTACCACAAAAGCTCCCCAAATACCCATGTTTGCCCTGTATGCCTTGGAATGCCGGGAGCTATGCCTGTAATTAATAGAGAAGCCATAAAGTCTGCAATAAGGGTTGCATTGGCTTTAAATTCGAAGATCCAGCCGATGACTGTATTCGACAGAAAGAATTACTTCTATCCTGATCTACCCAAGAATTTCCAGATCAGTCAATACGATCGCCCCTTAGCCCTTGGAGGCTACGTTTCAATTGAGTCAGATGGAGGCGAAAAGAGGATCCAGTTGAGAAGAATTCACATCGAAGAAGATCCTGGAAAGCTTAGTTACAAGGGTTCGATCACAACTGCGAATTACTCTATGATCGACTACAACAGAAGCGGGATGCCATTGCTCGAAATCGTCACCGAGCCTGTAATAAGCTCTCCTAAGGAAGCGAGGATCTTTTTAAACAAGCTCAGAATGATCCTCGAGTATCTTGATGTATTCAACGGAGAACTTGAAGGAGCAATGAGGGTTGATGCCAACATTTCAATTGCTGGTGGAAATAGAGTAGAAGTTAAGAATATCTCCTCATTCAAGGGCGTCGAGAAAGCTTTGAACTACGAGATCCTGAGACAGAAAAATTTGCTTAAGCGAGGCAAAGCGGTTGTTCGAGAGACGAGACATTTCGATGAGGCACAAGAAATAACCCTTTCACTCCGTAGCAAAGAAGAAGAACAAGATTACAGATACTTTCCAGAGCCAGATCTGCCGGTAATTTTTACTGCAGAACTCATTAAAGAAGTTGAAGGCACTTTGCCTGAGATGCCTGAGGAGAAAAAAGAGAGGCTAAAGAGAGAATACGGGATTCCAGAGAACTACGCAAAAGTGCTAATTCTCGACTTAAAAATGACTGATTACTTCGAAAGGGTAGCAAAGCTGATCGAGCCAAAAATTGCTGTGACTTGGATCGTTGATATCCTGAGGGGTGAGCTAAACTACAGAGACTGGAGCTTTTATGAATGTTTCGAAAAATTCCAAGCAGAGGAGTTTGCCAAATTGCTAAGATTTTTCTTGGATGAGAAGATCACAGAGAAAGGTGTTGTTGAGGTTATAAGAACGAAGCTCGACAAAGGAGGAGACATTGAAAAGATCATAGCGGAAAAAGGGTTATTTGCAATTCCAAAGTCTGAGATCGAGAAATTCTGCAAAGAGGCAATTCAAGAGAATCCTAAGGCGGTTCAGGACTATCTGAATGGAAAGAAGCAAGCTCTGAACTTCCTTGTTGGACAGGTTATGAAGAAGACGAAGGGGAGAGCGGATCCTGAAGAGACCGCAAAAATAATTGCTAAGATGCTCGAATGAAGCTCGCCATAATAGTTCCAGTTTCACCTTTTGAGGATCCAAAAGTCGTTGAGAAAAGCATAGACCACGTTAAGAGCCTTGAAGCGGATAAAGTTGTTTATGTGATCGATAAAAATGGTGAAAACGACAAAAGGGTTGAGATTGCAAAGAAAATGGGTTTTGAGGTTGTTGAAAGAGAAGGAAGGAGGGGGAAAAGGGCGGGAGCTATAAATGATGCAGTGAAAGCTTTAAGCGATTTTAAGCCAGATTTCGTTCTTATAATGGACGTTGACACGAGAATAGAAAAAGAGACTGTTAAAAACTGCATTTTTAAGCTTTTAGAAGATAAAAAAGCCTACATAGCTTCTGCTAAACGCTATATTTACAATGCCAAGAACCTCGTTTCTGAGACTATTGAAGCAGAATATAGGCTAATAAACTTTTTACTCTCAAAAAGCGCCTTCAAACAGTTTAACGGCATGATCGGAGTTCTTAGATATGAAATGCTTTTGGAAGGTTTGAACGAGAATGCAATGGCGGAAGATGCGGACTTTGCAACGAGGATGCATGCAAAGGGTTTTAAAGCTCTTCTTGTCGAAGGAAAAGTTTTTGAGCAAGCTCCAATTAGCTGGAAAGATTTCTACAGTCAGAGAAAGAGATGGTATTTTGGTGGACTTCAGCTCTGGAAGTATAGAAAAGAGATGAGAGGAGCGGAGCGAATGGTGAGAATTTCATGGCTGAGTGCTCTCACGATCACCTATATTCCAATAATACTCCTACCTCTCTTGCCAATTTCAATCCCACTAATCCTGGCTTATTATCGCAAGATCTCGAAGCTAAAGATTTTCTTTGGTATGATAATCTATACATTCGTCCTTCAAGCTTCAGCTATTTCTGCTTTGATTGATTATCTCAGCAGAAAGGAGGTAGAGTGGAATGCGATTAAAAGGGCTTAGCCTACTTCTATTAATCCTACTTCCCGCTCAGGGATTTGAGATTACGATTATACTGAACAACTACGAAAAAGAAGCGATGCTCAGAATCTTTAATGACACCGCATTACTTTTTGAGGGCACGGTGATCTCCGGAGACATAATAACTATTCCAGAAGGCAACTACACCTTAGAACTGAATGCTCTGAACAAGACATTCATTAAAAGATTGAATGTTGATAGTGATAAGAGAGTTGAGTTCAATCTTGGGTTTACGAGCTCGACTGAAGATCTAACCATAATGCTTCACTCGATCGTTGCCCAGAATGGAAGCGTGGACGAGGTCATAATAATATCCAATAGAGGGAAAGAGAACTTTGAGGGCAATCTGACAATCCCAATGCCTATCTTTAGCAATCTGCAGATCATAGCAAAGAATCTCGACTTCTTGGATCTTGAGACTTCGATGAGTTCCATTACTTTTAATTCCTTATTAGTTCCTGAGAACGGTTCTGGAAGCATAAGAATTGCCTACGATTTGGCTACAGATGAAATGAAAAGAGAACTGAAAAAGGAGAGAGTTATAATCATTCCAATCGCTGAAGTGCTTGAATATCAAAATTTGAGCTATAAAATAGAAGATTTCAATGAAGAGAAAATTATTTTGCTTGAAGGGAATGGAAGCTATTATATAAAGTTCAAATTCGTTGAATACTCCGAATCTCCGCTTCCATTGGTCGCAATAATTTTGATCTCAATCTCACTCTTCTTACTTTTCTTCGAAAAAAGGGGGAGATGGAAAGAGTAAGTTTATAAGAAGCCATTTTAGAGATCTTCCCATCAGGGACTTTGATAGACTTCTCGACAAACTGAGAATGAAAGAGATCGGTGAAGAAGATAGGAAGATCTACGCTGAAGTTTTGGACGTAAGGACTCTAAAAACACTATACAAGCTTTCCACAAAGTTCATAAAAGCCATGGGAGGTGTTGTGAGCACAGGGAAGGAGGCAAATGTTTTCTATGCAGATGGAGTTTATGAGGAGAAAAATGTGCCAATGGCTGTGAAGATCTACAGAATTGAAACAAGTTCCTTTGACAAAATGGATGAGTATATCTTTGGTGACAGAAGATTTGATTACCGAATCTCTCCTAAGGACAAGATCTACTTATGGACCGAGAAAGAATTTAGAAACCTTGAAAGGGCTTATGATAGTGGTGTAAGAGTTCCAAAACCATATGCTTACATGAGAAATGTTCTTTTGATGGAATTCATTGGAGAAGATGAAATTCCCGCTCCAACTCTTGTGGAGATCGGGAAAGATTTGGCAGAGCTCGATGTGGAGAGAATATTTTACGATATTATTGAAAATATAAAAAAGCTATATCAAAAAGCAGAACTCGTGCATGCGGATCTGAGTGAATACAACATAATGCTACTCAAAGAGCCGGTTATAATCGACATGGGTCAAGCGGTACTCAGAGATCATCCTAAGGCGAAAGAATTTCTTAAAAGAGATCTTAAAAACCTTGCTAGATTCTTCCGTAAGTTTGGTGTTAAAGTAGACGAAGAGCAAATATACGAAGAAGTGGTGGGTGAAGAAGATGAGATTTGAGATCGAAGTTCCTGAAGAGAGAGTCGGGGCAATTCTTGGCAGAGAAGGGGAAAATAAGAAGAGAATCGAAGAAAAATGCGGATGCAGAATTTCAGTAGCTAAAAATATCGTAATAGTGGAGTGTCCGGATAGTTTGAGTCTCATGAAGGTGAAAAATGTAATAACAGCAATTTCAAGAGGTTTTAGTGCTGAAATTAGCATGAAGTTGATCGATAACGAAGATCTCGTTTTCGAATCGATCGATCTCTCTCAATTACTTCCAGAAAAGGCTATGCAGAGAATACTTGGAAGGATCATAGGAAAGGAAGGTATAATGAGAAGGCAGATCGAGGACATGTTGAACGTCTATCTTAGCATATACGACAAATTCGTCTCGATCATTGGGGA
The DNA here is from genome assembly GCA_025059545.1 of Archaeoglobaceae archaeon. Next base: position 6,701 of record JANXDJ010000002.1, read on the forward strand.
ATTTGAGAATGTTGCCATTGCAAGAGAAGCCATAAACATGCTTATAAACGGAGCCCAGCATTCTACAGTAATAAAATTTATTGAGAGGAAGAAAAGAGACTTAAAGTCAGAGTTTTGGGTATGAGCTGGCTTATAGTCACTGAAAAGCAGAACGCAGCAGAGAGGATTGCGAAAATCCTCTTCAAAGATGTAAAAAGCCTGAAAAAAGGTAAAATCTCATACTATTACTCCCCCTCAAGTGATGCCTTCGTCATAGGGCTTAAAGGACATGTTTTAGAGCTTGATTTTCCAAAAAAGTTCAAAAACTGGACAAGAACGAAGCTTTTGGAGCTAATAAATGCGGATCTTATAAAAGAGGAAAAAGAGAAGGAGATCGTTTCCTTGCTAAGGGAGCTTGCAAAAGATGCAGAAAGGGTTACAATTGCGACCGATTATGATAGGGAAGGGGAATTAATAGGTGTCGAAGCACTTGAAATAATAGCAAGAGAAGATTTAAAGGTTGAAAGAGCGAGGTTTAGTGCTATTACGAAGGAAGAGATCATTAAAGCTTTCAATAATCCCACAAGGGTAGATTTCAACCTTGCAAATTCAGCACTTGCGAGACAGAAGATCGATCTGATCTGGGGTGCGGTGCTTACAAGGTTCATTTCCTTAAGCTCTGGAAGACTTGGAAAGGATTTTTTGAGTGTTGGTAGAGTGCAAACACCAACTTTAAGGCTTATAGTTGAGAGAGAAATGGAAATAGAGAATTTCAAGCCTGAAAAATTTTATGAACTATTCATCGAGCTTGAAGGTTTTACAGCAAAGCATCCTGAGAGATATAAAGAAATTGAAAGAGCAAATGAGGTGCTTTCAAAGGTTGGAGACCATGCAATTGTCAGGGAATTCAAATCCACAAATAGAGCTGAGGCTAAACCAATTCCATTTAATACGACAGAATTTCTGCGATCCGCCTCGATCTTCATGCCACCACACATGGCTATGAGCATTGCGGAAAATCTTTACATAAACGGATACATAAGCTATCCGAGAACTGATAATACAGTTTATCCTGCCTCAATAAACGTAGTTGAAATCGCAAAAGCTTTTCTAAACAGCGATTTTGCTAAGGAGGCTAAAATCGTTCTCAATCAGAAAGAGATCACACCTTCAAGGGGAAAAAAGGAAACTACAGACCACCCCCCAATCTATCCAACTGCTGTAGCGAGACGTGAAGATCTTAGTCCGAATGAGTGGAAGATCTACGAGCTCGTTGTTCGAAGATTTCTTGCAACTCTCGCTGAGAATGCTATTTGGGAAATAAGAAGTGCTGAACTTGAAAGCAATGGTGTTAAATTCGTTGCGGGTGGTAGAAAATTGGTTAAAGCGGGTTGGAGAGAGATCTATAATTATTCAAAAGCTGAGGAAATTCATTTACCCGTATTGAAGATAGGAGAGAAGCTAAGGATCAAAGAAAAGAGAGTTGAAGAGAAAGAGACAAAGCCACCACCGAGATTTAGCCCAGCAACGCTCATAAAGCTAATGGAAAAGCTAAATCTTGGCACTAAGTCAACAAGGCACGAAATAATAAAGAAACTGCTAAGCAGAGGCTACATCGACGGAAATCCCTACCAACCAACTCAAACTGCATTTTCCGTTATTGAAGTGCTCAAAGACAAGGCTGAAACGATAACACTTCCAGAAATGACTGCTAAGCTTGAAGAAGAGATGGATAAAATTGCTGAAGGCTCTAAAAGTGAAGAAGAAGTTGTTTTAGAGTCGAGAAAAATGCTTTACGAGATCCTTAAAAGCATTGGGGAAGAAAGAGTTGCGATTAAGCTCAAAGAGGGTATAAGAAAAGACAAAGTAATTGGGAAATGTCCAAAATGTGGAAAGGACATGCTCATAAGGAGATCAAAGGCGGGAAAAAGGTTTGTAGGTTGTTCTGGTTATCCAGAATGTAACTTTTCTCTACCACTTCCACAAAAGGGTTCAATCTACGTAACTGCAAAGAACTGCAAAGAACATGGTATAAAGATTCTCAAAATAAGAAGCAAAAAACCATGGAATTTCTGCCCAATTTGCAACTACAATGAATTTGTAAAGAACAATAAAAAAGAGGATTAGATCGCATTCACTTGCGGAAGAACAGAGAATATGAAATAAACAGATCGTCTTGCTATAGCGAGAAAAAGCTTATATGCCAAAGAAAAATAGTGAAAATAGACATAACTCAGCCAGGCAATTAAGTGCTTGGAAACAACATTTTTGGATTGCAAAGCGGTAAAGATTATTGCATAAAAATCTCAGCAAACGATGTGGTTTTGGATGGAAATGGCTTCTCCATTACTGGTTCAGGAAATAATTTTGGGATTTATGTCATCGCAAACAATGTTACGATAAGAAATTTGAAAGTTTCGAGTTACGAGATCGGCATTCATTTGTCTAATTCCAACAACAACATAATCCTGAACAACACGATCTCGGGCAACGGGTATGGCATTTACTTATAGAATTCAACCGACAACCTCATCTACAACAACCTATTCAACAACTACTACAACTTCTCTCTCTACAACTCAATAAACACATGGAACACAACTCTAAGGCAAGGAACAAACATCCTTGGTGGTAATTCGCTTGGCGGAAACGCTTGGTTCACTCCAGATAGCACTGGCTACTCGCAGACTTGCAATGATTCAGACAGCAATGGAATTTGCGATCGCTGGGCTTATTGCTTTGGCGTATTTGATGAGAAGTAAGAGTTAAGATTTTAAGAGATTATTTTTTAGCTTGAGAAGAATTTTCAAAATAAGAATTTTGTTAAAGAGAATAAAACTTTATAAAAATAACAAAAATTTGAAAGACACTCAACTTGATCCCTTTCGAGGGCTATTGGCAACTTGGCTCTCACCTCCAAGAGAATATTGTCATTATATTTTATAAACTTTTTGTTGCAAATTTGAAATTAACTTAGAGCCACCATAATATATCAAGAATGAATATGAAAGAAAAACATTAATATTCAGGATCGAATTCTAATCATGAAAATTGGGTCCATCGCTTCAAACCCCAACAAGCTCAGGTTGATGGAAGTCCTTCTAAAAGGTGAGACAAATAAAGAAAGGATTGCCAGGAAGATGAGGCTTCCAGAAAACACTATAGAAAGTGTTTTGAATGATTTGATCGCTGAAGGGTTTGTTACATTTAGCGGTAATGTTTACAAAATAACTGAAGATGGAAAAAAGGCCTTAAAATCTCTGAAAGAAGATGTTGGAGGAAATAGAAAGTAAAGAGGAGAAAATTTTTGTTTTTAGAAACCTTATCGAGATTAGAATTCCAAAAAAAGACTACGAGAGGCTTTCCAAGAAATATTCAAAAGAATATATAATCTCAACCTACGAAAATAAAAAAGTCCTAAATAGAATTACAGGGCGAGAGTTGGTCTTTGTAACCAAGGAGAGTGGAATACCTCTTTTTGGACATTCCGCCTTTGGTATCCTAGATAGAGGAACAAATCTTCTTCAAATAAGATGCATTTCAGGATGCAATCTGAACTGTATTTTTTGCAGTGTGGATGAGGGTAGAAAGAGTAAGACGAAAAAAACGGACTTCATAGTCGATCCGGATTATATGTTAGAAGAGATTAAAAAAATGGTGGAATTCAAAGGAGAAGGAATCGAATTGCACTTAGATGGACAAGGAGAACCAGCGCTTTATCCATATCTGGAAGAATTCGTTGAGGAGGCGAGTAAGATAAAAGGAGTTGAGGTTATTTCAATGCAGACAAATGGAATACCGCTTAATGAGGAGAGAATTTCCAGACTCGAAGGAAAGATGACAAGGATAAACCTTTCCCTAAGCACTCTAAGCGAGGAAGTCGCTAAGAGAATTCATCCAGGTTATCCACTTAAAAAAGTTCTCGAAATAGCTGAGATCATTGCAAACAGCAATATAGACTTGTTAATAGCTCCAGTATGGGTTCCGGGCTATAATGATGAAGAAATTCCGAAGATCATAGAATTCGCTCTTCAGATAGGAGCTGGAAAGCGTTATCCTCCCCTTGGAATTCAGAAATACATTCCATACCGTTTTGGAAGAAGAGTTGGCAAAAGTATGTCTTTCAGAGAATTTTACGAGAAACTTGAAGAATACGAAAAAGAATACGGTGTCAAGCTGATTTTAAAACCAGAAGACTTTGGAATTGAAAAAAGAAAAGCACTAAAATCGCCATTTAAAAAAGGGGACATTCAATTTGGAAAGATTGTTGCAGAAGGTAGAATGCATGGAGAGAAGCTTTGTGTTTCCAACAACTGGAGCGTAGCGGTAATCAGTGAAAGAAAGATTGGAGATTCTGTTAAGTTCGAAGTTTTAAGGACAAAAGATGGAATAATAGTCGGAAAAGAAGTTTAATTTTGCTCCAACAGGAATTTATCTGCAATGGCAAAATTTTTATATTTTTAGCTTACACAGGAAAAAGGGTGATTAGGATGAAAGTTCCAGCAAGAAGCCTTTCAAGAAAAACAGTTGTTTTGACCGATGGAACAGTTGTCGGCACACTCTATAATATAACTGTCGATTTCAAAACGGGAGCTTTAATGAACTTGGTCGTAAAGCCGACGAATGAAATTCCCGAACTTAGAAAGGAAGAGGATATGTATATAATCCCATTCGAGTGTGTTCACGCTTTAAAAGACTACATAGTGATCGATAAGAGGAAGCTGAGAATGTGAGGGACTACATTTTCCCTCCACTTATCCTGCCCTTATTTTTAATTCTAATCTTCGTTCCTTTTCTGATACTTGTTTTTGTTTTCACTGGTTCAGCTGTTTTCAGGCTTCTATTTGGTGTTGACAGTGATAAATCACTCTTACTAATTGGGATGATCGTATTTGGCAGTCTTATCAATATCCCGCTATATGAAAGAAAAGGAATCGAGCTCATCCAAAGATACGAAGTCTTTGGCTTTATATACTCCATCAGAACCAAAAAGAAACTTGTTGTGGCGATAAATATAGGTGGATGTGTTATCCCTATTATTCTATCCATGAAGCTACTTTTGGACATATACGACCTTATTTCACCCCTATTTCTGATGGGAGCATTTTTATTATCTTCTATTATAATATACGGATTTGCTAAGCCGGTCGTTGGAGTCGGAATAGTTATTCCGATGCTTATTCCGCCAGTAATAGCAACAATAGCTAGCTACACTGCAATAATTCTCTCTGATGCCCCAATAATACTTCTTCCTAAGCTTTCATTTCTTTTAGGAGTGCTATCAACAGTATTTGGTGCGGACATCCTACATCTACGAGAAATGGAAAGGATAGGCTATGGAGTTATCAGCATCGGTGGAGCAGGAACTTTCGACGGAATTTTCCTAACTGGGATCTTCGCAGTTCTTTTCTCAGTTCTCCTCATCTAACAAATCTCTGACCGCTTTTCTAACCGCTTCTTCGCTTCCAAATTTTGGCTTCCAGCCCAAAGATTTTAGCCTTTCTATCGAGAGAAGCATAACTGGAACGTCCCCCTTCCAGCCTCTATCACCACCAGTGAATCTGAATTTCGGATCTAAACCCATTTCCTCTGCTACGATCTCTCCAATTCTTTTGACTTTAACTTGGTCTTCGGAACCTATGTTGAAGACGTTCACCTTTCCATTAGCTTTTAATCCTACTAACATCGCAGAAATGCAATCCTCGATGTAGATGTAGGATTTATTTTGTTCACCATTTCCAAGGATCTCCAGTTCTTTTGGATTCGCTCTCAGCTTCTTTATAAAGTCATAAATCACTCCGTGAGTGCTTCTTTTGCCAATTACATTCGCAAATCTGTAGATGTAGGCTTGAAAGTCAAAAGTGTGGCAATAGGATTCGATCAAAGCTTCGCATGCTAATTTTGATGCTCCATATATGCTAATGGGTTGTGTTGGATGCTCTTCTGGAGTGGGAATTTGCTTGGCTTCACCGTAAACTGTTGAAGTGGAAGTGAAAACGATCTTTTGAACCTTTGCCTTTCTCATTGCCTCAAGGAGTCTATATGTAGCTAAAATATTGTTCCTATATATCTCCTCTGGCTTTTCAGCTCCTATTCTAACGTCTGGATTCGCTGCTAAATGCCAAACCTCCTCAGCACCTTTAAGAAAATCGGCTAAGGGATCGGTTGCAAGATCAACAACGTGAAGTTCCGCTTTTGGATTCACAAAGTCCTTTCTACCACTTGATAAGTTGTCCAAGACAAAAACTTTGTCAAATTCAACAAGTCTATCAACAACATGGCTTCCTATAAATCCAGCACCGCCAGTAACAAGAATCATTAGCAAAGCTTTTATAGTTAGTGGATATATACTTTTTTCACTTTGGGAGGTGATAGGGTTGCTACCGAATCAAATGGTGAAATCCCTCATTGGAAAAGTGATCAGAGTGGAGATGAAAGGCGAAGAACATGAATTGGTGGGAAAACTCGAGGGAGTGGACGAATACATGAACCTATTTCTAACGAATGCAATGGAATACAAGGGCGATGAGAAACTAAGGAGTCTTGGCGAAATAGTGCTCAGAGGAAATAACGTAGTGATTATAAAGCCACAAGAATGACCGATTTCCAGATTGTGGACACAAGAGAAGAAATTTTGAAAATTCTTGACCAAAAAGGAGAGATTTTACAAAAGGATCTCTGGAAAGAGTTGAAAATAGACAGCAGTAAGTGTTCAAGAATTCTAAGGAAGCTTGAGAAGGAGGGTCTTATAAAAAGAGTGGAAGTCGTTGTAGACGGTGTCAAGACATTCAAGATCGTGTCCTCGAAATTTGAAGAAAGAAGGGCAGAGGAGGAAAGACTTGATCTAAGAACTGTAATGGACAGAATGGAACAGGTTGCAAAACTTCCTCCCTGCTATGGCTGTTTGGAGCTTGAATGTGAAGCTGAACGCTGTTTAAAGCTCGAAGTATGGTTTTTAAAAGTGTGTAAATTTGGATAGATATTTTAACTCTAAGGAATACTAATGCTGAAGATGGACGAAGTAAAAGATCTGCTCGGCGGTCTGGAGTTTGAGGATACAAGGGAAATAAAAGTTCCCGAAAAACTGATTGATCAGGTTATTGGACAAGATCATGCTGTTGAGGCTATAAAAAAGGCTGCAGTTCAGAAAAGACACGTGATGCTAATCGGCTCTCCTGGAACAGGAAAATCGATGCTTGCAAAGGCAATGGCGGAGCTTTTACCAAAAGAGGAACTGGAAGACATTCTTGTTTACCCCAATCCTCAAGATTCGAATCAGCCAAAGATAAAGCTAGTCCCAGCAGGAAAAGGTAGAGAGATCGTTGAGGCTTACAAAGAAGAAGCGATAAAAAAAGCACAGGCAAGGAATTTCATGATCTTCACTCTGGTCTTCATGGTCGTTCTCTATGTTGCCCTTATTGACATTAAAAATTTGGTGTGGGGGCTAATAGCTGGTCTTCTACTCCTGATGGTTTCAAGATACTTTATCCCGAGAGAAGAAAGAAATGTTCCAAAGCTTTTGGTTGACAATTCTGGAAGAAAGACCGCACCTTTTGAAGACGCAACCGGAGCACATGCGGGAGCTTTGTTTGGCGATGTCAGGCATGATCCGTTCCAAAGCGGTGGGCTTGAAACTCCAGCGCATGAGAGGGTTGAATCCGGAGCGATCCATAGGGCACATAAGGGTGTGCTTTACATAGACGAGATCAACACACTAACAATTGAATCTCAGCAGAAACTGCTGACCGCTTTACAAGACAAGAAGTTTCCGATCACTGGACAGAGTGAAAGAAGCAGTGGTGCAATGGTTCGAACAGAGCCGGTGCCTTGTGATTTCATCCTTGTAGCAGCAGGAAATCTTGACGCTTTAATGGGAATGCATCCCGCTTTGCGTAGCAGAATAGAAGGTTATGGCTACGAGATCTACATGAACGACACAATGCCAGACACGCCAGAGAATAGACAAAAACTTATAAGATTCGTTGCCCAAGAGATCGTGAAAGACGGTAAGATCCCACACTTTGACAAATTTGCAGTTGCTGAGATCATAAGAGAGGCGATGAGAAGGGCGGGAAGAAGAAATCACCTAACCCTTAGACTTAGAGAGCTTGGAGGATTGATAAGAACTGCAGGAGACATTGCGAAAAGTGAGAATGCGGAGATCGTTAGGCTTGAACACGTTTTGAAGGCAAAGAAGATTGCAAAAACTGTCGAAGAACAACTTGCGGACAAGTATATCGAGAGAAGAAAAGATTACAGACTATTCTTGGCAGAAGGTTACGAAGTGGGCAGAGTGAATGGCTTAGCTGTCATTGGAGAATCCGCTGGGATCGTGCTACCGATCATCGCAGAAATCACTCCTGCGATGAGCAAATCTGAAGGCAAAGTGATTGCAACTGGTAGATTGCAGGAAATTGCAAGAGAAGCAGTTATGAACGTTTCAGCGATCATCAAGAAGATCATAGGCAAGGACACTTCAAACTTCGATGTGCACATACAGTTCGTCGGCACATACGAAGGAGTTGAAGGAGATTCCGCAAGTATAAGCGTTGCAACCGCGGTGATCTCAGCAATAGAGAATATTCCAGTTGATCAGTCCATTGCAATGACTGGAAGCTTGTCAGTTCGTGGAGATGTGCTTCCAGTGGGCGGAGTGACACAGAAGATCGAAGCAGCAATTCAAGCGGGCTTGAAGAAAGTTATAATACCCAAAGGGAATTCCGACGACGTCTTGCTCGATGCAGAACATGAAGGAAAGATCGAAATCATAGTAGTTTCGCGAATTGAAGAAGTGCTCGAACACGCTTTAGCAGATAGTGAGAAGAAAATAAAGCTGATCGAGAAATTCAAAGAGTATTCCTACGCCCTTGCAAATTGATTAAACCATTTTTTGAGAATTTCAAATTGTTCGTGAGTATTAACGATTTCGCAATCCATTGGGTTTTTGAAGAAGAAAGCGAGCTCCTTGACTACACCACCAATTTCATTTTTCTTCGCAAAAAGCAGAAGCCTTGCAAGATCTAAAACCAAAGGACTTGCAACGATTGCATCGATTGCATCCCAGATAAAATAGAACTTCATCATCTTTCCCAAAAATCCTCTAAAGTGAATGAAATCAAATGCGGTTTTGTTGTCAACGAGGCTTGGGAAGAAATCGATCTCGGTGATGCTAAAAGGAGCGTAACCTAAAGCTTTTTCGAGCACTTTGTCTTTGCTTAAGATCTTGCTCTCCTTGTTATCCTTTGCGGACAAAACCTTGCCATCGTAGTCGCCAAGGATGTTGTAGCTCATCCACCCCTCAACTCTTAAATTCCGATAGGCAAACATCGGTGCTAAAGTTGTTTTTACAAGCGTTTCTCCAGTTTTGCCATCATTTCCAGCATGAGGCACATTTTTCTCTTCTGCAAGTTTTTTCAAAGCAGGAATTGAAGAACCTATGCTTGGAGTAAAGTTTGCATAAGGCATTCCAAGTTTAATTGCGGAATATGCATAGAGCATGCTTGCACTTGCGAATTCCTTTCTATCTTCATCGATCAGGTCTTCGAAACCTTCAATGCTTGAGTGAAATCTCTCATCTAATTTCGGAATTGGCTCGGTTGATGCTAAATTCACAACCACAGCCTCCTTGTTTGCAAAATCTCTCATGTCCTTCGAGATCCGATTGACGATCTCTCTCAAACTGAGCCCCTCTTTCTCAAGAGTTTCAAGCTTTCCAAGTCCCTCAATTCCACTACCACAATTCAAAGCTGTTCCTTTCTTTGCAACAACTCTCGAAAGATCGCTTTGGACTTTTTCCAAAATTTCTTCATCAAAGTGCCTGTTTTGATTCAAATGCTCTTTCAAAGCGACGAATGCATTGGAGAGCAATCTGATCTCATGACCACCAAAATCAAACTCAAATGGAACAATTTCGTCAAGCTGTGAAAAATATGGTAAAGCTGTTACAAGACCAGTTTTATCGACAATTCCTTTCTCTATCGCCTTCGCACCCGCCATTGCAGTTGTTGAAACAATACCATAGGCTCCTATAAGCCAGAGTTTCATTTTTTCACCTCAAAATACTCTCTTAAATTTTCACTTGCTCTTACAATTAGTTCCACTGCACTATTGACGTCACTCAGATCAACGACTTCTACGGGACTATGGATATACCTTGCTGGAATGCTAACAACCCCAGCAGGAATTCCAGATTTTGTCAGATTTATCGCTGTTGCATCCGTTGTTCCACCTTCAGCAACCTCAAGCTGATATGGGATCTTGAATTTCTCAGCAGTTTCCTTTAGCCATCTTAGAACATTTTGCGAAACGATCAAGCCCCTTCCTGAAGCATCGACTATTGTAATAACTGCACCCTTGCCAAGGGCTATGTCCATATGGGCACTTTCACTCCCAGGGAAGTCTGCAGAAACGCATGAATCAATTGCGATTGCAACGTCTGGCTCTATTGAAAAAGCTGAAGTCTTAGCACCTTTTAAACCAACCTCTTCCTGAACTGTTGCTACAAAATGAATCGTTTCCCTGCTTTTGCTCCTCTTGAAAGCCTCAATTGCAACTGCAACACCTATGCGATTGTCAAAAGCTTTTCCTGTGATCCTATTGTTGGAAAGAACTGCTACTTCTCTATCAAGAGCAAGAGGGGTGCCAACGTTTATTCCAAGATTGAAAACATCTTCCTTGCTCTTTGCTCCTACATCGACGAACATGTCGCTGATCTCAATAGCCTTCTTCCTTTCCTCATCCTTCATTAAGTGCGGTGGCTTACAGCCAATGACACCATAAACTTTCTGTTTTCCATATAAAACAACTCTCTGAGCTAAAGCTATTTGCGAGAACCAGCCTCCAATTGGGGCTATCCTTATAAAACCCTTCTCATCGATCTGTTTGACAACGAAGCCGATCTCATCCATGTGAGCGGAAAGCATTAGCTCGAATTCATTTCCGTTTCTCGTTGCTATGAGGTTCCCCATCGAGTCCACTTTTATATTGTCCGCAAAACCTTCAAGTTCTCCTCTTATTATTTCTCTTAGCTCATCCTCAAAACCGCTTATTCCATGGGCGTTGCTGAGCTTCTTTATTAGCTCGATCATACAACCACCTCATTCTCGATTGAGTGTCTCTTCGCTAAATCTTCTTCTTTCAATTTCTTTCTCTCCATAATTTCGGCAATAATAGAGTCGAAGAAGACCATCGCGGTAAGTTCAAAAATTGTTCCTAAAGGAGCTATGTTCGCAATCTCCTTTCCAAATTTGCTTTTCAGCGGTATAGAAAGGTCTGAAAGCTTTGCAAGTGTTGAAGTTTGTGAAGATGTAATCGCAATGACTTTTGCACCTAATTCCTTAGCCTTTTTAGCAATGGCTACAACATATCCAGTTTCCCCGCTTCCAGAGATTGCTATGAGTGTGTCTTTTTTTTCAATTCTCGGAGTTATCGTTTCGCCAATTACGAATGCACGATAGCCGAGATGCATTAATCTCATCGCAAACGCTCTTGCAACGAAACCGCTTCTTCCAACACCAACAACAAAGATTCCGTCAGCTTTATCAAGCTCTTCGATCATTTTGTCTATTTTTGAGCGTTCGAAATTAAGATTGCGAATGTTTTCAGCGATTAGATCGATAAACCTCTGCATGAACCTCGTTTTCGATAGGTTTAATAAGCATATCCAAACCTTGGTTATGATTGACTTTCTCATCATTCTTGCAGTCATTTCTGCTTTTTACGTTGCTTGGAATATAGGTGCTAATGATGCTGCAAATTCAATGGCTACCTCTTACGGAAGTCGAGCTTTAACTTTGAGACAAATAATAATCCTTGCAGCATTTTTAGAATTCTTTGGTGCTACTTTTTTTTGGTAAGAATGTAGTAAAAACTATTGCTAAAGGAATAGTTCCAATAGAAGTTCTCGACCCTCATTTAGTTGTCTACGGTTCAATCGCTGCACTTCTTTCTGCCGGACTCTGGATCACGATTGCAACATATCTGCACCTTCCAATCTCTACAACTCATTCTATAGTGGGTGCAATGCTCGGCTTTGGACTTGCAGCAGTTTCACAAGGGCATTTGACTGTAGATGCGATAAAATGGGATTAACTATTTAAAATAATGCTAAGCTGGCTAATTTCACCAATTGCCGGTGCAATTTTGGCTTTTTTTACATTTTCACTTATCAGATTCTTTTTGTTTAGAAAATTTCATTATGAGAAAGTCGAGAGAGTTTTCGATACCTCCAGATTTTCAGCGTTTGTTATGTAGCTTTTGCACATGGAAGCAACGACGTTGCAAACGCTGTTGCACCGATGTCAGCGATCTTTGGACCGAAAGAGGAGGGATATTATGAAATTCCAAGAGAAATTCTCGCATTTGGTGGTTTTGGAATTGCTCTCGGGATAGCAACTTGGGGTTACAGAGTGATAAAAATGGTTGGAGAGCGTATAACACAGCTTACATTTACAAGAGGTTTCTCTGCAGAGTTTGCAACCGCTACAACTGTTCTAACCGCATCAGCAATCGGAATGCCCATATCGACTACACACACGCTTGTTGGCAGTGTTATAGGCGTTGGACTTGCTGGTGGATTAGCTGGTGTTAACCTCGGGGTAATCCAAAGGATTATATTCTCATGGATTCTAACGCTTCCGATTGCTATGTTGCTCTCCATAGGCATATATACGATACTGGTGGTGTTCGTATGAAGTTCTTCAGATCAGTTGGGCAGGTCTTTGGATACTCACCATTTCCCACACTCGTGAAACATGCTATTTTATGTGGGAGAGCGGTTGGAATTTTGCAAAAGCAGTTTGAAGCATATGAAAATGGAAAATTTGAGCTTGTTGAAAGATTCAAAGATGAGATTGATGAACTCGAAAGCCGAGCAGATGAGCTTAAAGAGGAGATAAGAACACATGTTACGAGATCGCTTATATTGCCAATTGATCGGCAAGACTTGCTCGAATTTCTTAAAACTCAGGATGATATAATTAACAACTGCGAACACGTTGGGCACATGTTGACTTTTAGAAAGATCAAATTAGACAACAATATCACCATAGAGTTTAAAGTTCTGTTGGCAAAGATCATGGAATGTGTAAATGAGTATGAAGCTATGGTTGAGCACATAAAGAATTTAATCGAGACTTCTTTCGAAAAAAAAGAGATCCAGTCTATTTTGGAACACATTCAAGAAGTTGAAAACTTAGAGCATGAATGCGATCAAATTCAGATAAGACTTCACACAATACTATTCAATTCAGAAAGCTTAAAGCCTCTCGACGTTTATCTGATGGAAACTTGGGTCGTGCACTTGGGATATATCGCAAACGCAGTTGCAAGATCTGCGGATCGATTCAAGCTGATGATCCTCGGTAGGTGATTTTTTGAAGATCACAATACTCGCAGACAACAAGGTAATAGCTCCAAGACCCCTGAGAGCCGAATGGGGATTTTCTGCGCTTATAGAAAAAAAAGAAGTTTTAATGTTTGATGTTGGATTAGGATCTGCATTCTATAATCTTATGATCTTGCAAAAACCATTTCCAGATAAGTTGATCTTGAGCCATGGGCATTATGATCACACAACCGCACTTTACCCATTTCCGAAGAAGTTACCTCTCTATGCTCACCCTGACATATTTCTGCCAAGATTTTTTGAAGGCAGATTTATAGGACTACCATTTCAGAAAGAGCTTATTATGAACAATTTTGATTATGTAGAGCAAAAAGAGCCGATGGAAGTCTCGAAAGGGATCTGGGCTATTGGAGAGATTCCAAGAGAATTCGAAACCGCAACTTTAAAAGATTCTTTTGCAATTAGAGACGGAAAGAAGGAGAAAGATGAGATAAGAGACGATCAGAGCATTGTAATAAAAACAGATAATGGTTTAGTTTTATTGCTCGGCTGTTGTCATTCAGGGCTAAGAAATACTGTGAAATGGGCTGAAGAAGTTGTTGGAGACGAAGTTAGATTCATAATTGGTGGAACGCATTTGATCGCCTATGAAGAGAACAAGATTCTGGAGATCTTGAAAAGTCTCAATTTAGAGCTAATCGCTCCTACGCACTGCACTGGCTTAAAAGCTGAAATGTTAATCTCAAAGGTGATGGGAGAAAAATACAAAACAGCAGGAGTAGGTAGTGAGTTTGATTTCAAAAAATAACTCCAAAATTCAATTCTTCCAATCTACTCTTCCTTCCCATTTCTCCAAACTTCCATCATTTAGATAGAATGTTATCTCCGCAGAATAGCTTTTTCCAAACTCTGGAACGTTGTCAGGATAACTTCTTGCCACAAGATCCTTTGTAAAGAATTGCTGACAAGGATTTAACGGTTTGCATCTCTCTTCCCTACATGGCTTCTCTTCTCCAACTTCGATTGGTCCTATACCTTGCGGAGCGCTTGTTTGTGGTGGAAAATGAATTACATATTTATAAAAGCCTTCCGAACCCGCAATTCCAGTAATTACAAGCAAAACCTCGTTTGGATTATCTGTTTCCTTAAAATATACTTCTTTTATTTCAAAGTTGCAATTCTGAATTGGTTTTTGCTCTGAACTCGATGTTTGGTTTGGAGTCGCACAGTAAATCAAAGTAAAGGCAATAAGTATTCCAACGATCGAGACAATTCCGAAACTCCGCATAAAAATATTATGAATAGGCCATATTTATTTTTTCCTACTCACCATCAGAAACTTAATTAAAAATTAGTCTCCAAAAGTTATAACTGGTGTTGTGCCTATTCTTTTTGCTCCCATGTTTCTTAAAACAGGTTTGAGAAACTTCACCTTTGCTCTATCCACGATTATGTGCACAGCAGCTGCACCTCTTGCAAGTGGTGAAATCGTCGGATCGAATCCTTGGGAAGTTAAGTAATCAATTATCTTCTCAAGATTTCCTCTTTCTGGAACATTGAAGTAAAGACTGACGAGATTTCTTGATTCAATGACTTCTTTTATGTCTGTGAGCAAATTTTCGAGAACTTCTCTTTTTTCTCTCTCTTTCAAAGATTCCCTATTAGCTATGAAGACGGATTTTACTTCTTTATTAAGAACATCTATTATCCTACACTTGTTCTCCTTGAGAGTTGTTCCAAACTCCGTAACCTCAATTATCAGATCTGCTTCTGGTATTGGAGGCAAAATTGATGCTTCTGTTTTCCCAATAGGATCAAAAACCACTGCATTAAGACCACTACTTTTTGCATATTCTTTTGCGATCTCTGGGAATTCCGAAGCAATATAGATCCTCTTGTTTCCAACAACCGCCTTAAAGTCCTCAATACTTTTCACATTAGGATAAACCTCCTCAGATATAGCTGCAATAAGCTTTGTTGGACGAAGGGGCAGATAATCGAGAACAACAACATTTTCGAGCTCCATCTTTAGCTTCCAGTTTTCTAAAATGTCCCCACCACTGATTGCACCGTCTCCTTTACCAAGCTCTACGTAAAGGGGCATTATTTGAGGTCTAACCTGCTTGAAGACGAGCATGGGGTGATCTACGTCGATCAGATAACCTCTTTCGCTCTTTCCAAGCTTATATCCAGCAGTGATCAATGCATCCCATATTGGCTTTTCAAGATGACCGTCAGGGAAGTATACCTTCACGAGCATAATAAGCGGACAGCGGACTTTTTAAAAAGTTTTCACTCGATTGCATCTCCAATAGCAAGGTTGGTTGCAAAAGAGACTGCTGAAAGTCCAACTTCCTTACAGAACTCGATTGCTGAACTAAAAATCGCAGCCTTCGAGACAACAAGTGGAATTCTGGCATTTACGCATTTTAAAGCGATTTCTTTAGAAATTCTACCTGAGAGCAAAAGATAAGAGTTTTCAAACTCCACTCCATTCAGTAAAGCATAACCGATAGCCTTATCGACCGCATTGTGTCTCCCAACGTCGAAGGCTCTGTAAAATTTGTCATCGGTAACGACTAAGGCAACATGATAACCTCGGGTTTTTTTATATTCTTCGATCTCGATTAGTTCAAGATTCTTTCTAAGGTCTTCCAATCTGAATTTTCTGTTACTTTTAACTATTCGGTGCTTCAATTTCCTAAAAAACCCTGAAAATAGCAGATTCAGTTCAGAAGTATCTCCAGAGACTTCTGCTACTATTCTATCTCCATTAACCTCTAATCTAATATCATTTATGGATTCTACAACTCCCTCGGAAATCAAAAAGCCGATTGCAAATTCCTTAAGCATCATAGGAGTGCAGAACTTTCGATAAGTCTTGCCGTTTATCACAAACTCTATCTCTTTTTCGATTGCAATGTCCAAAGTTTTGCCAATTTCTCTTATCACAATACTCTGCTAAGTGAGAGGTTTTAAAAATTTAAGTTTTTTAATCCAAAAGTCAATAAGTGCTTCTTGACTCGATCTCCCCAACAAGGCTCTTTTTCACCAGTTCCTTAGCTTCTTCAAGGCTGTAGTTTCCAAGCAAAAACATCAACTTTATCAAAGCTACCTCGGAAAGCATATCTTCTCCTTCAATAACACCAGCCTTAAGCAGATCTCTGCCGGTGTCGTAAACTCGATCGCAAATTCTTCCATACAAGCACTGAGATGTCATTACTACCAAGGAATCTTCGCAAACTCTTCTAAGAGTTTCTATCCAATCCGTAGAGACATGACCAAGCCCAGTGCCCTCAATAATAAAGCCTCGATAGCCTTTAGAATGATAATACTCGAGTATATCGCTCTTTAACCCCGGAAAGAACTTTATAAGCACGACCTTTTCTTCGAGTTTGTCGACAATTTTAAGCTCTCTATCGCCTCTTCTGAACCTCCAAGAAAGCCAATCAACATTTAGAGAAGGATAATCTATTTTAGCGACTGGTTTCGCATTTATTGACTGAAAAGCATCTCTACGCGAGGTGTGCATTTTTCTAACCTTTACACCTCTATGTGCATAGCAGAAGTTGTCACTCGTAGAGCCATGCATACAGACAAGAACTTCGCCTACATCGCTAACAGCGAGCTTTGCGGAGCAAAGCAAGTTCATCACCGCATCACTACTCGGTCTGTCACTGCTTCTCTGTGCTCCGACAAAAATAACTGGCTTTGGTGTTGAAACCATGAAAGAGACTGCGGAAGCGGAATACTGCATCGTGTCCGTTCCATGGGTAATTATCACCCCTTCATATTTCTTCAACGCATCATAAACTCTCCTTGCGAGCTCGATCCAGTTGCTCGGCTTCATGTTCTCGCTAAGGATGTTGTAGAGAAGTTCTGCATCGATGTTGCAAATTTCTGAAATCTCTGGAACGTCGGAGACAATCTCCTCAGCAGTAAATTGGCTTGTAACAGCTCCAGTCCTATAATCAACCCTGCTCGCAATTGTCCCGCCTGTTGAGATGATCTTAACATTTGGTAGATCCTCTCTCCTCGTAATTCCGATCTTAGTTGGTTGACCTCTAATCTCTTCAAGAACCTCTAACAGTTCATATTCACGAAATCCTGCATTGTATCCACTATCGAGTTTCAAAACCAAGCTTCCAGTAAAACTTGGCATAACGATGCCTTCAAAGATTTTCCCTTTTGCCTTAATCCTTACTCTCTTACCAGTCAGCATCAAAATTACCACCTAAATTCTTAATCTCAACTCGAATTAGCTCAAGAGCGTTTTTAATTCTACTTCTAATCTTTCTAAGCTCCCTTTTTTCACTTAAAACTTTTTCTTTCCTCATGAACTTCATTCTCTCAACTTCCTCCTTAGCGGTTCCGCCGATCGTTTTTCTACTCTCAACGATATTCTCTATTTTCATAACTTCTGCGATTTTCTCCTTAGGAATTATTATTTCGTATCCAAGCTCCTTTGCGATGCGCTCTATGTGCTCTGAGGATGGGTTATAATTGCCCTCAGATGCCAATCTTGCGATTATCCGATGTGCATCTCTGAATGGAATTCTGAAATCCTTTACGAGCAGATCTGCAAGCTCAGTTGCTGTTGTGAATCCTTCCATAGCTTTCTGCTCCATCGCCTCTTTTTTGAACTTTATCTCAGAAATCATTCCAGTTAATACTTCCAATGCATTAATTGTTTCCTTCAAAGCCTTGTATAAAATTGGATTCATTTCTTGAAAGTCTCTGTTATAGCTGAACGGTAATGCCTTATATATGGTCATTGCAGAAGTTAAAAGTCCAATTAATTTTCCACAATTCGCCCTTAAAAGCTCTGCAATATCGGGATTCTTCTTCTGGGGCATTATTGAAGACGTAGAAGAATAACCGCTTGGTAGATCAACAAATCCGAGCGTTGCAAAGAGTATTATCTCTTCGCAAACTCTGCTGACGTTGAGAAGAACCAATGTGCAGACATAAACAGACTCGATAAGAAAATCTCTTGATGCTACAGCATCCTCGCTGTGCTCCAAAATACCATCAAATCCCAAAATCTTAGCCGTAAATTCTCTATCAAGCTTATAACTCGTTCCAGCAAATGCTGACGCTCCAAGAGGACATTTATTTACTCTTTTGAAGGTTTCAAGCGCACGTTGGAAATCTCTCTCGAAAATCTCGAAGAACGTCAACAAGTGATGTGATAGCCTTGTAGGCTGTGCGAATTGGAAGTGAGTAAAACCGGGCATTATGGCATCGTTTTCAGCAACTTTTAGAATAATTTCCTGAAGATAGATGAGTTTTTCAGCCAAATCAAGTAAATGATCCCTTGCAAAAAGTCTTAAACATGTTGCAACTTCGTCGTTTCTCGATCTTCCCGTGTGCAGTTTTTTGCCCGCCGGTGTCCTCTGTGTTATCTCCGCCTCGATAGCTTCATGGATGTCCTCGTATTTGTCCCACTTCTGGTATCCTTGCTTTTGAATCTCCTTAAGAGCTTTTATGATTTTTAAAGCTTCCTCTCTACTCAAATAACCACTTTTGAATAAGTTAAGGGTGTGAGCAAGATCCACGAGTATGTCGTAATAAAATATATTTAGATCGTGATCTATTGAACTCGAAAACTTCAAAGCCTTCGGATCCATTTCTCTGCCAAATCTACCCTCTCTGAGCACTCAAACCCACCTCTCACCGTCTTTGAACACTTCTTTTTTCCAGATCGGCAACTCGGTCTTCATAAGCTCAACAGAATTTATCAATGGCTCCCATATATCCTTTCTATGCCTACCAACGACTACAATGTAAACTATATCCTCTCCCGGATAAATCTTACCAAGCCTGTGGTAGAGCTTTGTATTTGCAATTCCCGGAAATCTCTTAACCTTATTTTCTAATTCAACAATTTTTTCGGAGAGAATTTCGTTAAAAGCTTCGTATTCAAGCCTTTCAACAGTCTTATCTCCTTCAATTCTACGAACAAAACCAACAAAAATCCCCACGGCTCCACAGTCGTCTGCATTATTCTTTGCTTTATCCAAAATAGATTTCAAAGTTTCAAATTCTGGAACCTTCTGCGAATAGTTAAAATCTTCAAATTTGGGAACTTTGAATCCGAACTTTTCTTCGATCTTCTCAATCTCCTCTTTTGCCATGCTAATAACTGCAAAATCGTAGCCAAGATCTGCAAAACATCCAAGCAATTTTTCGAACAACTCTGGCTTTCCAGAGATCTTAAGGTCTTCCGAGTCTACAACTAAATCTCTCCCCTTCTTAATAAAAACTGCCTTACCCAATTTTTTCAGCTCTTCATAATCTTTCTCATCGCCAACAAAAACCTTCAAGCTCTTCACCTCCAAAAGAGCAAAAAATAGGCTGGACCGTATGACACTTGACATTAACATCATTCCCTTCTATAAGAATTTCCGCACAACTTGCAAAAGACATTCTCGGCTCTGTTGGACTTCCAGGGCATAAAATTGCTTTATTTTTTAGCTTTTCAAAAACAAATCTGTGAATATGCCCAAAAATTAGCAGATCCACTTCAAGTTCCATCGCTCTGTAAAAAAGATCGTCAAAATGGTTTATGTAATTGCCCTTATGCACAACTCCAATCTTCAAATTACCCGCCTGAAATTTTGCAAATTCAGGCAATTCTTCTAATAGCCTTCTCTCATCACTATCTCCTTTCACGGCAACAAGTTCGAAATCAGAGAACTTTTCATAAACCTCATATCTTACAAAATCGCCAGCATGCACAACAAAGTCAGCAGATTCCATAAGATCGAGTAGTTTTTCTGGAATTTTTGGTTCTATAAGGTGAGTATCGGATGTTATGATCAATCTCATTGCTCAGATTAGTTGCCCTAAATAAAATTTTTATCCTCTCTCCCTACCCTCCTATCGTGATAAAGCTAAGCCATATCACGAGCTATCTTACATGCCCAAGATTAGCCTACTATAGATACCATTTTGGAGATAGAATATTTTCGGAAAAACAAGCGGTAAGAGAAATATACCTGAGCCTCAGAAAAGGATTTGGGATTGAGTGGGCTAAGCAAAGAATTATGGCTATTAACGAATATTTCAGCGAGGAGGTTTTCGAGACTGCTTCAAAAAAGTTTGTCTTCAGCAAAAGCTTGGAAGAGCTTAAGAGTTTGGATTGGGATGTAGTTTTTACTTCAGAAGAGATTGGCGTTTCTTTGGTTGTTGACGAGTTAGTTGAGTTCAATGGAGAAAATTTTCCCCTATTTGTTTCACTTAATGCTCCAAAAGATGGAGTTTGGTTCCCAGACCAAATAAAAGCAGGAGTTACGGCTTTGATAGCAAAGCTAAATAAGAGTTTTGTTTACTATGCCTACTCTGGAGAGCTAAGGATCGCAGAAGCAAACATTGGAATTCGTAGAAAAGCATTGAAACTGATAGAGAGATTAAAAATGGTAAAAAATGGATTTCTACCAGAAAAAAATGAAACGAATTACTGTAAGATCTGTAGTTTTGCAGATGATTGCAGAAGCACGCCGGAAACTTTTGCTTCAAAGTTTTTATAATTTAATTCCTTTAATTACATGGTCATAAGTATTATATACCCGTATGTTCACAATAATAATGAGAGGGTTCGTATGTTCGAGAACATAATCGCGGATCTGCTTGGAGTTACCGGTGTTAAGGGTGTATACATAGCGGATCCAGAGGGGACTCTAATCGAATCTGAGTCATTGGGGACAATAGACGATGAAATATGCGCTGCTTTGGTTGTAGAAATATTTAACAAAGCATCAGAAATCTGTGAGAAACTTAGTTCCGATGCTCTAGAGTTAATAACTCTCGAAGGAAAAAAGGAGAGGCTACTCGTGTCCAAAGCTGGAAACTTTATATTAGGGGTTGTAGCGGACATAAAGACGAATTATGGACTTTTAAAAATCGAAATGAAGAAAGCAGTTGATAAAGCCTCGATGGTGTAGTTATGATACTCCCAAAAACGACTCTGGCAAAGATAGAAAAAGGAAAATTCGAGAAGATTGTTGAAAGCCTCATAGCTTCAAAATTTACCGGTTACATCAAGGTAGCATTTAAAAAGCTCGAATTGTGCTCAGGCGAGGTCTTATTTGACTCTGGAAAAATTATGGCAGCAGAAGTTATAAAAATAAGAAGTAAGTCAAGTGTTTACGGAGATACTGCATTTTCAGAACTTCTTACCTTAGATAACTCTGTTGTTGAAATATATCCCTTAGATTTGACTCATGTTAAAAAAGCTGTTGAAATGAACCAAATTGCAATTGTAAAGGAGCCAGTTATAAGGAAAGTGCCAGAAGAAGCAATTAGTTTAAGTAAACCAGCTAAATCATTACCAACTCTAGAGAAGCCGAGAGAAATGGATCGAGAACAAATAATGCAAAAGTATGGAGTAACTCCCCCAGATAATGGGGAGATTAAAAAGATTATCCAGAACTCCATAGGCAATTCAGAATTGGCTTTAGAAGTAGAAGACAGTTTTAAAGTTTCTAAACCGGTAAGTGAAGAGCAGGAGAAGATATTACAGAAATATGGTATTAAAAAACCTGCGGAAGAGGAAATAGAATTTCTGATCTCGAACGCTCTCGGAACGGAAGAAGAAGAAATGACAGTTGATTTTAACACTTTAAAGAAGGAACTAATAGAATTGATAACCTCAAAAGTGGGAAAACCATCTAAAAAGACTGTAAGCATTATAGAGTCGTGCAACAGCTATGATGAGCTTATAGAGAAGAGAACCGAATTAGAGAAGAGCCTAAGATCGCTCGTGATGTTTATACCGAGAGAGAAGATAAACATGCTAATCGCAGATATAGAAGAGAAAATAGGTAGGAAACTCAGCTAAGTTTTTTCAAGCCTCCTTTCGACTTCAGAAATATAGTCTCTAATTGCACTATTCATTTTTAAGACTTCAAGCACGTCTTTATAGTTTTCTCCATCTATCTCAGTTATACCAAGAGAGTGCATAGCTCTTTCCAAGAATATTTTTGCTATTGGTCCTATTTCTCTTTTAAGTTCACTTAAAAGTAGATCATAGGTAACCATAATTGCACCTCTTCCTATTACAGTAACAAATAAACCCGGAAAGCCTCACGAATTTTTTAGAGATTAATATTAATATTTCCAATTCCGACTTGACCATAGGCTTATTTTCTTCTTCCTCTCCAAATTTAAGCTTTTCTCTCTCTCTACTAATTTAACAAAAACCTTTTTATCCTCTAATTATTAGTTTAACAACCTATTTGCACACATTACTCAAATCTAAAGCTATTTAGACCAAAAAAGATAAATAATAAAATATATTAAATTATTAAATTAACTACTTTAATGCTTCCTCTAAACTCTGCATTGCCACTTTCAAACTTCTTTTCAGCCTTTCTACGCTGTTCGCAAGTATCCCAATCTCATCCGCCCTATTTCTGAATGGGACTTCTGTGTCAACTTCTCCAGCACTTATTTTATCTGCAGTCTTGCTCAACTCTATGATCGGTTTTGCAATTCTTGTTATGGTAAAGAAGGCTATTAAGCCGACAAATACCACTGCTACGACGAAGGCTATCAATAGATTCATGTATACCTGTTCTCCTGCCTTCTCTATGCTCTTAGTTACCTCACCGGCAATATTCTCCGTAGGATTCCCAGGACTTTGCGTTAGATACTTGAAATATCCGTCGATGTATGCTCCAGTGCCTGCGAGTATTACTACCCTAGACTTTAAATATGGATCGTATATTGGAGTCGGTAATAATACTTGCTGATAACATCCATATTTCTCAACAGCTTCATTTGTCTCAGGTTCTACCCAAGTATAGTAATCGCAGATAATCTGCGCAGGATACCCCACAGCTTTCATACTCAGATTATAAAACTCCGGAATACTTTCGTTCCATTTAAGATCATACTTAATATCCTTCCCCCACTTGTCTTTTGGTAGAGTCGGGTATACTAAGGTTATTACTCTCCACTCACCACCAACAAGTCCTGCTCCCATAACCCAAGTGTATTCTCCCATTCCCCACCTTCTCGAAGCGATCTCCAAGAAATCCGGATCCTTTAATATGTCCGTAGTATTCAAATTGGGATTTTCTCTGAGTTTATTTCTGAAATAAATTTCTAATTTCTTGCCAAGTTCATCTGTTTTCATTTTTACTGCTTCTTCCCCTGCTTTTACGATGTATACCTGACTAACGTTTATAACTCCCGATCTCGCATTTTCTCCGAAATCTGTAACACCCATAATTGTCAATTGAGCCAATACTAAAAGTGGAACAAAGCTTGCAAGCAAAACTATTATTATAATCTTTGGAGCCAACTTCATCTTTTAACCACCTCCACCATATCGTTTACCTTTGCACCAATCTTTTCCCTAACCCATGTCGGAACAATAACCAAACCTGGTTTTGAGTAAGGGAGTGTTCTTAAAGTAACGCTACCATCTCTCTGAACGACAATATAGTCTCCCTCAGAGACGCCGAGGCTTTTCATTAAGTCTTCGCCGAGAAATGCCACCTCACTGCCACTAAAATCAAATCTCTGCGTAAAGTTTAGATCGGCTCCCACCTTTGCTCTAACTCCTCCCAATTTTGTCTCAATAACCTTCAGTTCTTCCAAAGCCTTTTTGATCTCCTCGTTGCCTGTAGAAGTTTTTTCAATCTCTCTTCTCGATTTTTCTGCAGATTTCTCTCTGAAATATTTACCTATCTCAATAACCATGATCTCTGGTGGGAGATCCATTAGCTTCTGTAGAAAGTCGTCGGGAACTAACCCGTGGTAGATTTCCTTGATCTCATAATATCTGAGCTTTCTCTCCAAATCCTTTATTTTTGCTTGCAATTCCTCGATCTTTTTGTCTTTCTCTTCTATAATCTTCCTCACATCCACATCCATAAAGACCCCCTTACAATTATTACCATAGCAGAGATTAAAGATATAAATTTTCTCATTCTTTAGCTCTCCACATTTTTAACATGAGAGTCCTATTGAAATCCAAAAATTGATTATATGGTAAAATTTCAAGCTCGAACTTGAGGAGGTTCTATCAACTATTTTTATCTTTTGCCCAAATTTCTCTATCCAACTCCAACGATTACTTGAGAACTCGGTTAAAGTTTTTAATCTTTGGATACGTTTCCTCTTACATGATCCCCCCCTCTTACTCACATCAAAAAGTCGAGGCTGAAGTGCTAAAATTCTGGAATGAAAATGATATATATAAGAAAGTTAAAGCCAAAAGAGAAAAGAGATTTTACTTTGTAGATGGTCCTCCATACACAACTGGCAGAATTCATCTCGGCACCGCATGGAACAAGGTGATCAAGGACACAATTCTAAGGTATTTGAGAATGAATGGATTCTCACCAACTGACACACCCGGCTGGGACATGCATGGGTTGCCAATCGAAGTGAAAGTTGAACAAGAACTTGGATTTAAGAGTAAAAGAGACATAGAAAACTTTGGAGTTGAGAATTTCGTTAGACGTTGCATGGATTACGCACTGAGAAACAAAGACATGATGACTGAGCAATTTAAAGCTTTAGCAGTCTGGATGGACTGGGAAAAGCCGTATATGACAATAAAGGCAGAATACATGAACTCAGCGTGGTTTGCAATTAAAAAAGCTCATGAAAAGGGCTTACTTGAAAGAAAGAAGATGGTAGTAAACTGGTGTCCCCGCTGCGAGACCGCTTTGGCTGAAGCGGAAGTTGAGTATTCGGATAGAGAAGATCCCTCAATTTATGTCAAGTTCAGGCTAAAAAATGGTGAATTCGTTTTGGTGTGGACAACAACACCATGGACGATCCCAGCGAACATCGCTGTTGCTGTAAATCCAAAGCTGAAATATGCTAAAGTTAGGGCTTTCAGGAATGGAGAGGCAGAGATCATAATATTAGCTGAAAATTTGGTCAACGTGCTTGCGAAGGGATATGAAAGTTATGAGATCATTGAAACATTCCTCGGAGAGAAGCTTGAAGGATTGGAGTATGAGCATCCCTTAGCTAAAGAGGTGCCAATTCAGTCCAAGATTGCTCACAAAATAGTTCTTGCGGACTTCGTTTCAGCGGAGAACACCGGTTGTGTGCATGTTGCCACAGCACATGGTGTTGAAGACTTCGAGCTTGGCTTGAAGTATGGACTTGAAGTTTTCAATCCCGTAGATGATAGAGGGATCTTCACCGAAGAAGCTGGAAAATACGCTGGAATGAGTGTTAAAGACGCGAATGAGTTGATAATAGAAGATCTACTTAAGAAGGATCTGCTCATCGCTGAAGAAAAGATCTTCCACCGATATGGACATTGCTGGAGATGTAAAACTCCAATCATTTTCAGAGCTACAGAGCAGTGGTTCATTAAAATCACTGAGCTGAAAGAAAAGATGCTTGAAGAAATAGAAAAAGTGCAGTGGATTCCTGAATGGGCGGGATCGGCGAGATTTAAGGACTGGATCAGCAATGCAAAGGACTGGTGCATCAGCAGACAACGTTACTGGGGAATTCCATTACCAATTTGGATCTGCGAAAAGTGTGGTAAAATAAAGGTTATTGGGAGCATAAATGAGATCAAATGGAGTAACGATATGGATCTCCATCGTCCAAGGATCGACGCGGTAAAGTTTACTTGCGAATGCGGTGGAGAGATGAGCAGAGTTAAGGATGTATTCGACGTATGGTTTGACAGCGGAGTTGCGAGCTGGGGAAGCATAGAATATCCGCTGAAAAAACACAACTTCGATCTATGGCCAGCAGACTTCATAACCGAGGGGCACGATCAGACAAGAGGCTGGTTTTACTCACAACTTGGAGCATCACTTATTTGCTTCGAAAAAGCACCTTACAAGGCGGTTTTGATGCATGGATTCACATTGGATGAACAAGGGAGAAAGATGAGCAAAAGCCTTGGAAACGTTGTGGAGCCTGAAGAAGTGATAAGCCAGATTGGAGTCGATTGCTTTAGACTTTATGTGCTAAGCTCTGCGGTTTGGGAAGATCTGAAGTTCAGCTGGGAAGAAGCGAGAAATGTGTTAAGGAACGTAAACATTCTTTGGAACACGATCAGGTTTGCCCACACATACATGAGTATAGACGGATTCAAAGCAGGAAAAGAAGTTGAGCTGAGCCTTGAAGACAGATGGATCCTTTCAAGGCTTGAAAGATTTAATAAAGAAGCTATTTCTGCGATGGAAAAATATCAACTCCACAGAGTTGTAAAGAGCTTTTTCGATTTTATAATTGAGGATTTCAGCAGGTGGTATATCCCAATTATTCGACCAAGAGTCTGGGAAGAAGTGGAATCCAAGAGGAAAAGATCTGCTTATGAGACGATGTTCAGAGTTATAGACAAATCACTACGCATAATAGCTCCATTTGCCCCAGTTCTCGCTGAGTGGCTCTATCAGAATTTTGTAAAGAGCTTTAGGGAAGGAAAGGAGAGCATTTTCATGGAAGAATTTCCAAGAGTAGAAGAAGATTTGATCGACGAAGAACTTGAGGAAAAAATGAAGATTGCGAAGGCAATAGTTGAGGCAGGAAATAGTGCGAGAAGCAAGGCGAGGATCAAGCTAAGATGGCCCTTAAAGGAACTAATCGTAGAGACAAAGCTCGAGGGGCTTGAAAGCGTTGTTGAGATAATTGAAAAGCAGAGCAATGTAAAGGAAGTGAGTTTTGTTGAAAAATTCCCAAGAGAACTAATCATAAAGCCAGATTTTAAGAAGATTGGTCCAATACTAAAAGGAAAAGCAAAGGATTTTGCAGAATTCGTTTCAACATTGAAAGAAGTGCCTGAAGTGATCGATTTCGAGGGTGTTAAGCTCAGCAAAGATCATCTAATTGTTGAAGAAAAAATTCCAGAAGACTATGAATTTGCAGAATTCTCAGGAGGGAGAGTTTACATTAACAAAACCTTGGATGAGAACTTGCTCAGAGAAGCTTATGCAAGAGAAGTAGTTCGCAGAATTCAGCAAATGAGAAAGGAGATGAATTTGAACGTTGAAGAGTTCATCATAAGCTATGTTGAGATCGATCAGAAGCTTTTAGAGGGTTGGATAGACTACATTAAGAATGAGACTCGATCAAAAGAGTTTAGATTCGAAAAAGCAGATGGTTACGTGAAGGAATGGGAGATTGAAGACCTTAGAGTAAGGATAGGTATAAAGAAATGGAGCTAAAGGAATGGTTGAGAATTTACGAACAAATTCTCTTGGATTTTGGCTTTTCAAGAGAGAAAGATGAAGAATCCGCAAAGCTGATCGCAAAGCTTGGTGAGGGAAAACTCCTCGATTGCAAAGTTCTTGAGTGCATAAAGGGAAAAGAGATTGCGGTTGTTGGCGGAGCTTATGGAGGTGGAGAGATCGAAGAAGAATTCGTTATAACTGCGGGAAAAGCTGTGGAAAAAATTGGGCAAGTTCCGATGGTTCACGTAACAGATCTTGAAGAAAGCTTAGAAAAGATCTTGGAGTTGGAAAAAGCGGGTTGCATTCTCGTTTTTCATGCTCATGGCGACAACATGGATCGAATTAGAGAAGTAGTGCCAAAAGTTAGAAAATTCGTTGCAACAACTCAAAGCAAGCCATTCGACAGAGTTTACAACTTTGGTGGGTTCACAGATGGTGATAGAGCGGTGATCATAGCTAAGAATTTTGGTGCTAAAAAAATTACTCTCTATGGCTTTGACTTTGAAAAAGGGGAAGGATTGAAGCTAAAAAAGTTGAAATGGGCTAAAAAAATCCTCGAGATTGAAGGGATCATTAATGCACCCCGCTAAGCTCCAGCTCAGAGGTTTTAAAAGAGAAGAGCTACTGATAATTCTCAAGAGAGCAGAAGAATTTGAAAAAGAGATTTTGCAAACAAAAGACGGAATAGACATTTTCTTTGAAGATGTAGAGATCGCAAGAAGTTTTATCTCGAAATTGAAAAATGATTTTCGTTTTGAAACAAAAATGAGCACTGAAAATCTTGGTTTCAGAAATGGAAGAGGGAAATATCTTTTTGTTTATTCAATCAGAAAATCCTGAAAAAACTTTTATTCCCTAATTGGCATTTTTTCTGTGCTCGACTTTGTAGCGAAAGTAGTAGTTGTCAGCAGTTCAGGTGCATTGGCTCCAGGACCACTCAGTGCAGCTACTGCAGCGATTGGAGTTAAAAAAGGCTGGAAAGGTGGTTTCATGGTAAGCACAGGTCATTTTCTCGTTGAACTTCCGCTGGTGATCTTAATAGCATTTTTCATTTCAACCTCTGGTGGAATAGAGAGCATTTTAAGACCTCTGGCACTAATTGGGGGCTCATTTCTTCTATTCTTTGGTTATCTAACTGTAAAAAGTGCTTTGGAAACTAATACGATTTCAAGCAAAGAAGGAAGCTTTTCTCCACTTTTAACTGGAATTGCTTTAACCGCTCTCAATCCCTTCTTTATCGCTTGGTGGGTTGGAGTTGGAAGTGTGCTTGTCAGCGAAGCTATCCTTACTTTTGGACTAATTGGAATTTCAATTCTTTTTGTCTCTCACATCTGGATCGACTTTGCCTTTTTAAGCTTTTTAGCCTACATTACATCCTTCAAGGGGCTAACACTCAGAGCTTACAAGTTCATTTTGCTCTCTCTCGGAATTCTTGTGCTTTTCTTTGGCTTAGACTATCTATACTTCGCCCTAACTGGAGTGCACTTGCTATGAGGGCAAAGCTTTAATACATTTAAAACAAAATTCAGTTGTGCTCTTAGCGGAAGTATTCGGAGTGTTCATAGCAAAAACTCAGTTTGCCTCTTCACCAGTCGTAGTGTTGAGAGCAGAAGATGGAAGGATTCTTCCGATCTATATCGGCTTTGCAGAAGCTACATCTATCTACTCAGCATTGAACCGCTATCTACCACCAAGACCCATGACCCATGATCTTTTTGTCGAAATGGTCTCAAAATTGAATGGAAAGGTTGAAAAAGTCGTGATCGACGATCTGATCGAGACGACTTTTTACGCAAGAATTGTTGTAAAGCAATACGACAAAGAGATCGAGATCGACGCAAGACCAAGTGACAGTATAGCCATTGCTCTCCGAATTCCATGCCCGATCTTTGTAGATCCAAAAGTTCTTGATGAAGCAGGATTTGAAAATTTACCAGAAGAATTTATAGACTTTAATCTGATCTCTTAACTCCTAAGATCTTTATCTTAAAAATTGGCTCTTCTCCAATACAGAAAATAAGTTCTTCATCTTTTTCAACGATCTTTTTTAGGAAATAAGGCTTTTCATTGAATTTTTCGAGCAACCTTGCTGGTAGAACGTTAAAAAAGTTGTATTTCTCTCCAAAGTAAACAACTTCACCTCTTTCGATCTCGGTCTTTTTTACGTTACTCACAGACAAAAAAACCTCAAAAGTTTTTTTAGAGCCATCATAAAAGCTTAAAAAAGCGGGATTTCCTTTGATTTCAGAGATTACACAGTATTTTTCATTTTTAAAGTCCTCAAGACTTATTTTTCCCCTCTGAACGTATTTCCAGTTTAAGAATCTTGAGAGAGCTTTTGCAAAGCTTCTTGTCTTTCTGCTTGGCTTTCTCGAAGTTGTTAGGATCATAACTCACATTCTACGTAACCTTTTCCATCAAAACCTCTGAGAATTTTGGCGAATTTTTGAGGGATTAGGATCTCATCTCTCAAATCTTCAAAGTCCTTGAGCTCACGAAGCTCCAAAAATCCCTCCTTAATCCTAACAGCAAGAAAAGATCCATCTCTCGCTTCTCTACAATTAAATCCATAAAAATTAGCTGGCATCAAGTTATATGCTTCTCCAATGCTATAGCCCAATTCTCTGCCGAATAAAATCTCTTGGAGTGCTCTGTTGAAGAAATACCAATCCGCCTCTACCAAAAACTGTCTCGGATATGCGGAGAAATAAGTTATAACTTCTTCAACATGATCCTTTTCGTGGATCCAGAAGCAATTCTTACAACTCCAAACAGCTTTTCCAGAGTGAGAGAACACGATCTCTCCGAATCTGTATAGCAAGCATGGATAGAAAATGCAAAAACAAAGAGAGCAGTCTTGGTCTTCAAAATGGCATGGATAATACTTGCACTCGTAAGCTGAACCTACGAGGGAGTTCATTGCTGTAAATAAGTCTATTAGTCCACGTTCGTTCATTTGCTCAACCTTTGTCTTAAGATATTAATCCCTTTCTCTTGGCAAAATTATTTCTCCGTTTTCACCGCTCAAAACAAACCCTCTGCCTTGAAGAAATTCTCTGACAGTTAAAGCAGAGATAACTGCATCGATCTCATCGTGTGTAAGCTCAGGAAGATCTATGAATTTCTTTAGAGCTTCAATTATCTCAGAAAGCCCTCTTTTTGTTCTCTTTTTAGCATTTGGAGCGATTTTCATTAAAACTCTTGAAGCGTATGGATAAACTTCAAAAACCTCTATACCCTCTTTTCTGATTTCCTGAGCGATCTCGATCCCTTTAAGCGTTATATCCTTAAAAAATTGTGCTCCCGAAGGAAAAAGTCTAATTCCAAGCTTTAAAATTTTCCTCTCACACTCCCTAAGCGTTCCTTCTTTCGGAAATGAAAGCGGAGCATCGATACCTACAGCAAAAACTCCTTTCAATTTTTCTTTGTCGTAATCTCCAATGTAAATCAGCTGATCTTCGATGATCGCAAGCTTGCAGAACTTTGCACCAACATCGATTCCAGCGACCTTCATAAGCTCCTCCTCCCATTTTAAGCTAACTTTAAATAGGGTAAAAGTTATATTACTATCTACTTAATCTCTCAAAGGGGTCGTGGCGTAGCCAGGAAGCGCGGCGGGCTCCAGTGGTATGATGAATTGTGGGTCTGCTGAAAAGTGATGATCCATTGGAGCGCTGACCCGAAGAGACCCGCAAGTCGTGGGTTCAAATCCCACCGACCCCATTTTTCTACCTCTAATCTTGAGAGCTGAAATTCCCGCTTAAACTTTTTACCACATACTCCACCGCATCCTCAGCACTTTCGAAAACCTTCATTCCTTTAAGAATTACTGGTGGTCTCAACGATGCGACCCTCTTTCCCTCTTTTAGAGCTATTGAAAGTTCAGAAATTGTTCCATATTCACCAGCAACAGAGACCAAAGCATCGCTGGAATGGACGATGATCATGTTCCTCGCATGCCCCATATTCGTTGCAATTTTGATGTCTATGAATGGATTCGCCTCATCAGCTCCTCCTGGCAATATTCCAACCGTAACCCCGCCCTTACTCTTCGCTCCCTTTGCACTTGCCTCCATCACTCCACCAAGTCCACCGTTGATCAGAATGCAACCTTTTTCAGCTAAAAGCTGTCCAACTCTGAAAGCAAGCTGATAGATTTCTCCATCGCAAATGCCTGAGCCGATAACACCGATCTGCATAAAGAGAGTATTTCGGGATCTAAAAATTTGTTGTAGATCAAAAGAATTATATTTTGAAAGAATTACGTGTAAAAATGGAGCCAAGGGATTACAGAATTCTGCTTGCAGAGAAGGGAGTTGAGGAAATAAAGAAGCTCTCGAATTCTTTGAAGATTCCAAAGAGAAAGGATTTTATGGCGAAAATCGATGAAATCTCTGCAAGTCTTCAAACGATAAAATACAGCTATATGCCAGCAGAAGACATTTCAAAGCTTGAAGAAGTTTTAAAGATCTCAGAAATTGCTTCTAAGCTCAGAAAGGAAATTCAACAAAAAGATCTGCAAGGACTAACGGCTGATTACTGGCTTGAATACATTGAAAAACTTCCAGAGCTTATGAAAAGGGGTGAAATAACGAAGATCTACGAAGCGATCAGATTCTTCGCTGGCGAAGTGCTCTCGAAAAGAAAAATCGATCGTCTTTGGCTTTGCTTATTCGATTGTGGCTTCAAGCTTGAAGTTATAACGAATTCTGAAACCCTTGCGATGGGTAAAAGGATCGTTGCTTATATTCCACCGAGAAAGTTCGGCGAAGTCATCAGCAGAGGAATGTTCGTCGAGGCGGTGTTGGACAAAAAGGGAGAGCTTAGTGTTGAAGAGATCAGAAAGATCTCAAAAAGCTTTGGAGAAGTCGAAGCTCTTCTGATTTCACTGCTAAGTTCCAAAGGATAATTATCTGCCGTAATCATCTTCAATCCTTTCTATATCATCCTCCTCGAGATATTCTCCAATTTGAGTCTCTATTACCTCCAGATCTACTTTGCCCGGGTTTTCAAGCCTGTGCAGAACTCCAGCAGGAATGAAAGTGCTCTCTCCGGGGCGGAGAAGGATTTCCTTGTTATCGAAAACGACTCTCGCAGTCCCCTTAACAACTACCCAGTGCTCACTGCGATGATAGTGCCTTTGCAAGCTAAGCCTTTTGCCTGGCTTGATCGTTATTCTCTTGATCTTGTATCTTTCTCCTTCTTCAAGCAAAGTGTAGGATCCCCAAGGTCTGTAGGCGGTTCTATGAATCACAACTCTTTTATCTTTCCTTGCTGAAAGAACTTTGTGCAATTCTTTTACTTTCTCAGCTCTACCCATTTTCGAGATCAGCAGAGCATCTTCAGTATCGACGACGATCAGATCTTCAGCACAGATCATCGCAATTAGCTTCTGGCTCACAACAAGGTTATTCTTAGACTCTAAAATCATTGGTCTCTCTCCAACAAATGCATTTCCGTATTCATCCTTCTTTAAAACCTCGTAGAGTGAGTCAAAGCTACCTAAGTCGCTCCATTTTGTTGCCAAAGGAACAACCGCAACTTTGTCGGATTTCTCAAGAATTCCATAGTCCACAGAGATCTCTGGAAGCTTTTTGTAAACCTCCTCTACATTCTCAGACTCAAAAGCTCTTAAAACCTCTGGAACCAACTTTTTAACCTCTTCCATAAAGATTTTGGAGTCAAAAAGAAACATCCCGCTGTTCCAGTAATAGCCGCTTTCAACATATTTCTTTGCAGTTTCAAAGTCAGGCTTTTCCTTAAACTTATCTACGATGAAACAATCTCCAAGAGCCTTTCCGGGTTTTATGTAACCGTAACCAGTATGAGCTTTGGAAGGCTTGATCCCAAATGTAACCAAGTATCTCTCGGCCAATTTCTCTGCCAAGCTGAAAGCTCGCTTGTATTCTTCATTAACCTCAACCAGATGATCTGAAGGCAAAACTGCGAACTTTCCATCATTGGCTTTTAGAACCCACAAGATCGCTGGTAAAGTGCTTTTTGCTTCTGGCTCTAAGAATACATTCTCTTTCGGGATCTCAATGTCCAGAACTTCAAGATCGTCAAGAATTCTGAACTTATACTCTTTATTCGCAACAATAAAGATCTCCTCAGGCTTGGAAAAAATTAATGCTCTTTCTACAGTCTTTTGAAACAATGAGGAATTTTCAAAGAGTTTTATGAATTGCTTCGGCATGAGCTCTCTGCTCAATGGCCATAACCTTGTTCCCTTGCCTCCAGCGAGGATCAAGGTTTTCATAATTAAAATCTATTTGGTATTAATATTTTTCCATGCTTCTCTATTCTTTAATTGTGCCAACCAACAAAAAATAGCTAATAAAAGATCTCCATAAGTTTAATGTGGTTTATTTAAATAACATGATTGAACGGAATAGAAGCTGGTTTTGGAGCCGGATGGCATAGCTGTAGAGGTTGGAGACAACATACTGATAAAGAACACCATTGCAATTAGAGATGGAGGAGATGGGATAGATCTGTGCTCAAGAAATCCTATTTTCATTCACAAGAGTGCCAATGTTAATACATTCAAATGGATTAAGTGGGCTCACTTTGGTTTACAATGGAGAATACTTCATTCAGCATTGCGATGTTGTTAAAAACGCTTTAGAGGGGAGCTATGCGTTCACAGCTGGCTATCCGGAACCTGAGCCCCTTGGTAAACAAGATGGGTTGATAATAACAGTTCAGAACTCGATCTTTGCATTCAACGGTGGTGAAAATCCAACTGGTGTATGGATCAACTCCAAGGCGAAATTTACAACGCAGAACAGCATATACTTCAGCAGAGACTTCTTAGTTATTGCCCTTCAAAAAAGGAGGGGAACTGGTTAACGGTGAAAAAATATTTGCAATATATTAAGGTTTATTTTAAGAGCTAAATATTTTTTTTCAGCTTTTCAATTGCACTCAAAGTTCTTCCAAAGATGCCAAAAAGAGTTTGAAGTTCGTAATCCCTGAGTCTTGCCCTTCCAAGCACTCTTCTCAATGTAACAAGTTCTCTCCTCTCTCTCTGCTTTGGAAAGCTCACTTGTTCAAGTAATTCCGCAACTTTCTTTATCAGAATCTCCAGTTCCTCAGCTTTTGCCAGATTTTCCTTATTTTTCGTTTTTTTCTTGCTCAGAAAGTAGAGCAGAACAGCTGCAGCGTGGCTTACGTTCATTACAGGGTAAGCATCGCTCGTTGGTATCTTTACAAGCAAATGACACCTTTCTATTTCTTCATTAAGCAGTCCAAAGTCTTCCCTACCGAAAAGAATTGCTACTTCTCCCTCTATGTATTCTAAAAGTTCTTCAGGAGTTAGCAATGGTTTTCTAAGAAATCTATACTCTCCACCAGAAATTCCGGTGGTGCCAACGATCAAGTTGAATTTTGAAAGAAATGAGAAGAGGTCATCTACAATAAAAGCATTCTCGAGAACATCTTTCGCATTCGCTGCGGTTTTAAAGCTCTCTTCTGTTACATTGCACTTATAAAGATACAGCTTCTCGAAACCAAAGTTCTTCACAACTCTTGCTATGAAGCCTATGTTTTCTGGGATCTTCAGCTCAACAAGCACTACATGGATCATTCTGGTGGAATGTTTGCAGAATGCGAGTCATGGCAGTAAGAGCAACGGACACCGCTTCCATGATTCTCTTCAACTGTTGCTATATTTCTTCCAGCGATCTTCTTGTGGCAGAGCATACAAGCGTCGCGTGTGTCCTCAACGATTATGCTCTGCTTGGTCCTTAACTTTGCATGTTCTTCTCCAGTTCCATGGCAACTCACGCATTCAACGGTTGAATGATTGCCCAGAGATAGTTTAGTAAATGTTTCCAAATGGCATTGCTTACAAACATCGCTCTCAACGTGAATAGCCTCTTTGCTCATTTCCTCCTCTATGGTTAGAACAACACTCTCCTCTTTTATGAGTGGTGAAATCAGGAAAGTGTAAGCAAGGACGATGCAGTAGATCAGAATTGCTCCCGCGAATATGGCGGTTGAGATCTTCATAGTTCCACCACCGTGTCAAGATTCAAGTAGAAAACTCTCGGCATAGTTCCTGCTTCAGGTTTAAGCACAATACTTCTGTTCTTCTTAATTAAATCGTAAACCTTACTACCCTCTTCAAGAGCCCCAAAAGTTCTCGCTCCTGTAGGGCATGTGATAACACAAGCGGGTTGCAAACCTTTCCGCAGACGATGGTAGCAAAAGGTGCACTTGTCTGTCACCTTCTCCTCTGGATGGACAAATGTCGCTCCATATGGACAAGCGGTAATGCAATACTTACATCCGATGCACGTCTCTTTGTCGACAAGAACAATTCCCTCTTTTGTATGGAATCTCGCATATACTGGGCAAACGGTAACGCAAGGAGCATTAGCACAATGATTGCAGAGTTTGGGAACATAAAATCCTTTTTTAGCCTTAGAATTAAGGAATGGATTCTCATTAGTATTCATCACAACCTTCTTACCATCTAAGTATCCCTCAATCCAAGTTCTCGAAATTGGCATCTCCATTGGTACATGGTTTTCTGTTTTGCATGCAATAACGCATTTTCCACAGCCGATGCATTTTTCAACGTCAACGACCATAGCACACTGCTTCGCATCACGAGCTTCAACCATGTCTCTTGTTCTTCCCGATGGAATCACTATCTTGAAACCCGGCAAAATCGGTATCGCTGCCAAAAATTTCAAAAACTCTCTACGATGCATGTTCCACCTCCATTGGGAGGATCTTGTATACCGCATAGTATGCAAGTGCCACCAGTGACAGCGCTCCGAGTGTGAACATGATCTCGAATGGATGCGGATGGGTGGGTATCGCAATTCCAGAGATGTTCTTAACAATTTGTCCAGCGAAGAGGAAATCATATCTAAATGTGAATATTCCCGCAATAACCATCAGCGCTGAAGTCAGCATCGCCTTTACATTATTCCCAGCGAAGATTAGGATGAATAGCGGAATTACCATTCCAATGAGAACCTCGATGACCCAGAAATTGAATAAGTATTCTCCAAACATGAGATTCTGGATAGAGAAAGAGGCGTAATAGTTGACACCCGGATATCCTACTATTACTATTCTCCAAGCGGTGAAAAGCATGGCTATTGCAAGAGAGAAACCCAAAATGTTCCTCAATATTGGCAGTGCGGAAATTTTCTCATTCGAACCTTTAGCCCAAGATGTTACGATTGTTGCAAGGATTAAGATTGCAGAACCGCCAACAATCGCTGTTACTACGAAGTAAATCGGTGTTATAGCGTCATGCCATAATGGGATATAGCTTGCTGCAAAGAGAGCTCCAAGGTTGCTATATGCAAGGATTGCGGTTATGAGAGCAACAACTCCTATAGGTCTTGCAATTTCCAAGTCCAGAGTTCTCTCTGTGCTTGTAAGATACTTTGCAAGCTTGTTGAGGGCTGGAGATTGCAGATATTTGTCTTGAATGTATTCTCCTACGAAGCGTAGAGAGACTATTCTTCCAACTTTCCCCTTAATACCCTTCAGCTCCGCCTGCTTTACCAAATCGCTTCGGAAATAGAACCATGCCTCTATGATTAGGAAAATGACTTCGAGAATGTAAAACATGATCATCCAATACATCACGCTTGTCGGATTTGCATGTCCAAGCACAGCATAACCGCCTCTTTCGATACGCTCCAAATCGACTGAGATCGTAATCAAACCTACTATTATCGAAAGTATCGCTATAACAACCGCATCTTTTACAATTACCTCGAGTTCCTTGATGTGAAGAACTTCTGCAGCAGAAGCTATCGCTGCTGTGCCCAGAAGGACTAAGAACACGTATAAAGCTACGAGGTATCTCCATGGAACTCCAAATGCGGACTCAAATGGCTCTACCGGTAGTTCTATCGGTATTAAAGGGGGAAAATGTATTAAATAAGCTGCAATAAACCCTAATGCTGTCAAGGCGAGCGTTAATGAAACGAAAGCGGTCTCAATTGTTCTCAATATCTCACCTCTCTCCGAAATCGGGTCTTTAGCTTTTTAAGTTTTTCCAATTTATCTGAGAGAATTGTTCAACTCACGAACAATTTCGAGGATCATCAATTAAGAAACACAAAAATGAAAAAATAATTAAGCGATCCATACAACAAACACCATGAACTTGGAGTTTACACAAGAGCAGGAGGATATAAGGAAGGCTGCAAGAGAGTTTGCAACCAAAGAGTTTCTTAAGGAAAAAGCAGAAGAGTTCGACAAAAAAGAAGAATTTCCTTTTGAACTATGGAAAAAGGCTTGCGAACTCGGTTTCATAGGCATTCATTTTCCAGAGCAGTTTGGCGGTGCGGGAATGGGTTGCTTGGAAAACATTATCATTGCAGAAGAATTCTGCAGAGCGGACAGCACGATCGGAAGTGCTTTGATTCTCTCAGACTTCTCCTGCGAACTTCTCATGATGTTTTCAAGCGAAGAGCAAAAGAAAGAAGTTTTGCCAAAGGTTGCTAAAGGAGAGGCAATCACCGCCGGGTGCTATACTGAGCCTGAAGCTGGAAGTGATTTGACTGCGATAAAAACGAGAGCTGTGAAAGATGGGGACGAATGGGTTATTAATGGTTCAAAGACTTTCATTACGAATGCTCCTATAGCGGACTACTTCATAATTTTAGCGGTAACCGAAGAAACACAACCAAGATATCGTGGCTTCACCCTTTTCCTTGCAAAGAAGTGCGATCAGATCAAAATAAATCCAATAAAGGGAAAGCATGGAATAAGGGCTTCTCCAACTGGGGAAGTAGCATTTAAGGATTTGCGATTGGATGATAGTGCGATCATAGGAACTCTAAACAGAGGTTTTTATCAGGTTTTAGAATTCTTCAACGAAAGCAGAATAGAGATCGCTGCACAAGCTTTAGGAATAGCACAAGGAGCTTTTGATAGAGCTGTCAATTACATGAAGCAGAGAAAGCAGTTTGGACAACCAATAGGAGCTTTTCAGGCTTTACAGCACAGAATTGCAGATCTAAAGGCTGAAATAGAAGCGGTAAGATTGCTTGTTTACAAAGCAGCATGGAATTTCGATGCTAAAAAGCCCGATCCAGCTTTGACTTCGATGGCTAAATACCTTGCTGGAAAACTCGCAGTGAAGGTTTGCGATGAAGCGGTGCAGATGCACGGTGGTTATGGCTACATAGCGGAGTATGAAGTTGAGAGATTCCTCAGAGATGCGAAGATCACGGAGATCTATGAGGGAACTAAGGAAGTCCAGCTCAACACGATAGCGAGAGATCTTTTCGGAAAGCTGAGATAATCTTATATATTTTTTAGCCTATTTGTAATTGTGGCAAAGAAAGCTATAATAGTCATTGACAGGGACGATGATCTTGGGCAAAAGGCTGGAATAGTCTCTCCTGTTATTGGTAGGGAGAACGTTCTTCAATCCGCTGTTAGATTCATCTTAGCAGATCCTGAAGATTCCGATGCAAATGTGATGTTCTCTGCGGTCAAGATCTATGATGAGCTTGTTGAAAGAGGAGAAGATTGCGAAGTCGTGGTAGTTGCTGGAGATAAAAACGTTGGAAAAGTATCGGATAGCAAAATAGCAGAACAACTTGACAGAATAATGGTAAATCTAAATCCAGAAAGTGTTATTGTTGTAACGGATGGTTCTGAAGATGAATTCGTGATGCCACTCATTTATTCCAGATTTAAAGTTGATATGCTCCACAGAGTTGTTGTTAAACAAAGCAAAACACTCGAGAGCACGTATTTCATGCTAAGAAGAATGTTCAACGAGCCGAAGGTTGCAAGGGTTACTCTTGCCCCAATTGGAATAATTTTCCTTGTTTACTCTTTCTTCTTGCTGATACAACATCCAGAATGGGGTGTTGGCGGAATAATCTTATTCTTAGGACTATATTTCGTTGGAAAAGCTTATGGGCTGGATAAAGCTCTTGGTGGTTTTTTAGAAGGTATAAGGAGGAGTGTGAGCGAAGGAAGGCTTTCCTTCGTATTTTACCTTGGTTCGGG
Organism: Archaeoglobaceae archaeon; assembly: GCA_025059545.1. The sequence goes on from JANXDJ010000002.1 coordinate 46,193, forward strand.
CATTCTAATGCTGATCGGACTTGCAAATGGTTTCAACGCTTCTATCGCTCAGACAATTCCACACATAGCGGTTGCAACATTCATCTTCTATAGCATCGCCTGGATAACCCTATCTGGCGTAGCTGTAGCAATAGCAAGGGCTATAGATGCATTTAGTGAAGGGAAAAAAGTAGGCAAGCATTTCACATCTGCTTTTATATTGATCTCGATCGGTCTCGTTGTTTGGGGAAGCGCTGGTTATCTGATCAACCCGGAAATTAGGGATTCAGTTTACAGATTCGCTGCAGCTGTTTTCGCAGCGCTATTTGTTTCAGCAATAGGTTTGTTGTTTACAAGGAGGAAATAAGCTCTTCCAATCTTTTGATCTTTTTCTTTCCATTTTCAAGTTTTTTATTTGCAAAATCTACTGCTATCCGAAGATATTCGTTATCCACAATTCTCCTGCCCTCGATTGCAACTGGCAATTCAATTCTTTCAAGAGAAGAGATCTCAACAACCAGCTTTTGCAGAGAGATCAGACCACTTCTCCTGAATCCCGAATCGTTTGCGAAGCTCATCATTCTTTTAGCGGACTGCAGATCTTTGCATGCGACATGTATGATCGGAGGATACTGGATCAGCCATCCCTGTCGCTTGCATTTCTCAACACATTCCAAAATTTCTCGAAATTCGACTCTTCGATGCCATTTACCAATGAACTCAGAATTTAATTTTTCTCCAAAATTGCTCAACTCTATTACTGCAATCCTACCACTACAGCTTGAAAGTGTGACGAAGTTTTCTTTTCCATTGATCTTGTCAAGAAGAGGAATTATATCCTCATCAACTTTGCCCTCTTTTTTAGCCTCCTCGTAACATTCAAGTTTTTCTTTCCTATATTCCGACCACATCACTTCTTTGCAAGTGTTGAAATGTAAGCCAAGAATGCCGAAAGTTGGATTCTTTCATTAGCTCCTTCTGTAAGCCGAAAGTCTATTTCTCCAAGCTTATCGATTAATAGAACCTTAACCTTCTCGTTCATGTTCGAATTCGTGATCTCCCTAAAAAGCTGTGAAACTACATCTTCCCCACTCATCCCGTAGTCGAGCATGAGCTTGCTCAGCTTCTCCCTCGCCTCAACGAAGTTGCCTTTTAGAGCGGTTTCAAGGATCCCAGCAATTTCTTCCGGCTGAGCGGTTGCGGTTATTTGAAAGATCTTTTCCCGATCCACCACTTCTCCAATTGCTGCAGCACCTTGAAGAGCATTGATGGCTCTTCTGAAATCGCCTCCAGAGATGTAGAGAATTGCCTCAACTCCGTCTTCGGTGATCTTAACTCCTTCTATTTTGCAGATCTCAAGTAGTTTCTTCTTCATCGCTTCCTTAGGCACAGCTTTAAACCTAAAAACTGCACATCTGCTCTGAATAGGCTCTATTATTCTACTAACATAATTACAGCTGAGAATGAATCTACAACTTCTTGAAAACATTTCCATTGTCCTTCTCAACGCAGCTTGAGCATCTGCTGTTAGAGCGTCTGCTTCGTCAAGAAATATGATCTTAAAAGGTGCTCCTCCTATAGGAGTAGTTCTTGCAAACTCCTTGATCTTGTGTCTAACCACATCTATTCCTCTTTCGTCGCTTGCGTTCATTTCAATGAAATTGTCTCTCCAAGCTTCACCAAAAAGATCTCTTGTCAAAGCTATTGCTGTTGCAGTCTTCCCTGTGCCTGGTGGACCGGAGAAGAGCATGTGAGGAATGTTTCTCCTTTCAACGTAACCCTTAAGCCTTTTTATGATCTCATCTTGCCCAACAACCTCGTCGAGAGTTTTTGGTCTATACTTCTCGACCCAGATCTCGAACTCTTCCATTGTTCCTATTTCAATTCCTTGTAAAAAAATCTATCGAGTGAGAATTATAGAGTCTTACCCGATCTAATTAAACTGGGAATCTTTTCAAAATTTATTCGGAATCCCAAGTTTTCGAGAAATCTCTTAGAAAGTTTTCCTTCTCCATGGATCAGTAATTCAAGCAGATCTTCCTCATCGTCGATATCTGTAGAGGAATAAAAAGAGTCAAAAACTCTGTAGCTGAAACCCAAGGACCTTGCGATGTTTAAGTGCTTAAGGAAGCTGCAGTAATGATATGAAACTTTAAATCCACCTTTTCGAACTAAAAGCATGTTTGTCCCGCCTTTTCTACCGGGAGCAATTATTAAGTCTTCTTTACAATTCAAAAATCTTTCAAAGGTTTCAAAATTCAACAAAGCTAAATCAGACATAACGACAGCTTTTGGCACTTCTTTCAGTTCGGAATTTATGCACTCGTCGAGCGATCGCGGATCCACCAAAATCTCAACTCCAAGATCTAAATCAAGTCTCGTAGTGGAGATGACCTTGATATTATCATTGAACTCCTTCAGAACATTTAAAACATCGATCAACATCAGCTCAGCAAATTTTCTTCTTTCCTCTTCGCTTAAAACATTGCTCAGCCTGGACTTCGGGTTTAAAGGCTTAAAAGGGATCACGAACTTCATGAAAAGATCCTTTCAACGAGCCAATCGGCATCAAATTTCACGAGATCTTCATAGCCTTGACCATTTCCGAGGAAAAGTATTGGTTTCTGGGTTACGTAGCTGATCGAAATTGCAGTTCCGCCTTTGGGATCTGCGTCGATCTTCGTGAGAATACTTCCATCTATCCCAACCATTTCGTTGAACATCCTCGCTCTCTCTACTGCATCATTTCCAGCGACGCTTTCATCGACGAAGATGATCAGATCTGGCTTCGTAACCCTCTTAATTTTCTCGAGCTGATCAAGAAGGTTCTTTTTAGTATGCATTCTTCCGGCGGTGTCTGCAAGCACTATATCGATGCCTTTGCTTTCAGCGTGCTTTAAAGCGTCAAAAATGACTGCAGTCGGATCTGAGCCAGGATTGTGTTTTATAAGCCTAATTCCAAGTCTCTTTGCATGCTCTTCGATCTGCTCTATTGCTCCCGCTCTGAAAGTGTCACCAGCAGCGATTACAAGGCTGTATTTGCTCATGAGCCTCTTTGCAACCTTCGCTATGGTCGTAGTTTTTCCAGTGCCATTAACACCGACAAAGATGATGTTTAAAGGCTTCTTCTCTTTGAGCTTTTTTTGAACGAATTCGTCAAAATCAAATTGGTTCTTTTGCAGAATTTCTACTATTACTGTCTTCAATTCGTTCTCAACAATATTGTAAAGACTTTCTCCAATTTTCTTCCTTTTTCCTGCAATTCTACTCTTTAGCTTTTCCCTTATCTCGCTAACAACTTCAAAAGCAACATCACTTTCAAGCAATGCTATTTCGAGCTCATCGAGGATTTCATCCACCTTTTCATCGCTGATAATGACTTCTCCACTTGCAATGGCAGATACTTTTTCTCCAATGCTACCAAGATCTACTTTCTCCTTTAACTGCTGAAGTTTCTCCTTCAGAACTTTGAACATTTCATTCCTCTTTCTTCTTCGATAACTCTGCTATCTCTTGCTGGATCCTTGAAGCTTCAATTGCCACGCTCCGAAGGGAATTTGTTGTTTCTGCACTCGACTTCTCAACCTCTTCAAGCCTCTTTTTTATAAATGAAAGTGCATTTTCAACATCTTTCTCCACAACAACGTTAGAGCCAATATCAACAAGAACTCTCCTACACTCCTTTATTTCTGAGTATGCATAAATCCCGCCACCAAGACTCATTAGAGCATTTATTTCTTTCTCAGAGCTTTTTAGGAATTCAAGTGTCGATATGGCTTTGCGATACTCATTAGCAATTAATTCAAGCTCAACAAGTCGCCTTTGCAGTAACTCGAAATCCTTTTGAAGCTGTTGGAGAATTGCAACCTTTTCTTCAATGCTCATTCGCCCACCTTTTTAATCTCTTCCACCTTAATTAAATTTCTCTTTACCTTGTGATTGCTTCCTATAATCGACATTAATTTCTCCACCGCCAATTTTTCACTTTCCGCCTTTACTACTTTCCTAAACTTTTTCCAGCCATCAAGATCCTTAAAAGAACCTTTTATCTCAAACATAGAACCACCTCACGGAAATAGAGCTTCATCAATAATTCCCAATTCCAAGCCCGTAGTGTCTCTACCCACCACATAACCCTTAGAGTTTGCCAAAACACTCGAGCCTACCATGTCATTTCCAAAGTTAGCGGTCCCTTTCAAAGCCTCAACACCCATGAGCTTCTTGATCTTCTTCAGCTCCCACTCTGTCGCATTTGGATGCACGATTCCGCCTTTATTCGTTATCACACCAGCCATTCCAACCGTCTTTATCCCCCCTATAGTCCCATGGGCTATTTCTATACCGAAAAAGTCAATTAGTTCCTCAATCGTTTTCGGAGCAATTTCTGGGTGCGAAACCCCTCCCCTATCATTCAGGCAGAAATTATTTCCAACACAGGTCATTGGAGTGTCAACGACTTTCACATCAACCTTGCTCCTCAATCTCTCGAGTTCTTTGTTCGTAATGCTACTGCTAACAACAATGCCCCTTGAATTCATAACAATCATTGCTCCAACGAGCTCTGATCCTGAAATAGTGGTTGCTATCACTTCAACGCCTAAGGTTTCTCTTAGAGAAGATTCAAGTTTTTCGTCAGAGACACCAATTACTGCAAAATTCTCTGAGACTTTTGCATATAGCCCAATAAGAGGGTTTCCACGAACAGCTAAAAGCTTCATGCAAGTTCAACTTCAACAACGCCGTCGTCGAACTTCACCGCCCTAACCCTGATCTTCGCTGGAGCCCACTTAGCTCCTCTGCTCCAAATTAGTTCGTTAACCTTCTCGTCGATCTTCACATTCTCTGGCGGAACCTTCATGTGTCTGCTCAAAAAATTCCTGAGATATATCGAAGCTTTTTTAGCTCTTACCCACTTTGGATAACCCACGAGTTTCTGTCTGAGCCTTAGAGAGTAAATTCTCTCAACCTGTATGTTCGCCATAGAGTCACCTCAGACTTTCAGCTTCCTTCTTCTCCAATACCTTCTCTTAGGACTGCCAAAAACCCTTCTGCCAGTTTTCATTGTAACCCAAACTGGAGCACGAACATTCTGTTTCAACGCTTTAGCCAGTCTTAACTTAACACCGAGGGTTTTCTTACTCATAAGATCACTTCCTAACGATTTTTGTTTCTCTTTTCTTCTGAGCTCTTTTTAGAATTTCTACAAGCATGTTATCGGTGATCTTGCCCTGGATCTTTCCAGCCTGAGCCAAATAGACGAGCTGGGTTTCTACTGCTTCAGCAATTTCTGGATGTGCAAGCTTTAACCTTCCAAGTCTCTCTCTTGCTTCTGGCTCAAGAATTGCCCTCAATATTGCCTGTTTTTGAGCTTCATACTGTCTTCTCATCTCCTCCTGCTTTTTAATCTCTTCAAGCTCTTTTTGTCTTTGCAACTCGAGGAGTTTTCGCCTTCTTAGTTCTTCCAGCTCGTCCATAATCTCACCTCAATACTTGCTTAGCTCAGGGATCTTCTTAGAGAGTTCAGCCTTCAGCTCAGATGCGATCTTGTCTAAATAAGCTCTTCCTGCAGGAGTTAAAACTCGCCCTTTAGAAGTTTTTTTAACAAATCCGAGCTGTTCAAGCTGATGAAGAGCGTTTCTAACTATTGATCCACTTCCTTTGGCGAAATGGGCAAGTCTAACTCCACGTCTTTTTCTACCACCATAATAAGTCTTCAACCTTTCTATCCCAACAGGACCATCAACATAGATCCTTCTGAAGATCGATGCAACTCTGAGATACCACCAATCTGGCTGATCTGGGGCTCTTTCTCTATTTACTCCGGTCTTCACATATTTTGCCCATTCTGGTGGGGAAACAGCATCCTTTAATTTTTCTGCAACCCTGTTTATTAGCAGTTCCGCAGGAACATCGTATACGCTCATCCACTTCACCTCTCCAAGGTTATCACATACCCTCTCACGTCTCTAACCTTACATTTAAGTTTTTCAGCCAATTCTCTCACTACGAGATCCTTCTCATTCCTTTTATCGAAATTTTTGAGCATTTTGATCTTTATAACTCCTCTCTTTTCAAGTTGGAGATTTATTTCGTTTATTAAACTTTCCGTTATTCCATTCTTCCCAACATTGATCTTCGATATTTCCATTTCCTCTATGCTGACCCTCAACTAAAAAATTTTTTCATGGGAAGAGAGGTGGAATCTTAAGCCCAAGCCATTCTTTCAAGCCAAACATCAGGTTCATATTCTGTATCGCCTGCCCACTCGCTCCTTTGACCATGTTATCGATTGCTGAGATCACTACTGCTCTATCACCGCCTGAATAGAGGGCAATGTCGCAGAAATTACTTCCCCTAACTTGAATTGACTTCACTTCATCCTGAAGTCTTATAAAATAGCAGTCTCTGTAAAAATCCTCATAGATCTTGTAAAGCTCCTCTTTACTAAGTTCACCATGCAGAAAAACATGAGCATTTGTGAGAATTCCTCTTGAGCCCGGAAAAACTTGCGGGGTGAAGTGGATTTTCACGTCTTGCTGAAATCTCGAAAGTTCTTGGACTATTTCTGGGAAATGTCTATGGTCGGTGACTTTGTAAGGAACAATGGATTCATGCAAGTTCGGATAATGTGTGAAATCCGATGGACTTTCACCAGCGCCAGTTATACCGCTCTTGCAGTCAAAAACGACTCTCTCGATCAATTCAAGCTTTGCAAGTGGTGCTACTGATAAAATAGTGCCAGTTGGATAACACCCCGGATTAGCTACCAGCTTGGCTTTTTTGATCTCTTCTCTGTGCAGTTCTGGAATCCCGTAAACAGCCTCGATATAGGCTGAGTGTTTCTTGCCATATGTCTTCTCATAAACTTCTTTTGGTAATCGATAGTCCGCAGAGAGATCCACAACTTTTATGCCCAACTCAAGCAATTTTGGAGCGTAGAGCATTGCTTCTCCATGTGGGACTGCAGTAAACACGAGATCACAATTAGAGAAATTATCGACTTCTGGAGAGCAGAATTTCAGATTATAGAACCCCTTCAGAAACGTATGAAGCTTCCATACTTCTTTTCCCTCAAATCTCCTTGAAGAGACTGCAGAAACTTCTGCTTCTGGGTGCATTGCAAGTAATCTAAGCAGTTCTCCACCCGTATAACCGCTCGCACCGATAATTCCAATCTTCATGCCCTAAGTTTGAGTTGCTAAATATAGTCTTTTCTACATGCAAAAAATTTAAATAAAAAGTGATATTATGTTTTAAAGGGTGTCAAAATGAGGTTCTTCATCATAGGCTTCGGACAGGCGGGAGGAAAGATCCTCGACATGTTCATTGAGAATGAAAAGCAAAGAGGATCAAATATCAGAATGAGGTGGCTTGCAGTTAACACCGCAAGAACAGATCTCATAGGACTAAAGCATGTCCCAATGCAAGATAGGATCTTGATTGGACAGACAGTCGTAAAGGGGCATGGCGTTGGCACTGACAATAAGATGGGGGCAAAGATCACCCAAGATGAGATCGAAACTATTTTGAATGCGATCGATGAGAGAGGAACTCATGATTTAGATGCTTTTTTAATCTTAGCTGGACTTGGTGGTGGAACTGGGAGTGGTGGGGCACCAGTCCTTGCAAAGCATCTCTCTGAGATGTATTCTGAGCCAGTTTATGCATTTGGAATTCTCCCCGCTCCAGAAGAAGGAAAGCTTTACTCTCTAAACGCTGCAAGAAGTATGATTTCTATAATGAAATACGTCGATAATCTTATCCTCTTCGATAATGGGGCTTGGAAATTTGAAGGAATGAGTTTAAAAGATTCTTTCGCAAAGATCAACGAAGAAATCGTTCGCAGAATCGCATTGCTTGCAAGAGCTGGAGAGCCTGTGGAAGACATTGTCGGCGAAATGGTTGTGGACAGCAGTGAAGTTATAAATACTCTCAAAGGTGGTGGAATAACCTCAATAGGTTATGCAACAAGTTTAGCTGAAACAGGAACAAAGAAAGGCTTTTCATTTTTTAAGAAGAAGAAAAAAGAGGAGATGGAGACAATTGAGGGAGACAAAGCAATAAAAATAGCATCTCTTGTTAGAAGAGCAGCACTTGGCAGACTAACTTTGCCATGCAACATAAGCAGTGCTGAAAGAGCTTTAATTTTGGTCGCAGGACCTCCTGAGCATCTTGACAGAAAAGGATTGGAGAAGGCGAAGATCTGGCTCGAAGAACAGATTGCTGGTGTTGAAGTTAGGGCGGGAGATTATCCAACAAGAAGAACAAAATACGTCGCTGCGTTGGTAGTTCTTGCAAATGTAACAGATGCTCCGAGAGTTAAAGAACTGCAACAGCTCGCAATAGAAGCTAAGGAGGGTATCGAGACGGCGGAAAAGGAGAGGATAGAGAAAACGATAAACCTTTTCGACGAAGACATTGAACCACTTGTATGAAATTGATCGTCGCCCTAACAGGAGCAAGTGGGCAGATAGTTGGTATTAGGTTGATTGAAAAATTGATCTCTAAAGGAGTGGAAGTTTACGCCATTGCTTCAAGAGCAGCAAAGATCACGATGAAAAACGAAACAGAATATGACGAAACATACTTGAGAGAGATTGCGACGAAGTATTACGATGAAGACGAGATCTATGCCCCTTTTTCAAGCGGAAGTTTTAAACATGACGGCATGGCAATCGTGCCTTGTAGCATCAAGACTGCCTCAAGTATCGCATATGGGATCACGGATAATCTGATCACGAGATCTGCAGACGTGACGCTTAAGGAAAGGAGAAAACTTGTTGTTGCAGTAAGAGAAGCTCCTTTGCATAGAGGACATCTTTCTGCTTTGTTAAAGCTATCTGAGATTGGTGCAATCGTTTATCCTCTTGTATTGTCTTTCTATTCTAAACCAAAGACGATTGAAGAACTTGTGGACTTCACAGTTTCAAGAATAATGGAACAGCTCGGAATTGAGGTTGAATACAAGAGATGGGAATGAGAGCAATAATGGTTGGTGGAACAACAAGCAGTGCTGGGAAATCTTTATTAACGATGGCTCTATGCAGAATTCTTGCCAAAAAAGGCTACGAAGTTGCACCTTTTAAAGCCCAGAACATGAGCTTGAACTCATTTGTAACCAAGAAGGGAAAAGAGATTGCAATAGCTCAGGCGATGCAGGCTTTTGCAGCTGGAATTGAGCCAGATGAAAGAATGAATCCAATTTTGCTAAAGCCGAAAGGAAACTTTGTTTCCCAGCTCGTTGTGTTGGGTGAAGCTGTTGGAGACATAGATTCGAGAGAGTATTATAAAAAGATCCCTGAGTTGAAAAAAGTAGTTGAAAACGCCTATGACAGTCTTTTAGAGGAATACGAGATCATATTGATCGAAGGAGCAGGTGGAATGGCTGAGATCAACCTTTACGATAGGGATCTTGCGAATGTTCACATTGCAAGATATGCAAAGCCTACAATAGTGATCGTTGGTGACATCGATCGTGGTGGTGTGTTTGCATCGCTTTACGGAACTTACAAGCTTCTACCAGAAGACCTGAGAAATATGGTCGTTGGATTCGTGATAAATCGGCTTCGTGGCTATGAGGAGTTTCTTGGCAATGGAATAAAAAAGATTGAAGAGCTTTGCAATGTTCCAGTGCTTGGAGTTATTCCATTTCTGGACTCGGAATTTCCATCAGAAGACTCGCTCAACATAGAAGAATGGAAAGGTTCTGGATTAATTGGAATTGTCAGACTTCCAAGGATCTCGAACTTCACAGACTTTGAGCCACTGAGAAAGATTTCAAGCTTTGTAGAGCTAAATGAGACACCTGAATGCGAAATTATCATTCTTCCGGGTAGCAAAGATACGATTGCAGATCTAAAAGCCTTGAAATCCGCAAAGCTCTTTGAGCATATCAGGAAAATAGCAGGAAAAAAGCTGATCATCGGAATTTGCGGTGGCTATCAGATGCTCGGAAAAGAACTCGTTGACTATGGCGTTGAGCATGGTTTTGAAAGGGTTAAAGGTCTCGGATTGCTTGAAGCAGAAACGAGGTTTGAAGAATACAAAAAGATAACCGTTCAGGTTTCCAAGAAAGTTACGGGAGATGCAGAGCTCATAAGGAGTATTAAAGGCGAGACTGTGTGGGGATACGAGATCCACAAGGGTATAACTTTTTCAAAAAAACCGATCTTCGAAGATGATGGCTGCCAGAGCGATGATGGGATGTGCTGGGGCACATATCTTCATGGACTATTCTGGAACGAGAATTTGCTTAGAGCAGTTGAAAAATATTTAGGAGTAAAGCTTGAATTTAGCAACAAATTCGATCTTCTGGCAGAAGAGTTTGAAAAAAGATTAAAAATCTCCAATCTGCTCTCTAAGATATCTGTAAGCTGAAAAAGCTGCGATTGCTCCGTCACCACAAGCGGTGACAACTTGTTTCAGTGGATTGCTACAACAATCTCCAGCTGAGAAAATACCTTTTACATTTGTTTTCTGCTCCTTATCGACTTTTATGTAGCCAAGAGAATCTCTTTCAACGCCAAGTTCTGCAACAAGGTCTGTTGCGGGTCGCATTCCTATTGCAATGAAAATTCCATCGATTTCTAAAACGATTTCCTCTTTTTTGTCTCTAAGAAAAACAACTACCCTTTCAACTTTCCTATTTCCCTCTATCCTTCTTAGATTTGCATTCAGAATAACCTCGATGCCTTTTTTCGAGACTTCATCAAGCATCGCCTTCTCAACTCTCAATGGAGACCTTGAGAGCAATGAAACTTTACAACCGAGATCGTGCAAGTAAATCGCATCGCTCACCGCTTCTTTTCCACTACCGTAAACAATGACTCTTCTTCCCCTAAAGAGATTTCCATCACAAGTCGCACAGTAGCTAACTCCTTTTCCAATAAAAGCATTCTCGCCTTCAACTCCCGCTTCACGATGCTTTCCTCCTGTTGCTATAATTACCGCTTTTGCTTCATATTCATTCTCCCCAATAAGCACGAAATTTTCGCCTTTTTTCACAATTTTCTCAATCTTTTCCACCTTGCTTTCTGCTCCAGCTTTCAAAGCCTGCTTTTTCATCCGATCAAGCAGTTCCATACCACTGCCTTCAAAACCAGGATAATTTTCGATCTTTCCTGCCAATGAAAGCTGAGAAACGGGATCGAAAGTTTCAAAAAAGACTGTTTTTAGCCCATATCTTGCACAATAGATCGCTGCAGTCAGCCCAGCTGGACCTCCGCCAACTATTGCGACATCTAACATGCAGGAGATTCTGATAGAAGATAAAATAATTTTTGGATAAATTTTTAATACTTGAATGAATATGCTATACTATGACTTCCAGAATAGATCTAAGAGTGTATACAGTGATAATGCTCATAGCGATCTCGGTCATACCATCTCTCTCGATTCCTTTCCTAAGGGCTTTAAACATGCCTGAAGAACTGAAAATAGCTCAGTTCCTAATAATATTGTATGGAATATCAGCAATTCTACTCTCATTCTTAATCTCCATACTTCTTATACGCAACTTAGAAGGAGAATCGAAAATACTAATGAAACACTTAGGCTTAACGCTATTTTTAATGGTGATTTATATATCATATCTCCTGAGTTCCATTATCACGGAAAGAATTCAATATAACATCGCCACTTTTACCCCTTACATAATAAGCTACATTCCACTATTGATATACGGCATCAAAAAATTCATACGTGAGATTAAATTTATAACACCAAAAAAACTCACCTTACCAATAGTCGTCTCTACTGCAGTTTTTCTGGGTATTATTTCAAATCCTATTCCTGAGATCATTTTAATGATTACTGTGCTCAATCTGATTGTTTTATTCGTATTTTTATCATTAACAGCTATATATCTGAACACCGAGACAGTAAATTACTGGATCATGATCTCACTTGCCTATATCTTACAGTTTCCAGCGGTAGGATATTTGACCAACACAGAATTTTACACAATTCCAGCAATGTTTTACAATCTGTCATTTTCGGTTTTTCTGTTCTACTTATACGATCTACATGGTAAAAAGGTGAAAGTTCTTAGTTTCGATGCTTTGGAAGAAGAGAGAAAGAAGTATGCACAACTCCTCGACAAAATGAACGACATGAAAGAAGCTTTCAGACTCATGAGTAGAGCTCTTCGCTATGACGTTCTAAAGAAACTACAGCTCATTTCCGGATTTGTAGAAGTTTACGACCTTACTAAACAGCAAGAGTATCTCGAAAAGGCTATAAAGGGCGTAAAGGAAGCTGGAGAATATATAGAGAAAATTGGTTCGCTTGAGAAGACCGTATCGACAGAGGAGACAACATTAAAACCCATAAATGTGCGAAATTTAGTGGAGGAGATCAAATCAAACTACGAGATCCCAATAGTCGTAAAGGGTTCATGCACAGTCCTTGCGGGAGATGAGATCTCATTGGCTATTGAGAATCTTATAGAGAATGCAATAAGGCACAGTGGAACTGACAGAATAGAAGTCGTGCTTAGTGAAATTGAGAACGAAGGAGAGATTAGAGTAATTGACTATGGAACAGGAATCCCGAAAGAGATTAAAAAAGAGCTTTTCAAAGAAGGTTTCAGATACGGTGAGACCGCTGGGCTGGGATTTGGACTTTACATTGTGAAGAAGATAGTCGAAAGATACGATGGAAGAGTTTGGGTTGAAGACACAAAGCCCACGGGAGCAACTTTCGTAATAAGACTGAAAACTATTCAAACCTCAGAGCGTCGATAGGCTCAAGTCTACTTGCTTTCCAAGCAGGATATAAACCACTTAAAATTGAGGTAATAATACCGACTGTAAATCCAAGGAGAACATATCCTATAGTCGAGATCTGGAACACGTATTTTGTCTCCTTGAGTATTAGATAATTAATTCCATAACCAGCTAAAACGCTAAGAATAGACCCTATCAAGCTCCCAATCAGTCCCAAGATGAAAGCCTCGAGAAGGAATATTCTTAGGACTGTTATTCTATGTGCTCCGATAGCCCTCATGATCCCAATTTCTTTTGTTCTTTCGATCGTCGACATCAGCATTATATTCAGGATACTTACACCCGCTACAAGCAATGAAACGCTTGCGATTGCCATCAGAAAAAGGTTTATTTGATCAAAAGCTTGATTAATGACCTCAAGTATCATTTTCATCTCAAAGACTGTAACTTTTTCCTCCTTTGTGTTCAATTTCTTTTCTATTTCTTCTTTTACCTTCCCAACTGCCTCGATCTCTTTCACTTTTACTATCACACTCGAATAACTCGCATTCGATATTTTTTCGAAATTGCTTTCTGACAGAATCACTGCAAAATTTGGATTTATATCGTATCGCATTCCAGCATCTTCAAGAATTCCCGTAACTTTGAATTCGACACCGCTCACCAAAATTTTAGAACCTGTCTTTAGCTCATAGAACTCTGCAAAGGAATTTCCAACAACACAGCCTCGATTTAGGTCTATAACACCCCTCTCAGCCCTGAACATTTCTTTTACTTCGCGTTCGCTGAGCCCATAGACGGTTGTGTAAGTTCTCTGCTCCTCAATCTCGATTAACAAATACTCTGACTTTACCGCTATTGCACTCTCAACTTCAGGAATCTTTTTGATCTTTTCTATATCCTTCTCATCTATGTATCTGTAGCCTTTCTGGTAGTTCGGACTTACAATTAACTCGTTTGCAACATCTTTAAAGTTTTCAAGCACCGCTGACTTCAAACTCTCGCCAAAAATCCCTATAGCTGAGATAGCCATTACACCAATCAGAATCCCAACTACTGCAAGAATGCTTCTAACCTTTGCCCTTTCTAAATTCCTCTTGGCGAGCTCGAAATACATTCAATCACTTTTTGCGTGCCCGGTATACGAGATAGAGCACAAAGACTATGACCAAAGCAGAAGCAACCGTTCCTACATATAGTGGAACTGGATTTGCTTCTTTCTGCTCCAATTTTTCCAATTCTAACCTTTCAGAGACTAAGAAATTTTCCCCAGCATCGTTCCACCATGTCAGTAATAAAGTCGCATTAGTGCAAGAAATTTCGAGATCAAAGGTTTCGTAATCCTTTGCATCTATTTCGCCTATATAGTAATCCGCTCTATCTCCATCGCAGAATGCTGAAATTTTTGTGTTGAGCGCACTCCTATGACCGTAGTTGACAACTTCTCCTGAAATTTTTGTCTTACCTACATTAGGAGCTTTTTGAATGTTTATTATTTGCAAAACGTATGACTCAAGAACACTTAAAGTCAAATTCTCGATCTTCTCGTATTTCGTTCCAAAGAAGTCTCTATAAGTTATCTTTACACCTATTTCTGCAATCCCTCTCTCTCTTGGACTAAAAATGAAATTAAAATCTTTCTTTCCGCCAGAAGGAATCTTGTCAATCTTTGCAGTGCTCTGCGAGAACTTACCATTTCCACTAAGTTGAACTTCAACATTGTAGATCTCATCGCTTCTAAGATTTGTAATTTCAACACTAATATTTACTGCCTCACCAATGAAAAGGACATCCTTAGAGGGTTGTAAATTTATCACGAGCCCTTTTGAAGATAAATAATCAACCTTGATCGTCTTTTCAAGCTCATGATAACTTCTCCCATTGTAGAAGGATATTTTGAATTTTAAAGAATCCAGCTCCTCTCCTAATCTAAATTGAAAGTCAGTAGATCCAACCAGCTCTCCTGTAAAGAAAGTCCTTGGAGTTGAGTTGAAGAGAGCCTCTACTCGAAGATTTTTAAGTAATATTGGAGTAGATATAAGAAGTTTGGCATAATTCACTTCCCCTCTATAAAGCGGTGATGCAAGCGAGATTTCTGGAAAGCGGTCATCTATGACAAGTTCTATGCTCTGTGAGAAAGTTCCTCCACTTGTTGAGACCAACATTTGAGCATTTTGTCTGCCGACTTTAGAGGACTTCATCGAAACTTTAAGCGTGTAAACTCCACCAGGAGAAAGGTTTCCGACATGCTGAATGTAAGATGGCTCAAATTCTATCGCTTCAGACACAAATGAGATCGAATTTATTTCTATAGCAGTTGATCCAGCTTTTAATGTGATAATACAATCCGCATATCCGTCTGGTAAAACGATCTCTGGAGTGATCTCGTAGCTTATAGTCAAAGCAGAAGCTTGAGTTAGCAAAAGAAGCAGAATAATTCCAGCTAGTTTACCAACACGCATATGTTAAATAGTGAAGAGAATTAAAAATCTTTCTTAAGCTAAATATTTTCTGGTATTTTTGTAGGTAATCCGCTTCTTGCTCCTACTTGTTGTATACAAAGAGAAGCAACGTAATTTCCGATTTTTCCGCATTCTTCCAGCTTCTTGCCTTTAAGATAGCCATAAAGAAAGCCAGCGTTGAAAGCATCTCCAGCTCCTGTAGTGTCAACGACTTTTACTTTGAAGGGCTTTATAGAGAGCTCTTTATCCTTTGTTTTTATCCAACATCCTTCTGAACCAAGCTTAACTGCTACAACTTGAATTCCAAGCTCCAAGCATTTCTCAGCAGAATTTTTGTAATCCATGCCAAACAATTTCTCGATCTCAGCTCTGTTTGGAAGAAAGATCGTTGTTCTCTTTAGTATTGGAAGCAGATCTTTCATACCGCGCTCAACATAGGGCATTCCAGGATCGAAGCTAACATCTTCAAATTCTTCTAC
>JANXDJ010000030.1 GCA_025059545.1 Archaeoglobaceae archaeon
ATTCCAGAGAAAAATGAAGGATTGAAGGGATCTGTTAAGATCGACAGAGAGAAGTGCAACCTTTGCGGAATCTGTGCGGAATTTTGCGAAGTATTCAAAATGGTTGAAAAAGAGGTCTCTCCAACAGATCTGATGCCATACAGCGATATTTTGGTTGATGAAAGCAAATGCGACTTCTGCAAGATCTGCGAAGAGATTTGCCCGGAGAAGGCTATAGCGGTGGAGGGGAAAAGAATTTCTTATAAATTACCAGAAAAAATTGCAAAAATATCGATAGATCAGAATTTGTGCTCTAATTGTGGTTACTGCGAAGACATTTGCCCATACGATGCGGCGAAGACCATAAAGCCAATCGAAGGAAAGCTAAGTCTTTTCGAGGCAAGAATGGCAAGATGCGATCCGATTGGTTGTGGAGCGTGCTTAAGGATCTGCAAGTTCAACCGAGTGTGGTTCGTTTCTAGAGATAGGAAAAGAGTTTATTTTAACGAGATGTTCTGCATATACTGCGGAGCATGCGAAAATGCTTGTCCTTACGATCTGATCCTGGTGGAAAGAAAGAATTACTTCACGAAGGAGACGATCTTTAATGCTCCTTGGAGAAACGCTTGGGAGGATGCGGTCGATCGGATCGTGAAAAAGGAAAGGGTTAAGGAGCCAGTAAAGATCTCTGTGCTTGAAACAGAACTTAGGAGTATAGAGGAAAAAATTGAAATTGGTGAAAGATCTCAATTGAAAGGTGTGGAGAAGCTTGCAAATATTGAAGAACTTCTCAGAAAAGTTAGATATAGAAAAGCTCTCGAAACTGGAGATCTTGAGGTGTTTATGAGAGGTGTTGAACGTGCACGTGGAGAGGATAAGAGGAGTGGAGAGCAGAAGACTTGAAGGGAAGAAGATCGTTCTCGGTGTAACTGGGAGTATTGCTGCAGTAGAATGCGTTAAACTTGCAAGAGAGCTCGCGAGAAGGGGTGCGGAAGTATTTGCTGTGATGAGCGAGTCAGCACAGAAGATCATCCACCCCTACGCTCTTGAATTTGCGACTGGAAATAAGGTGGTTACTGAGATCACGGGGATGATCGAACACGTTAATTATTTGGGCTCAGATGGATTTGCAGATCTTTATCTTATAGCTCCCGCAACCGCGAATACGATATCAAAAATTGCAAATGGCATCGATGACACTCCCGTTACGACATTTGCAACAACAGCCTTAGGAGCAAGAAGACCAGTTTTAATAGCTCCAGCGATGCATGCGGTGATGATCGAAAATCCAATGGTGCAAGAGAACATTGAAAAGCTTAAAAAGTTTGGTGTTGAGTTCATAGAGCCAAAATTTGCAGAAGGAAAGGCAAAGTTTCCTGAGATAGACAAGATCTGTCTACATGTGGAGAGAAGACTTTATTCGAAGGAATTTGATGGAAAAAAGGTTCTTGTGAGTGCTGGACCGACTTATGAACAAATCGATCCAGTTAGGTTCATAAGCAACAGAAGCTCTGGGCTTATGGGGAAAGAAATTGCTTTGGAACTTTGGCGAAGAGGTGCGAAAGTTGTGCTTGTTTCTTCAAAGAAATTTGAAATAGATCTGCCTGATTTTAAAGAAATTCATGTCTGGTCTGTTAGAGATATGCTGAAAGCTGTGCTTAAAGAGATTGAGGGCTGTTCTTTATTCGTCTCTTCTGCAGCTCCAGCGGATTTCATGATGGAAATGCAGGATAAAAAGATTAAAACTGCTCCTGAGTTAATTCTAAGACTTAAAGAGGCTCCGAAGATTATAAAAGAGGTTAGAAAGGTTTATAGTGGAGACATAATAGGTTTCAAGGCTGAAACGGGTGTTGGCGATGAGGAATTGGTTAGTATTGCCAAAGAAAGACTGGGAGCTGAAAATCTGGCAATGGTCGTTGCGAATGATGTGCTTGAGAAGGGAATGGGAACTGAGGAGACAAGAGTAGCGGTTGTTACAAGCAAAAGGACTCAATGGTTTGAAGGAAGAAAAACTGTTATTGCTCAGAAGATCGTGCAGAGCTACATTGAAGATTGCCTATGATCTTCTGCCCCTCTGCGATAAGCTGTATCTTTAGTCCAAAGATCGAAAAAGATCCGCTTAACTCTGGAAGCATGGGCGTAGGTTTTACGATCAATAAAGGAGTGATTGCAAAACCTTCTTCTGGAGTTATGTTCAATGGAAAGAAGATCGATTTTCCGACCGTTGAGTTCGTGCTGAAAGAGAATAAAATGGATGGTGTGGAGCTTCTCACAGAACTACCTCTTGGCTGTGGATTTGGATTAAGCGGAGCTTCTGCTTTAGCCACCGCTTTTCTTTGTGAAAAGCCAGCAGTTGAGCTTTATGACTTAGCACACGTTGCGGAAGTTGTCAATCTCACAGGACTTGGAACTGTAGCGACACAAACATTTTCTGGGCTTGTTATTCGTAAATCCGCTTCTTGCCCCTCAAAAATCGTAGTTGAAAGATATGCTTGGAACTACGAGTTGGATTTCATATCCTTGGGAAGCATATCCACAAGAGAGGTTTTGACTACGAGGAAAAATATCAGCGAAATTGGAAAGAAATGGTTGAGAGAATTCATGAAAAAAGTTACTTTAGAAAATTTATTTAGGTGTTCAAAAGCATTTGCTGAGGAAACTGGGCTTATAGAGCCAGTTAAAGATATAGTTGAGGCTGTAGAAAGCAATGGGGGAATGGCGAGCATGGCAATGCTTGGAAAGACAGTATTTGCTTATAATGGCTATGAGGCATTAGAGGAGTTTGGAAAGCCGTTTAAAGCAAGAATTGAATGTATAGGGGTGAGAAAAGTTGAAAGTCTCGGCAATTCAGTGCAGAATAGGTGATCTGGGTAGTGCTGAACGTTTATCGCTTGAGGCAATAGAAAAAGGGGCGGAGCTTCTGCTTTATCCAGAATACTTCTCTTATCCCACATTTTCTCTCGAGCTTGGAGAAATAACGCTCGAATTTCTGCAAAGGATAAGCAGAGAATACAGTGTAATAACTTCGGGGAACATAGTGTTCAAAGGAGATCGGATAACAAATAGAGCATTTATATTCGATTCTGGTGATTTAATTGGCTATCAG
Source organism: Archaeoglobaceae archaeon (assembly GCA_025059545.1). The sequence continues at coordinate 3,086 of JANXDJ010000030.1, forward strand.
GACAAAGTGCATCCAACGAGAAATGAGAAGATTCTTGGAATCACTCCGGGAGAGAAGCTTAGCGTTTTTAACATTCGAAAATCAAAAATTTGTGTTCTCGTGTGTGCGGACATTCTTTATCCAGAACTTTGTAGAATTGCGGGTTTGAAAGGAGCTGAGATAGCCTTGAACCCAGTGGTTTCTTTCAAATATTCGGAACTTCCTGGCGAAAATTTGAGGTTCTGTCTTTATTTTGCAAGATCTTTCGATAATGGTTATGCGATCGTTAAGGCTGGTGGATTCGGAAAAACATTCACTGGAAGTGAGGCACTTGGTAGAAGTCTAATCGCAAGCTTCGATGGAATTCTTGCAAGAAGTAAAGGTGAGGAGAGCGAAGAAGCAGTTATGGCGGAGATCGATCTAAAAAGAATGAGATCTTATAGGCAGATAAATTACTCTCTAATCGAGAGGAATGTTGAAGCCTATAGAGATTTGTTCGAGAAAAATTTATAAGGGAAATGAGAATAGTTTTTAAAAATTGTGGAGGTGTTGTTAAATGAATGGTGAAGCAAAACCAGCAGAAGTTCAGAAACCAAAGACTTCTATTGGGCTTGAAGAGAACGTTGCAGGGCTTCTTTGCTATTTGGCTACCTTTATAACTGGGATCGTATTTTTGCTAATAGAAAAGGAGAACAAATTCGTCAGATTTCATGCGATGCAGTCAACTGTTACATTTTTGAGCCTGGTTGTATTGGTTTGGATACTTTCAATCTTGGAAATCTTTATCTGGGTCCTTTGGCCATTGATCTGGCTTGTTAACATTCTAATCCTAATTCTATGGCTTGTCGGAATGATCAAGGCTTATCAGGGAGAGATGTATAAGTTCCCGATCTTTGGAAACATTGCAGAGAGCCTGCTAAAGTAAATCTCTTTTTTACTTTTTTCTAAACTCCCATTCGCACCAGCAATCCTCTGGCTTTAGATCAGGAGGACAAAATTTGCAGATCACTTCAAAATTCTTGTTCAATTCTTCAACGAAGCTTTTTAGATATCCAAATCTTACTTTCTTGCACGGAAAGATCTGTAATCCCTTTTTCAATCTCGCTTCCTGGATCTTACAGCTCACAACTCTGAAAATTCCGGAGTTTTCTGAGATCTCAATTTCCTTTTTTGTTTGGTATAAAGCCCAGCTCGTGTTGCTGAGAAGCTCAAGAAGATCTTTTACGCTCTCGACTTGATCTAATCCGAAGATCTTCTTCAATTCTTTAGCTTCGATTTTTGCAAGAGAACTCCAGCAGTTTGCGTCAATTTCAGTGGCTAAATTTGTGCCAAATTTCTCCTCGATGCCGAGGAAGTATAGTCCATCGACACGCCAAAGATTTCGAACCTGAAATAATAGTAGATCCATTATTTTTTCAATATCGAGCTTTTGAAACCTTTTTCGATCTTCAATTTCCGTAATCTCCATGGTTAAAATATTCTTTTGTATAAAAAATTTTACTCTTCTACCTTCTCGGTGTTCACTTCTTGTTGATAGATCAACGATTAGAATTATCAGCAGTTCGACACACTTTTATTATGCTATACCTGGGCATAATCGGATACCCAATATCTCATTCGATCTCCCCAAGGATCCATAATGCGGTAATCGAAGAGCTGAAAATAGAGGGGAGATATTTAGCATTTGAAGTGAAGCCAGCAGATTTAAAAGAGGCAATTTATGGTGCAAAAGCTCTTGGCTTTGTAGGATTGAACGTCACGATCCCATATAAAGAAGAAGTTCTGAAATTCGTAAAGCCAATTGGCGAAGCCAAGCTTGCGATTAACACGATCGATCTTAGAAAGATGGAAGGATACAATACAGATGTTTACGGAGTCGAAATGGCTTTTAAAAACGCTGAAATAGATGTCAAAAACAAAATTGCCCTTGTTATTGGTGCAGGCGGAGCTGGAAAAGCCATTGCCTTGGCTTTAATGAAGATGGGTGCAAGAGTTATTTTAACCAACAGAACTGAAACGAGAGGAATTGAAGCGGTCAAAGCACTTAGAGAGTTCGGACACTGTATTTTCTGTCCATGGGAAAAAATTAAAGAGCTTAAGATAAATATATTAGCAAATGCGACCCCAATTGGGATGAAAGGTTTTTCTTCAGCTCTCCCGATCCCCGAAGAGATTTTAAAGCATGAAATTGTCGTTTTTGATGCAGTTTACAATCCTCTTGAAACTCAGTTGATTAAGAAGGCAAAGGATAAAGGATGCATTATTATAAATGGCTTGGAAATGCTCGTTTATCAAGCAGAAAAGGCGTTTGAGATCTGGACAGGAATAAAGCCACCGATTAGCTTGATGAAAAAAGTGGCAATAGAGGCTTTAAAGGTTCAATAAAATGGTCCAAGCGATATACCAAGAGGAGAGGGTTATAAAAGACAAACCGATCCAGTCCTTTGTCTGAAGCTTAATTTCGAGTTTTGGGAAAATGAATTTCTGGATGTAGATGAATAAGACGAGAATTATTATCCCAAATGCATCTCTCTGTCTGAGATCTTGAGTTATAAAGAAGGATAGAAACCCAGCAAGGGTTCCAAGAATTATCGGAACAAAGACTTTTTTCAACTCCGCATCCATGATCTCACCTGAAAGAGGCTCTCATTGATAGCATTTTTGGCAGTGGAAGAGGTAAGAATGGCTTTCCTTCGACCTCTTTTCGCAATAGATTATTTAATTCTCCAACAGTAACTTGAATCTTTTTCTGCTTCTCCAGTGTAGATTCACTTCTCACCGTAACAGTCAATTTTCCTTCCTGAATCTCTTTCTCACCAATAACAACAATGTAGGGAATCCATTCTGTATTTGCGTCTCTAATCTTCTTGTTCAGTGTCTCATTACGATCATCGATGTCAACTCGTGCATTTAAAGAGTTTGCAATCTCAATAGCCTTTTCAAGATATTTTTCACTCACTGGAATTACTCGGACTTGTGTAGGTGAGAGCCAAACTGGTAGCATTGGCAGTTTCTTCTCATCAAGCATAAACTTTGCCTTCTCGAGCAATGCGTAGAGCACTCTCTCTATCGCACCACTCGCTGAGCAGTGCAAAATGAGAGGGGTCTTTCTGCTTCCATCTGAGTCGACGAAGGTTATTCCATATCTCTCTGCGTTTTCAACATCTATCTGCACAGTCGAAAGAGCGGAAGCTTTGTCAAGGCTGTCGACAAAGTTGAATTCAAACTTTAAAACAAAGTAGAAGAAGCGATGGTCCCACATTTCAAGCAGAATTGGCTTTTGGAGAACCTCAGCAATTTTCTTCACGAACTCTTTGTTCTCTTCATAGAAATCTCTTGTAATTCTTATCGCAACTTCATAGTCTTCCGGCTTTATGCCTATATCGCTAAGAACTTCGACTGCAAGCTTATACTGCTTAAGAAATTCTTCCATTGCCTGAGCCATGTCTTTTACAATTGTGTGCATATCGGGCATTGTGAACGCTCGAAGCCTTCGCAGACCAACGAGCTCTCCTCTCTGCTCTTTTCTGAAAGAATACCTCGTCAATTCGTAAATCTTAAGCGGGAGATTCTTATAGGTTATTGTTGCATCAGCAAGCATTAGGAATTGTCCAAAGCATGCGGCAAATCGCATAAAAAATTCTCTTTTGTCTCCTTGCAAGATATACTGTCTTGCAGGAAACCTTTCAAGGTATTTTCGTAGAGTTGGATGATTTCTGTCATACATAAGCGGAGTTTCAACTTCCATTGCTCCGTATTCGATGCATTTCTGCGTGACAAAGCGCTCTATAAGGTTCTTCATCAGTCTGCCCTTGGGATAAAATCTTATGTGCCCTGAATCGCTTGCATTCTCGTAATCAGCAATTTCAAGCTTTTGCATGAACTCAACATGAGCAGGAATTGCATCAACCGCTCTTCTTTTCTCCATCTCATAACTTGCAAATTTTTTCAATTTCTCAAACCCTTTGAAATCGAAATCTTCAACCTTTACGAGTTCTCCATTTGGTTTTAGAATGAACCAATAGCTGATGACTTTCTTCTCCTCTCTCAAGGCAGTAGTCACTTCCGCTTCTTCGCCACCAATTTCTCTTGATAGCTCACTCAGCGGATGCCCTTTACAAGAAAGTCTGAATGCCTTATACCAACCAAATGGGGCTCTTCTAACTTCAAAACCCTTAATTTCAGACTCAAGCATTTTTAAAATTTTTACTGCAGTCTCCGAATCTGCAAGATTTGGGGATAGATGAGCATAAGGGTAAATCAAAATCCTTTTTGCTCCAACCTTGCTTGCAACATCCGAGATTTCCTCAACAGCCTTTTTTGCTATCTCATCATTGTCCCCCTTTTCAACGGAGGTAAAAACAACGAGAACTTCTTCTAATCTGTCCCCTTTGCCTTCAAAGTCTTCTGCCAATTTCGTTCTCTCTTTCACTTCGTATTCGAGGTAGTCAGCGTGGATTAAGAGGAGCTTCATGCAAGCCAAAACGCAGAGGGAAAGATAAACTTTTCCTAATCTATTATATTGTAGAGCGTGTCTCTCTGCTTTGGAATTCTTCCTGCCCTAATTATGAGCTCTCTTAACTCCTCTGGACTGATGAATTCTCCGCTTGTAGCTCCAGCAGATTTTGAAATGTTCTCCTCAATCAAAGTCCCACCAAGATCGTTTGCTCCGAAATTCAATGACGCTTGAGCAAGCTTAATGCCAAGCTTCACCCAAGAGGCTTGAATATTCTTTATTTCTGGATAGAGCAAAATTCTTGCAATCGCAATTACGAGCAGGTCCTCAAAACCTGAAACTCCTCGTGCTTTAGCTCCAAGTTCGTTATTTTTCCACATAAAGGATAACGGTATGAATTCGGTAAAACCATTAGTTTCCTGCTGAATCCTTTTTATTAGCATAATGTGTTTAATTCTCTCTTCCCAGCTCTCTATGTGTCCATACATCATCGTCGCAGTTGTAGGAATGCCAAGAGAATGAGCTTCCTTTATTACTCTCACCCATTCATTAGTTTTGAGCTTCTTTGTACAGATCTGTTCTCGAACGAAGTCGTCCAAGATCTCTGCTGCTGTGCCAGGCATCGATCCTAAACCCTCCCTTTTTAAAATTTTTAGAGCTTCTAATGTTGTTAACTTGCTATTTTTTGCCATGTGTATGATTTCCATAGGAGAAAAGGCGTGGATGTGGATTTTTTTCGAAACTTCTCTTACAACTTCGAGAATCGAGACGTAGAAGTCTATTTCTGCATTTGGCAATAAACCGCCTTGAATGCAGACTTCTGTGCAACCAAAATCAACTGCTTCTTCAACCTTCTTCTTTAGCTCCTCCAATGAGAGGACGAAATTATTCCGGTTTCTGAAAGAACAGAACTTGCAATCATTTACACAAATGTCTGTGAAGTTTATGTTTCTATTCACAACAAAGGTTACAATATCACCAACCGCTTTTTTTCGCAACTCGTTTGCAAGTCTAAAAGTTTCATAAGGATCTCGTAAGAGTTCATGAGCGAGAGTATCCGTCATCATTTGAATACACCTCAATTAGTTCACTCACGGCACTGCCAAACAATTTAAGCTTTACGAATTTTGGATAAACTGGAAGTCTTTCTCTCAGAATGAATTCACCTCTTAAACTTCTTTTTATTTCCTCAATGGTTGGCCATTTCGTCTCCGGATTTATGTAATCAGGCGTAACATCTGAGATTCCCCCAAGATCGTTCGCTCCCGCCTTTAGAAATGGATATAAATCGCCAACGAGATTTGGAGGGACTTGAATTGCAACCTCTCTTGGCAAGATCTGCCTTGCAACCTTCACTGTTTCAATCATCTCCTCAGCTGAAGGTTCTGGGAATTTTTCCATCTTCGTTCCTTTTTTTGGCTTGAAATTTTGAATTATAACCTCCTGAATATGCCCAAACTCTTTATGGAGATCTGCAATGACTTCCAGAGAGTAAACTCGATCGTATTTCTTTTCGCCTATACCCACAAGAATTCCCGTTGTAAACGGAATTTTTAGCTTTCCAGCTTCTTTGATTGTATTTATTCTTAGCTCGGGCTTTTTTCCAATGCTATCAGAGTGGCATTCGAGCTCTACCGCTTGTTCGAGCATTAAGCCGAGGCTTGCGTTGAATGGTTTGAGCTTCAAAAGCTCTCCCCTTTCGAGAATGCCCGCATTTGTATGTGGAAGAAATCCAAGTTTTATTGCAACTTTGTTCATTTCTATAACGTAATCGATGAAGTCCCGATAACCATAGTTCTGTAGAATTTTCCTTATTTCAGGATAAACTTGATCAGGCTTCTCTCCAAAGGTAAAAAGTGCTTCTTTTGCACCTCTAGCTTTATCCAATAGTCTTTTAACTTCTTCTTTACTCATCAAGTATATATTATCGCTTCTAAAACCGCAATACCAGCATTTATTTCGGCAGTTTCTGGTTAAAGGTATGAAAACGTTCCTCGAGTAAGTGACGATCACGATGAACAGTATTCAAACTTCTAAAAAAACTTGTGAATACTTTCTTTGTATCAATAGTAGGAACAACAACACAAATCGAAAGTTATTTTAACACCTTAATATTTCTACGTATGATGGAGACGAGAAAGCTTCAGCTCATAGGTGGCTCAAGCTACATGGTGAGCTTGCCAAAGGAATGGGTTAAGGCAAATGAACTTGGACAGGGAGATGAGATCATTTTAGAAGTTGAGGACAAAGTAATAACGCTTTATCCGAAGGGATTCAAAGATGATTTGAAAGTCTCGAGGGTTGAGATCGAGAACCTTCAGAGATATGACGAAAAGTTCCTTCGTAGGTTTATCTATGCTCTCTACATACAAGGCATTGACGAGATCGTCATAACTGACAAAAATCTGAATCCAAGGCTTATTGCAAAGATCAGCGAAATTGTAAAGTCTTTGATAGGAATAGAAATCATTGATGCAAGCGAAAAAGTTGTGCTGAGATGCCTGACTGTTACAGATTTCGACGTTTATGGGGTTGTGAAAAGAATGACGCAAATTGTTTTAACGATGATTCACACGATCTTGGATGCTATGGCTAAAAATGATCTTTCTGCACTTAGAGAGATTAGAAATCTCGAAATCGATTCGGACAGACTATATCTCTTGGCAGTTAGACAAGAACATAGGCTTATTAGAGAGTTTTCAAGTCCTGCAAGATGGAATGAGCTAAGGCTAATCTTAGGAATAAGGACTGTTGCAAAGCTAATTGAAGAAATACTCGATAACCTCGAGAATTTCTCTAATTATGTTGCAGAATTAAGAGAGAACAAAGAAAAGGATATACTGGACAAATTCCTACAACAACTTTTTGATGCTTTCGAAATGACTTCAAAAGCCTACTTTAACTCTGATCTCGAGCTCTCTGAAGACTCGATCCAATTGCTTGAGAAAATTGAAGAGGAAATGATAGAGAGTATTGAAGGTTCTTCTCAGTATCGGCTGGGCTTAGAAGCTTTATTGAGTGCTTGCAGACACATTAAATCAATAGGAGAGATTGCTCTAAACAAATCGGTAAGAGAGAGGTTAAAAATGATTGATTAGACGAAAAGCTTAGCTCTAACTTCTCTGAACTCTCTGTAATGCTTCACGATTTCTTTACCCTCAACAAAAGGAACTCCTTTCTCTTCAGCGTATTTCATGGCTTTTTCTTTGGTTAAAGCTTTTCCTGTTTCGCTGTCGAGCATCTCGCAAATTGCAACCGCTGGGGCTATACCAGCAGTTTCAGCCAAGGCAACGCTTAGTTCCGTCTGACCAACTCGATTGTATGTTAGGTTCTCTGAGGCTCTTAGAATTGCTACATGTCCCGGACTTCTAAATTCTTTGCCAAAGTCGAAGTTTCCGTTCATCATTACGATGTCTACGACTTCCCCGATTCTCCTTATCGTTTTTGCTCTGTCAACGTCGGTGATGCCTGTAAAGGTATCCCGATGGTTTACCCAGATCGAGAATGAGCTTCTCGAGTCGTACTTGATGTCAAAATTCGATATAGTAGCCAGAGATGGAATTTTTTCGCTTGCAACTCGCAAAAGATCATGCATGAAGGGCAAACCAAGTTTTTTTGCTGCTAATGGATGAATTGAGACACAAATGAGCCCACCACCGTCTATTCGCATCATTGCAACATCTCTTGGCTTAACAAATTGGGCGGGAATTGCTATGTCTGTTTCTCCTTCTCGATCTTCGAAGTCGAAGATCAGCACAGGTTTACCTTTTCTGAATGCCTTCAAAGCTTCTTCAATCATAAAATCACCTCCAATTCAACCAGATCACCATCTTTCAAATTCAGGAGATCTCGAAGCTTCTTATCCGAAATGACCTCGAGAACGTCTCCAGGATAGTGCGTTCTTTGGGGGATCACTATGAAAGCAGAAACTCCATTTAACTTACATTTAAACGCTTTTGCAGACCCAAAAGTCCTATTTTCTGCAGAAAAACCTTCAATCTTGATCCCCTCTTCCTTGTCAAGCCTCTTTTTGAGCATGATGTCCCCTTTCGCAACTCTGAGATTGAGAGTTCCCGGAAATGGATCTATGGAAAGTTTCTCTATGAACTGCCTTCTGTAGCCCTCAAGTGAAACGTAATAGCTCCCCTCGCCAAGACCGCTGAAAACTGTGCAGTGGAGTTTTATGATGTTTGCCTTCTCAAATATTCTTCGGTAATCCGAGTATTCTGCATATAGCACGTCTAAACCTTTCTCGGTTATCGCAACAAACTGACCATCTTTTGTGATATTTCGTTCTATGAGACCATTGTTTTCAAGTTCTTTTAGCCTTCTTGAGGCTGTCTGGGTGCTCTGACCGATTTTCTCTCCAAGATCTTTACAACTGACTTTTATAACCTCTCTCGAAGCGTTCATCAAAGCCAAGGTTTTGAGCATCTCGAGCATATCAATTTTGAGATGCTTATCGCAAGTGATATAAGTTTTTTGCTCATAAATAGATAAAATTAATAATTCTAAATTTACTTCCACTAAAGTTCAAAATTCTCTTTTTTGAATTTTGAAATAACGAATTTCCTCGTTTCATGGTATAGCTTCTCCAAATCCTCAAAGAAAAGCCTTGGTAGATTTAAGACCGCAACACTCGTTGGCTGTCCAAATTCATCGTAAAATCTGAGGAATGGAAATAGAAGAAGTGATAATGCAAAAGAAAAAGTGAAGAGAACAATATAGGACTCACCTCCGAGAAATGCAAGTTTTGCAAGCATAAAACCACCGAAGATACTACCTAACGCGGAAAAGAAGTCCTGAGTCCAGTTTCCAATTGCGTAGAAGGGTGCAGAATGTTTTCTATGAGTCATATCTGCAACAGCGTTCATAAATGCTATTGCTGGTGCGGAGGTGTAAAAACCGTGCAGGATGTATGCAAGCAGAAGGAAGTATAGAGACATGTAGAACTCTGAAAAAATGAAAAGAATCGTAGAGAAGATAAAAGAGACCATGGAGATTGCAAGTAGGGGTTTATTTCCAAATCGATCTGATATTGTCCCCGCGAGTCTAAGGGAGTAGATCGAAGAGATGTGAGCTACAAATGCGAATAGAAGTATGAACCAGATCGGATAACCAAGAACCTGAAGGACATAGACTGCAAAGAATGAACGTGAAGCACTCAAAGAGAAGCAAAATGCTGAATTTAGGAGTGTCCATTTTAAGAAGCTACTATTCTTGAGAGGCTTAATAAGGCTGGGTTCGCTAATTCTCCTCGATTTCACATCTTCAATGTTTCTTAGGAAGTATACGCTTATAATGCCTGCAAGAAAAGCTATGAAGAATAAGATGGGGAAAGCAGACTTATCAAATTTCTCGAAAAGCCAGATCTGCAATATAAAAAAAGGAATTGCAGCTATTTTTCCATAAGCCAGTCTTTTAGATAGTTTCTCACCCATTTTTGCTCCGAAAACAAGATCTCTTGTCCAAGAACTCCAGCTCACTGTCAGCAAGTCTTCGCAGATGTTAAAGATCAAGTAAAATATTGCAAATGCTAAGATCTCGTAAGGTCCGTCTATAAAAGATACAATTGCGATGGCTAAGACTGAATTGTTGGCTACAAAGCTTGCAAAAACTGCTATCTTTTTTCTGCTTCTTTTCTCTACAAATTTTGCTGAAATGATCTGAGTGATCGTTGTCATGTATGGTATCGCAACTAAAACTCCAATTACAAAGGCGTCCGCTCCAGCAACAGCAAGATATGAACTTATAATAGTTGCAGTGAGCAAAGAAAGTGTTATCTGGGAGAAAATCCCCTCTCTAATAAAATTTTTCATGCTTCTTTCAGGATCGTGAAACTCTACTTCCATCGCTTGCAACTCTTCGATCTGTTTTTAAATTTGAGCAAAATTTAACAACTAACTCTGCAAGTAAATTTTTGTATATTAATTCTAAATCCAATTTTTGGAAAAATCTAAACTAATTATCTCTATGCTTCTCGTAAATCTCAGGCAAGATCTCCGCAAGATTGTGGTATTCCTGGGCGCAATGATGGAACATGTGCCATCCAATGCCCTTTGGGATGATCTTTCTTTTCACTGCTGGCTTATTTAAAAACTGGGATAGAATTTTTCCTACTAAGCCTTCCGCCTCAATTTTCTCTCCGATCCAAAACCTACTTCGCAATTCTACTCCATTCTCGACTTTTCTTGCCATATGACACATCTTCGTGTGCCAAACTGTAAAACAAGCTCTTTTAATTCCAACTCTTGCGCATATTATGGCAATCTTTTCGAAATCTACCTTTTCAAGCTTACTTAAATTAAAACCAAACTCTGCAGGAGTCATGAACTTGATTATTAGCTTTTGCTTCCCAATACCAACATCTTCGGTAACGTAGTGCGTCAATCCCGTGGAATCGGTGCGAACGTCGAAATGCTTTTCAGGATACCAGATTCTATATCTGATCCCCTCTTCTGCATGCCATTGGAACCACCAGTAAAGCATTTCGAGATCAACTTTCGGCATTTTCGTCAAGCATGCGACATATGCACTTCCATCTGGGAAATGGTAGAATCCGTTCTCAAAAGAAAGATAACCGCTCTCAAGCAACTTGTCCTTCTCGGAGAATTTTAAAACCCCCTCTGCTGGTAAGTCTTCGCCTTTTTTCAGAATTTCCTTATGCATTTCAGGCAGTGGAGCGTTTTCTCTCTTGAGATATTTATCGAAGTCGCTCATGGGTGACTTTCTGTCATGCTTAATATAAATCTAATCATTAAAGGGTTCAAGAATATTGGAAATAAAAAGTTTTAGTCTTTCTTTAAATCTAAACCATATCGTTCTGCGTTGCGATCCGCTATTTTTTGAATTTCTGCAACGATTTCTTTACCTCTTGGATCTGTAAAGAGATGTCGGAACCTTCTTTGAGCTTTCAAATACTCCTCAACCGGCTTTCGATCCTTTATCTTTTTAACTGTCTTGAGCTTTCCATTCTCAAATTCAACGATTGGATAAAGTGCGGTTTCGATTGCAAGATTTCCAACCTTTATAACATCCTTGCCATCGATTCCCCATCCAGTGACGCAGGGGCAATGGATCTGGATATACTTAGCCCCTTCAATGCTTGCAGCTTTCTTCACTTTTCTTCTTATGTCCGCTGGTAGAACAGAGCTTGAAGTTGCAACATATGGAGAGCCATGAGCAACAGCGATTGCAACCATGTCCTTCTTTCTACCCATCTTACCGAGAATTAACTTTCCTGCTGGCGTAGTTGTCGTTGCTTCTCCGAATGGGGTTAATCCGCTTTGCTGATGTCCAGTGTTCTGATAAGCTTCGTTGTCAAGACATACATATATGACGTCGTGATTTCTGTCGAACATTCCATGGATTGTTAAACCAATGTCCGCAGTTGCTCCATCTCCAGCCAAGACGACAACTTTACCTTCATCCTCTCTTCCCATAGCTTTGAGAGCTTCAGAAATTCCACATGCGACTGCTGCGGTGTTGTCAAAGAGTGAGTGGATGTAAGGCACTCCCCATGAATTCTTACCATACTGTGAGCTTATTATTTCAAGACATCCTGTGGAATTTGCAACAAAGCATTTGCCATCGAGAGCGTTGAGAACATTTCGAACCGCAATAGCCAATCCACAGCCCGGACATGAGCCATGTCCCTTGCCAAAAGGCTTCATGGTATCACCTCTTCAAAATCCTTTACACCCTTAAAACCGCTTTTCTCCTTACCCGCAATTGCATTCTTAATGAGATCCTC
>JANXDJ010000031.1 GCA_025059545.1 Archaeoglobaceae archaeon
ACAGCATTGCAAAAAAGCTTAAAGCCTTTCATTTCGTAGATCGTTCCATTTTCGAGCCTTTCTCTCACATCCTTGATTGCCCAACCGCCAAAATAGCATTCAACATGTCCATGTCCCCCGCACTTGCACTTCCTTCTACCGCCAACGAAACTATGACCAAGTTCTCCAGCGAGTCCTTCGCCTTTGTATAACTTTCCCCCAATTACGATCCCAGTTCCAATCCCAGTGCCAACTGTTAACGCAAGAACGTTCTTTTTTCCAGTTAGCTTGGCAGAGTAATAGGCAAAGCACTTAGCATCGTTTTCAACAACTCTCGGCTTCACTGTCTCGATGTTTGGGATCTTTTCCAGATTTGGTGCTCCAACTGGTTTCCCATTTTTGAACCAAACAGCTATTCCAATGCCAATCGCATCGTAATCAACTTTAATATCCCTTAAATCAAAATCCTTTGATTTAAAAGTCCCAAGGATCTCGAAATCACCTTTTTTAAGCAAAACCACGTCAGTATTTGTTCCTCCAATGTCGACGCCGAGGATCATGAAGCAACAACGTTATTAATTTAAATAGCCTTTTCCTTTTTATGAAGCTAAGTCTTGAAGAAGGAACTAAAGCAGTAAAGCTTGCGAGAAAAGCCATTGAGGAGTATCTTGAGAGTGGAAGAATAATAAGAGAGCAATTAGGTGGAGTTTTCTCTGAAAAAAGGGGAGTTTTTACTACTTTGATAAAGAATAACGATCTGAGAGGTTGTATAGGCTTTCCTTACCCGATAAAGAGGCTTGATGAGGCGATCATCGAATCTGCTATTGCTGCTGCGGTTGACGATCCAAGATTTAAACCTGTGCGTAGAGGGGAGATGGATGAAATAATCGTGGAAGTGACAATTCTAACAGAGCCTGAAAAGATCAAAGCGAAACCTCAAGACCTTCCAAAGTTCGTTGAAATTGGAAAACATGGGCTAATGGTTAGAAAGGGGCTTTTTTCGGGTCTTTTACTTCCACAGGTTGCAATCGAGTTTGGCTTCGATGCAGAGGAATTTTTAAGCCAAACTTGTATGAAAGCTGGCTTATCTCCAGACTGCTGGTTAACTGGGGCAGAAGTTTATAGGTTTGAGGGGCAAATATTCGAGGAATTAGAGCCTCGTGGCAATGTCGTGGAGGTAGATATTAGGGGTTGTCAGACTTAGAATCTTGGAAATTTGTAGTCTTATAGAGTTCATATGTTAATTAAATCGTTAGAAAATTTTATAGTATAAGTGAGCAAATGTCAAACATGCTGAAGTTGGTAGGAGCTATAGCTCTTGCACTCGCCATATTTCTTACACTCTGTGCTCAGCCAGCAGAAAGTCCTACAACACCATCAACACCCGCAAAAGATCTAACAAGTATTTACACGGGTTTTAAGACCTTACAGAAAGGGGAGTGGGCACAGTGGAGGGTTAGCAATGGTGAAGTTGTAACTTTAACGTATGTTTTTGCTGGAAGAGAGAAGCTGAATGGAAAGTCTTCCTATGGCATTGAGTTCTCGTCTGAAATCCAAGGAAAAAAGGCGATTGTGCAGGTTTGGTTCTCAGAGGATGGATCGAGTTTTAAATACGTAGCTAAAGTTCCTGAAGGAATTTTCTGTTTCCCATTTATCCAAGTTGAAGGAGAAATGCCGTCTCCATCGACTCCAGACGAATATTCTCCAGAGACCATCGTGAAGGGTAGATACGAGTTCGGAAAGCATACTGTTGCTGGAAAGACTATAAACGTTGTAAAAGTTTTCATTGAGGGAAATGAAACTTGGGTAAGTGGAGAAGTTCCATTTGGAATGGTAAAAGTTATAAATCAAGGAAAAACCGTGATGGAGCTCTTAGACTTTGGCAGTGGTAAAACTCCGGAGATTAGCTTTAATGAAGTTCTTAACTGCAGACAATATCCAATGATGCCTTGATTCCAAATTGCTAAATATTTAATTTTATATTTATACAAAATTTTTAAATTACTAAACTTGGATTACAGAGTAATAAAACCAAGCTTAAACATGTCATTGCTCGTAAAAACCTCTACTCCAGATTTTTTAAGAGCTTTAACAGTTTCGAGCGTATCTTCAATTAATCCAAGCATTTCTTCTTTCTCCTCAGGAATCCTCCCATGAACTCCCATGAAAATTGAGCCTTGCTTTGTAAACAAATAATTCGAAACATGGTCGCAAGTAAAGTATGTTTCAACTTTTATGCCCTCGATCAGATTTTTAAGTTCCTCAAGCTGTTCTTCCGCATTGAGCAATTTTAAGACTCCTTCCATTTCTGGATTCGTTATTGTTAGATTTCTAATTCTAACAAAAGTTGGCTTAGCCTCATTTATAACTCTCGCAGTATTCTTTGCGTGCCTCTCGCTCCTCTCTACCCCTCCTAAGCCCGTGATCACGTAGTAAGTCATTTCAAAAAACTTTCCTGCTTTTTTTCCAGCCTTAATCGCATCATCTGGTGTTATACCTTTCTGAACAAGCTTTAAAATCTCATCATCGCCACTTTCAAGTCCCATGTGCAGTCTTGTAAGTCCAGCAGACTTCAATTCCCTCAGTTTCTCCTCTGGCATATTTGCAATCGTCTTTATCCTTGCGTAAGCTGTGATTCTTTCCAACTCAGGTCTTTTTAGCTTTAAGTATCGGACAATCTCAACGATGTCTTTATGTATTAACGGATTCGAATCTCCAAGGAATGCGGACCTTGATTTTGGAAAATACCTCGGAATTTCATCGATGTCTCTAAGAATTTCTTCTTTTGGTCTTTGTTCAAAGTCTATTGTCTTATACATTGAGCAGAAAAGGCATCTGTTCCAGTTACAGCCTCTGACAACGCGAATTAGATAACTTGAAGCCTCACTTGGAGGACGAAACGGTGGAAATTCCATAATCATCGCCTCAAACTAAATCTTTTGAAGTGCAAATTTGCCAAAGCCTGAAGCCAGAGCTTAGCTTCTTCACTCACAATTTCGCTTAACTCTTCCTTTTTTTCATTAACAAATCCATGGAAATCTCCATAAACGTAAAATTCGATCCTATCTTTTGTTATAACCACTTTAACTGGTTCATCATTTACAACGAGATTGTCCCCCTCTCGATCAAGGATCTTGCTAAGCTCTTCAAATGAAGCAAAGATCTTGGAGGCGTATTCAGTAAGCATGGAAAGAGTTTGTGCGAGCATAAAAATACTTTTTGCTTCAGAAAATTTTTATATACTACTTCCTACAACTTAGATTAAAATGCAGTCTCTACTCCTAAGCAACGTAATAAGACTTCTAAGAAAAGAAGGTTATGAGTTACTCGAATTAGTTGACACTAAACCAAGATGCTTCGATCTTATAGCCAGAAAAGATAAAAAAATTCTTCTAATAAAAGTTCTCTACAACGTTGATTCTCTAAAAGTTGAGACTGCAGAAGAGATGAGAAAAATTGCCAAGCTTTTGAACGCTACAGCTCTTGTGATTGGTGAGAGATTCAAATTCGACTTTCTTGAGAGAAGAGTAGTTTATACGAGATACGATCTCCCCGTGATCAACCTCGCAACGTTCTACGATTACCTTCAGGGAGATCTTCCATACATATATTCCGCCCCCGGAGGCTATTATGTGAAAATAAATGCTGAAAAGCTCAGAAAAGCGAGAGAAGCTATGGGGATAAGTATTGGAGACGCTGCAAAAAGATTGGGCGTCTCTAAAAGGACTGTGAGAAACTACGAAGAAGGAAGCGATGCAAGCGTTGAGGTTGCGATCAAGATTGAAGAGGTGTTTGGAGACGTTGTTAAAAAAATCGACTTCTCTGAATTTATAAGGGAAGAAGAGCGAGAAATAAAAAGTGAGGGTGAAGAGGACGAAATTGTAGGAAAGCTTAGAGAAATAGGAATCGCAATTTACACAGTAAGACACACTCCTTTCGACGCAATTTCGAAGTTTGAAGATAATGAGGTAATAATGGGCTTAAAACAGGTTAGAGAAATCGAGAAAAGGGCGCAACTAATAGGAAAAGTCTCTGAAATCGTGAACGCAAATGCTGCATACGTAACAGAAAGGGAATTGAAAAAGAAAGTTAGCTCAGTGGTTTTTGTTCTTAAAGAAGAATTAGAATCCTTAAGTTCACCCGATGATTTCATATCTTTGATAAATGAAAAGAGGGAGAAGGATGCTTGAACTCCTTTATCCATTGAGGACATATCTAATCGTTTCTGGAATAGAAAAGCCGAATGTGATGACCGCGGATTGGGTAGTGCCATTATCATTCGAACCTAAGTTATTAGGGGTCTCCATTGGACACAAAAGACACACGAACAAGCTTATAAAAGAGTTTAGAGAGTTTGTAGTAGCGGTTCCAACGATTGAGCTACTAAAAGATGTTTGGATCGCTGGAACTTTAAGTGGAGCAAATGAGAGTAAGATTTCAAAACTTAGATTGACACTTATAAAGTCAAGAAAAGTTAGAGTGCCATCAATAAAAGAGTGCCAGGCGAATTTGGAGTGTAAGGTTATCAAAGAAGTGGAAGTAGGGGATCACACCTTCTTCGTTGGTGAAATTGTTGACGCAACTTATGGAGACGCTTTCAAAGGAGGAAAAACTGACTTAAGTTATCGCTTTGTTCTACACGCAAGCTTTGGAAAAAATTTTACAACAAATTCAGAAGAGATCTTTTCTCCTTAAGATCTACGAGTCATTATCACCATCGCTGTGAATGAGCCTATGAAGATCGAAACCAAAAAGAACGTAGCTATTCTGTAAGTTGTACTCTGCTCAGCCAAGCTCTTAAGTTCAATCTCCATCTGGGCTATTTTACTTGTTTTGTTCTCGGATTCTTCACTCAGAAGGTCAAATCTTAACTTTAGGGAGTTGTAGCTTTCATTTAGCCTTATCAATTCAAATTCAAGCATCTTTTTCTCCATTTCGATTTTATCTTTCTCTGTTTTAGTTTCATTAAGTTTTTGTGTTACATTCTTGAGCTCCTCTCTTAAAGTCAATATATCGCTGTTTATTTTAATCAATTTCCTCTCAAGCCAGTAGGCATAATCCATCAATTTTTGCTCGTTTATTTCAGAAGAAACAGTTATTTCAGCGATTCTTAATTTGTTGGCTGTTACAAATTTAATGCCGGGAAGACATTTCGCTCCAATCTTAAGCGTATGAGATCCTGCAGGTAAATAAGCCGAGCTATTCATGTTCTCAACGAAAAACATGCATGGATCGCTTGTCTCAAGAAGAGAAGGCTCAGTTATGGTAATTGTAACATTGTCTCCAGGATATGCAAATATTGTCAGTATAGATAGAAACAGCCACATCATATCAATCCCTCCAAAACAGTATTTAGTTCAGCTTTTATTCTCTCCATCTCGGGTCGAGAGATGTCTCTTGTAATTTTGGCGTAAAGCAAAACTTCTGGATTTATTTCTATTACCATTACACGATTTTCTACACCTGCAAGCACAACTCTGTCCGAATCAAGCAAACGTTTTGCGAATTTGATAATTTCAGGAGCTTCTGCGGTGTCGTCATCTCTTGTGGAGCTGTTAGAGGCGATTGGCAGACCATCAGGGGTTAAAAGAGTAACCTCTGCAAGCATGTATTTACCAGAAATATATCCGGGTAGTTCTTCTATCGTTTTGGGTCGTTCTTTAAGATCGATCGCAACTTCTGTTTTTCCTATTGTCTCAACAACTTCTGTCAACTTTGCCCTTCTAACAGTTTCTTCTATTTTTTCCTCTTTGCTCACTCCGCTCTCTAAAAGCTTCCAAGTAACAGCAAAACCAGCACCAAAACCCAAAACCACACTCAAAACATCGTATAACATAAAAATCACCTTAATTTAGCCAACTCGTCTAAATCTGCACTCTCAACTTTCTTAGCAAACTCGAAAACATCTTCTAAAGACCTTAGATCAATTTTTCTCTTGTCTTCTCCTATGATCTTTTTTGCATATACTCTCGCAAAACCTGCAGAGCGCCTTTCAACCCCTACCATCACGAATTTGTCTTCAAAATTCTCAAAGTAAATAGCTGTCTCCTTTCCAAGCAATATGGCTTTCTTTATACCTGACTCTTTAAGTTTAAAAAACAAATCTTTCTCTTCAATTCCTTCAGACTCTATTTTTTCCCCCTTTTCCAATATATAAAACTTAAGTGGCATTTATAACCTCCCTCTTTCGAATTATTTCTGCAATGTTTTCGGTCCTCACTGGAAAGATTAGAAAGTAATCTTCTATCCGGAAAATTCCAAATCTATTATTTTCGCTAAACTCTAAAATACCAATATCAAAATCTTTCGGAAAAGTTGAGACTAAAGACGAGATCTTTTCAATTTTCTGCAGTTCTTCTTCTGCTAAAAGATATGTTTCTAAAATTTTACCTTCCTTTACCACGCAAACTCCAGAGCCCACCTTTGAGTAGAAGTCCCGTGGATCGGGCATTGATTATCTTTAATCAATCGAATATTTAAAATTTACTCTAAAATTAATCAAATAACTTGAGGTTAATACTTTGAAACTAAAAGTTTTTTATGCACTCTCGGAACGTATTTATATGAAAATTGCAGTCTCAGGCAAAGGAGGAGTTGGAAAAACTACTCTCTCTGCGATCCTTGCACACTTATTTGCCAAAGAGGGTTATAGGGTTACTGCAATTGACTGTGATACTGCAATGAATCTCCCCTCTGCTCTTGGAATAAAGAGCAAATTGAAACCTCTCTCAGAATTGAAGGATATAATAGAAGAACGTGTTGTTGGTCCCTTAGGAACTTACAAGTTGAATCCAAAGGTTGATGATATATTCGAAGCTTATTCAGCTTATAACGAAGATGGGGTTCGAGTTCTCGTGCTTGGAACAATTGAAAAAGGTGGAGAAGGTTGCTTCTGCCCTGAAAATGCTTTTTTAAGAGCAATTCTTAGGCATGCAATTTTCAGAGAAAAGGACGTCCTTATTCTCGACATGGAAGCGGGAATTGAGCATTTGGGCAGAGGAACTGCTAAAGGAGTAGATCTACTCATCGCAGTCGTTGAACCTGGAAGTAGAGCTTTTGAGACGCTTGGGAGAATCGAAGAACTCGCCAAGGACATAGGAATCGAGAAAATAGCAGTAGTTGTGAACAAGTTCATTGAATCTGAGGAGGCAAAGAGGTTGATTGAGAGAATTAGACACCCTATCCTTGGAAAAGTCCCCTTTAGCGAATGTTTCATAAAAGCAGATCTCAGCAATCTCCCACCTTACAAGTTCTGCGATCTTCAGCCTTTTAAAGAGATCAAAGCCAGAATTGAGAATTTATGCAAGTAGGAGTTGTTGTAAGGCGGGGAAAGAACAGAAGAGCAATAGATCTCTTCTCGAAGTTTTTTGAAGTTAAAGTATACGAAGTGGAAAAAGAGCTCCCAACGATCATAGAGGATCCGAGGGAGTATTTGAATTTACCTAAGGACTTCAAACCAGATCTTGTCATCTCTTATTTACTTCATCCTGATTTGAATCTCGAGCTCATTCGACAAGCTTCTGAGAGGGGAATAAAGCTCCTCGTTATTTCTGGCGGAGCTAAAGGTGGCTCTTATAAACAGTTAAAGGAAGAAGGAGAAAAATTTGGTGTGAAAGTTTTTTGGGAGGAGATCTGTTGCACAACCCCAAAGATTAAAGATTCGGAGTTTTTTGAGCTTTTTGGAAGCCCTGAATTTGAAATAGAGCTCGAAAATGATTTAATAAAGGATGTAAAAGTAAAAAGATCTTCTTTTTGCGGCTCAACTTACTATGTTGCAGAGAAGATCAAGGGGTTGAGATTTGAGGAAGCCCCATCAAAGGCTGGTTATTACACTCAGATCTTTCCATGCATAGCCTCGCGAGGTTTGCAGGGAGGAATTCATAAGGCTGCAAATGCACACAAAAAAGCTGTGGAAAAAGCGATTGAGGAAAGCCTTAAGAGATCTAAGTCCTCTGGGCAAAACTGACTTTCAATTGATCTCCAAAAGAGAATAAAGGATAATTTCTCCTATCAGCATTTATAAGCCCATGAGCAAGAATTGGTAGAGCTATAGTTGCGTCAACAAAAACCTGAACTTTTCTGCTCTTCTGATTGATCTTACCCCAGCTTATACCTTCTTCGAAAGTGCAACCACTTAATCCACCAAAATATGGGGAGTCTGTGGTGAGCTGGATCGCATAATCGTGTCCATCAACTTCGTAGCCCTTAAGCCTTGCAACGACTTCAGTTTGTTGGATGAAGTTCTTTGGCACTCCTCCGCCAATGTAAATAACTCCTGTCTTTTCGGACTTTGCAACGATCTCAGTCAACTCTTCGACATCTTTAATAGTGTCAACAACACTTCTCTTCTTCGCTAAGGATGCTCCTATTCCTATAGAGCTGTCTGCTATTGCTGGACAGAAGATCGGGACACCCTCTTCGTAGGCAGAGATCACGATCGAATCCTCTTTGGCTTCTTTTCTGATCCTCTCTGCTATTCTCTCAATGATCTCTCTTGAGCTAAAAACACCTTCCGATTCCTCAAAGATCTCAGAGATAAGGAAATCGAGCTCGTTAAACTCCTTTTCATGAGCAAAGACGTCGTAAATGCGATCTATGCCCTCTTTATAAAGCTCTTCATCATCCACCGCATCACTGCCTAAGTAGTGCTTAAAGCCCAGAGCTTCATGAAGATCGTGGAAGAGATTCGCTCCAGTAGACACAAGGACGTCGATGAATCTCTTTCTGATCATCCAAGAAATAATTTTTCTCATCCCCGCTGGAACCATCGCTCCAGCGAGTCCCATGAAAATTGTGATGCGCTCTTCTTTAAGCATTTCAAGCCAAATTTCAAAGGCTATTCCAAGTCTTCTCCCCTGAAAACCGGTTTTAGCCATTGAATGCAAAAGTTCTGCAAAATTTTTGTTTTTTACTTCTATTGGGGAGGTGTGTTCCATTTTAGATCACAAAAACCGCTGCTGCTACTACAGTCGTGTAGTCATCCACTTCTGCAGTAGCGGTGATATTGAAGGTTTTAGCTGGCTCAATATCAAAAGCTGTTCTCAGCATATACGCCGCCATCTCTTCAGCATGTTTCCCTTCTTCGCCATTGCAGTAGCCATGATACTCTGTAAGGTAGCCATTAAGCAGTGGAGTGTCAGGAATTGCAGCTCCAACGCTTGCAAAGATCTTTTTTCCTTTTTCACAGCTCGTCATCCTAGACATAACGCAGAAAACGATCTGTCCTGGGAAAAGCTCTTTCAAGCCGTCATCTTTTGCGATCATCTCGCATCCGGGCGGATAAATGCTACTAACAGTAACGAGGTTGAATTTTTCAATTCCAGCATCTCTTAGGGCAAGCTCAAAGCTAACAAGTGCATCTCTATGTCTTCCAACACCAGAGGTAAAGAATACCTTCTTTGGCAGAAATCTGTTCTCAGAAGCCAGATTTAACCCGCCCGCTCTACCAGAACTCTGTTTATATCCAACCAATTCCAATTCAGACGTCCCGAACATCTCCTCGCACCGATTGACTTGATATTATTAGAGTATTTAAGCTTTTCTATGGTTCCTATAAGCAGTATGCAAAGAAGTTAACTATTACTCATCCAAATCGAGTTTAGGCAGTTTAAAAACACATTGAAAATTAAAATTAATTACTTAAAATAGTATATTATTCTTCCAACATAAAGCCGTCATTAAATTAATTTTTTTTGTAAATAAGTTCTCTGAATCTCTGCAAACTTTAATTTTTACTCAACGCATCTTAAAGGATTTTTGGAGAATTAATTTTCCAGATTAGGCTTAATAAAAGCTATCTTAGATTCCAAAAGTCTTGAAACAGTTCGATAGAGCAAAAAACTATTTTTAGGCTTTATGATCGTGCTTTTGATCTTCTTTTTTTGTTTTAGTCTCTACAAGACGAATGAAAGGGTTATTGATAAGCATAGAGTCTTTTTCCAAAAACAGAACTACAAATTTTTCATGTTATATTTTGAGCTCTATTTGATTACTTTCCGACAAGTATTAAAAACCCATGCAGACTTTTAAAGCATGAGCCAAAAAATAAAACTTGGATTCGTGGTTTCAGAATTCAACCGAGATATAACATACATGATGGAGATCCTTGCAAAAGAACACGCTGAGTTTCTCGGTGCAGAGGTGAGCGAGATCATAAGAGTTCCCGGAACTTTTGATGTCCCAATAGCGATCAAAAAGATGCTTGAGAAAGGAAAGGTTGATGCTGTTGTTGCAATAGGCTGTGTAATTGAAGGCGAGACAGAGCATGATGAGATCGTTGCTCAGCATGCTTCGAGGAAGATCGTTGATCTCAGCATTGAATATGGCAAGCCTGTAACCCTGGGCATAAGCGGTCCGGGTATGGGGAGAGTTGCTGCTGCTGAAAGAGTAGACTATGCAAAGCGTGCTGTGGAAGCTGCAGTAAAGCTTGTTAAAAGGCTGAGAGAATATGAAGGTAGCTAAGAGAGTTGATGCGGTAAAGCCTTCTGCAACGCTTAAAATTTCGGCGATGGCAAAAGATCTTGCAAAGGCTGGAAAAGACGTTGTAGACATGAGTGTTGGCGAACCAGACTTCAAAACTCCTCAGAGAATCATAGAATCAGCATATAAAGCGATGAACGAGGGAAAAGTGTTTTATACACCAACAAAGGGAATTCCTGAGCTTTTGACAGCGATTGCAGAGAAGATGAAGAAAGAGAACAACGTTCCCGCAACCGCTGAAAATGTTATTGTCACCTCTGGAGCAAAGTATGCGATCTTTGAAGCCATCATGTGCCTCATCGAGGAAGGCGATGAGGTAATTCTGCTCGATCCTTCATGGGTGAGTTATGAGGCATGCATTCTTATGGCTGGAGGAAAACCGATCTGGGTTCCACACAACGAAGATTTCAGCAAGGCTCCTATTGAGGACTATCTGAGCTCGAGGACGAAGATGATCGTTATAAACACTCCCAGCAATCCGCTTGGAGTTGTTTATAGTAAGGAATTTCTCAAAAAGGTTAGAGATCTTGCAGTCGATAAAGACTTGCTCGTGATGTCAGATGAGATCTACGAGAAGATAATCTTTGAGGGTAAGCACTACAGTCTTGCCAGCTTTGACGGAATGTTTGAGAGAACGATAACTATAAACGGTTTCTCAAAGACTTACTCGATGACTGGGTGGCGTCTTGGCTACGCTGTAGCGCCAAAGTGGATCATTGAGAAGATGAACGTGATGCAATCTCACTCTATAAGCCATCCAACTTCTTTCGTGCAATATGCGGGATTGGAAGCTCTAAAGAGCGATGAAAGCTTCATAAAGCAGATGATTGCCGAGTTTAAGGCTAGAAGGGACATGATCATGGCTAAATTGGATGAGCTTGGCATTCGCTACGCTCCGCCTAAGGGTGCATTTTACATATTCATGAATGTTGAGAGAAACGGAGACAAGTTCTGCGAGGAGTTTCTCCAGAAAGAATACGTAGCCTTAACTCCAGGCTCCGCTTTTGGCATAGCCTTTAGTGATTGGGTAAGGCTGAGCTATGCGACTTCAAGGGAGAGAATAGCGGAGTTTTTGAAAAGATTGGAAAGATTTATTTCCTAATTCGACTTTTTTATTTTTCTGACTAAAATGGATCGATTGTGGATAAAATATATATGAACTTGCCCGAATTACTTGTATGAAAAATACAAAAGAGTTTGCAATGTTGGTTGCTGGATTGTTGATTGGCTTTGTAGCATGCTTTTTGCTTTTGAACTTAATACAAATAACTCCAAGCGGAAAACCAAGTTCTCAGGACTTTTCAAAGAATTTAACCAAAGCGGTGGAGGAGATCAACAGACAGGTTAAAATGTCCTATCCCAATATTAGCGTAAGGGTGAAGAATTACACTTATGCTGGTGAATTCTACCTCGTGAATTTGGAATTTTACGACAACTCTGGAACTTTAACAACCGCGAAATACTACCTCTCTGCAGATGGCAAGAAGATCGCTCTGGAAGATTATTTCATGAGTCTTGAAAGAGAAATGATAAACGTTAGTGAAGACGACGATCCATGGGTCGGTGCGGAGAAGCCGAAGGTGACAATTGTAGAATTCTCAGATTACGCATGCCCATACTGTGCAAGATTCGCTTTAGAAGTTGAGAAGAAGCTCATGGAGAACTACAGCAACGTTGTAAAGCTCGTTTTCAGAGACATGCCAGTCCATGGCAATATCTCATACAAAGCGGCGATGGCAGCGAACTGTGCAAAAGAGCAAGGTAAGTTCTGGGAATACCACTACTTGCTGTTTGAGAGACAAAATGAGTGGTATGAGAACGATACTTTGCTTTACAAATATGCAGAAGATCTTGGTTTAAATGCGGTGCAGTTCAAAGATTGCCTTGATTCGGAAAAATATCGAAGTGAGGTTGAAAAAGATGTTATGGATGCGCAGAGCTATGGTGTCACTGGAACTCCGACATTCTTCATAAGTGGTGAAATGGTTACTGGGTATAGAAGCTACGAAAGCTTTGCAAAGCTAATTGAAGAAAAGTTGAAGTAATCTCTTATATTTTTATGCTAAAAAGTTCTGAAGATTCTGCGATCTCTGCAGTCTTATCTTTACTATTGGAAGTTTCTGCAACTCCAAAGCCTGGAAACGTTGACAGAGAGCATAACTTCGAAGATCTGCGTTATGAACACTTTCTTGTGTCTTCAGCTTCAGCATTTCCATTCTTTTTGAAAACCGCAAAGCATAAACGCCTTTACATTCTTCAGACTATCCAGAAAGGCAAGGAAATGGGAATAAAAACCAACGTTCACTTCGGAGCTTTATTATTGCTCTTCCCTCTCGTTGCGGTATGGGATTCGAAAGATCTGGCTGAAGCCGGAGTAAAAGCAGTTGAATTTTTGAAAAAAACAGATTTTCGCGATTCAATAAATATATTCAGAGCTTTTAAACTCTGTAAGCCAAGAGTTTTGAATGCTGAGACACTTTCATTAGAGGAGCAAAGCACGATTGCTAAGATCATAAGAGAGAAACTCAACGTTTACGAGTGGATGAAGCTGTCTCCAAGGGAAAATTTGATCGCTTCAGAACTTCTAAATGGTTACCCGATTAGCCAAGAAGGTGCTAGGTTTATTCTAAACTCTGAATTCGATGTTAATGACACCATAGTTCTGCTTTACCACAAAATATTATCTGAGCACCCTGACACGCTGATCATAGCCAAAAAAGGGCTTGAAGTTGCGAAAGAAGTAATGGCTCTTGCAAAGAAAACTTTTGAATCTAAAAAACTCGAAGAAATTAGAAGATTCGACGAGAAATTGATAAAGGAGAGAATAAATCCCGGAACGATTGCGGATCTCGTTGCAAGTTCGATCTATTTGGCAATTCTTGAGGGGTGGAAGATTGAAGCTAAGGGACTTCGGACTCTGGAATGGGATAAATGAGGTTATTGTGATAACGAAAGGTGAAAAACTGAACACGGCTCCCATTGGAATCATAGTGGAGAATGAAAATAGTCTTAATGCAAAAGCAAAGCTCTACGCTTCGCATACGAGACAAAATTTGGAAAAAGGAAGCTTTTTTGTAGCTAATATTATAAGAGATCCTATGATCTTCGCAATCTCCGCCTTCGAAGATCTCGGTGAAGAATTCTTTGAAAGCCTAAGTCCGCCAATAATCAAAGGCTCTTTAGCCTATTGCGAGTTTGAAGTGAATTTGAACGGACTTTATGCGGATCTAAGGCTTCTGAGGGGTGAAGTTATAAGAAATGAACTCAGAGCTGTAAATCGCGGATTTAACGCTGTTATAGAATCTTTGATCTATGCAACAAGGCTTAAAATTAATCCGAGGCTTGCGGAAAAGATTAAAGAATGCTATGAGATAATAGAGAAGTGTGGTGGAGAAAAAGAGAAAGAAGCGATGGAAATTATAAAAGAAAGAACCGGAATTCGCTGATTTTGAAGCATCAGTTGTTTATTATACATAATTGGAAAAACTTTTATATTTTTAGATTTGAATTATAATAATGAGTTCGAAGAGAGATTTGGAGATTCTATTTGATCTACTCACCGAGCTCGAAAAACTTGGCTGTTTTGAAATAAAAACTAAGGAAAGAGGAAACTTGAAATACATTGAAAGTTCAGAAATCGAAAGAGATTTTGAAATCTGGTGGGAATTCATTGATAGAATTCATAAAAGGGTTCGGGGGATTAATAAAGAAAAAATAGCAGAAATATTCGATCGCCAGTTAAGTAAAATAATAGTTGGAACAAAAGCCTTACTCGATTTTGATTTAGAGGTGCTGAAAAAAGTCCTGAACGAATTGAAAAGCTCTGAAGAAGAGATTTCTAAGCCATTAGACTATGTTGAGGAGATTCATATAGAAGAGCTGATTCGTAAGAATTTTGAAAAGATTTTTCCTAATTTGGAGATCATCGATGATGGAAAACATTATCGAACCAAAGTCGGAGCTTACATAGATATACTCGCCAAAAAGAAAGACAAAGGAGAGTATACTGTAATCGAGATTAAAAGGGGCATTCATCACTCGATGCATTAACACAGCTTTTGGACTACGTAAATCAGATAATGGAGGAATTTAAAACAGAAAATGTAAAAGGGATCTT
>JANXDJ010000032.1 GCA_025059545.1 Archaeoglobaceae archaeon
AAAACGAAAGATTTAAATCTGTTCTTACCATGCTGTGAATGGGTGATCGAATGAGGGAAGTGTATATTGCTGAATACGTGAGAACACCATTTTCAAGAAGCAGACCGCAACAGCCAGAAAGGGATGTCTTTTACAAGTTAAGAGGAGACGAATTAATGGCTTTGGTTTTAGAAGAACTCATTAAGAGAGCAAACATAGACAAAAAAGTAGTTGATAGAATTCACATTGGGTGTGCTATGCAAATTCATGAAAATTGGGGTTATGGAGGGAAAATCGCATCAATTCTTGCAAGATTTCCACATGAAGTTTCAACTACATGCGTAGACATGCAATGCGCCTCATCGCTCATGACTGCTGGTCTTGGCTTCCTCGAAGTTGCTTCAGGAGTCTGTGATGTTGTAATAGCAGGTGGATTTGAGCATATGACAAGAGTTCCGATGGGTGCGGATAATCCACACCGAATGCCAAATCTAAGACTTCTCTCAGAAGAATTTGCGGACTATAGAATGGATATCGGTTTCGTAATGGGTTTGACCGCTGAAGAACTCTTCCAGGTTGCTAATAAAGAATTTGGAGTAACCAAAGAAGACATGGACAAGTGGGGCGTAAGAAGTCATCACTATGCAGCAAAAGCTCAAAAAGAGGGTTACTTCAAGGGAGAAATAATGCCTGTAGAGGCTGAACAAGCAGATGGTAAGAAGTTGATCATTGACACAGACCAATCCATAAGAGGAGATACAACGCTTGAGCAAGTTGCAAAGCTACCACCGGCTTTCAAACCAGACGGGACGATTACTGCTGGAAATTCCTCTCCGCTTAATGCTGGTGCAACTGGAATCATGTTGATGAGCAAAGAAAAATTAAAAGAGTTTGGAATTGAACCGATTGGAAAAATAAAGACTTATGGCACTGCTGGCGTTCCACCGTGGATCATGGGCGCTGGTCCAGTTCCCGCATGTCAGAAAGCTCTGCAAAATGCAAACCTAAAAGTTAGAGATATTGCTTTCTGGGAGATCAACGAAGCTTTCGCAATAGTTCCAATTTACGCTATTAAAAAATTGAATATAGAACCAGAGAGAGTTAACGTTAAGGGAGGAGCTATAGCAATTGGACATCCACTTGGAGCTACCGGAACAAGATTAATAGGGACTCTCGCAAGAATCTTGCAAGAGAAGGGCGAAGATTACGGAATTGCCACCGCATGCGTTGGCGGTGGACAAGGAATGGCGGTTGTTGTTGAAAGAGTCTAATTTTATTTATTTTTAAGTTTATTCTAAAATCAGTAGTAATATACTTTCAATGCGATCTGTTCAGGCTCTTTTCTCTTAAAAATCTCACATACATCATCCTTAGTGACAATAGCACCTTTTGCAGAGCAATAACCTATGCCTTCTGGCATAGAGAAGTCTCTCAGCCAATATAGGCACTCCTTACACTTCCAACCCATCTCACTCACCAAAAAGTTTAGGTTTTGAGAGTTAATAAATCTTACTATTATTATAAAGCCCAGTTATTGTCACTATAATAATTATGCGCCAGATACAATTCTTATCACGTCGTTGTGTTTAAGCTCATAGTCTTCAGCTATTCTCATTTTCCTTTTCGCATCTACTCCATAGATAAAAGTTCTACCAATGTCGGTATGGATCTTGTAAGCAAATTCCCTTGCAGTTGTTCCTTTCTTGACGAGAAAAGCGTCAGGAAGAATATTTCCCTTTGAATCTGTGAACTTTCGCTCATCTTCGACTGGATAAACGACGATATAGCCAAGAACGTCAAAAACAAGCTTATTTATTGCATCCTGCACCCCCGTGCTCTTGTATTCTGCAAGATATTCCCTTATTCTTTCAAGAGCTTTCTTTTGCTTCTCATTGAGCTCCTTTAAGATTTTAAAATCACTATCTCCGGGTAGATATTTAATATATCCCGCTTTTGCTGCGGTTCTGAGAGTCAATTCATAATTTGCAGAAGTTAGCACCACATTCGTGTCGAATTTTCTAAGTTTTTCTATTAAGTGTTTGGGTGCTTTATCAACTTTATTTCCAGCGATAATCATCTTCATCCTTCTTAATCGCAGTTCCTTTGCCACAACCTTTAGTTCTTCTTCACCAATTTTTTGTATATCTTCAAAACCCCTAAACGCCTCTCTCACCATCGACTCATCGAATCCAAGCCCTGAAAGTAGTTCTAATAGGAACTTTACCGTATCTTTCTTTTCAGCCTTAGCTTTTCTGACAATTTTTTCCCAATTTCGCTTAAGGATTCCGAAAATCCACATGTCCAGCTCATTCAAAAAAAATCTAATATCTTCAATTGGATCTCTTTCTCCAAGCCCTATCTCATTTCCATTTTCATCTGTAGAACCAGAAGCATCAACAACATGTATTATCGCCTCACTCTGCCTAAGGTCGTCGAGAAACTCATTTCCTAATCCTCTTCCTTTATGAGCATCCGGAACCAGTCCAGCGACATCGATGAGCTTAACTGGTATAAATCTCCAGCCATCTACACATTTTCCACAATTAACACCCAAATCTTCACAAATGCACTTAATACGAACATAAGCAATTCCAACGTTTGGCTTTATCGTTGTAAATGGATAATTTGCGATTTCAGCATCCGCAAGTGTTGCAGATTTAAAAAAAGTGGATTTTCCTGTATTCGGCTTACCTGCAATTCCTATCTCTATCATAAAAGTCCCCTCGACTCATATTCTCCCCTTTTCCTCTTCTTTATCATACTCTGAAGCAGTATGGGATTATCTTTCAAAAATGAAGCATATTCTTTACTCAACTCCCCAATTCTCTCAAAATAATTTATGATCTCAATCGCTTCCTCTAAGGATCCACATACCTCAAGATGATCAAACACGTTGGGAATCAGTCTGTCCACGACTTCCCGATAAAGATTCGGAAACATCTTCCTGAACTTCTCTTTTTCCCACTCCAAATTCCTCACCAAACTCAGTTTTCAGTTCGATTGAATCTTTTATCCATACCCCTTCTCTTGCAATTATTCCACCTTCTACTATACAACCTTTTTCCATATAAACTCTATCCCCTCTAACATGCATTCCAACTCTACATGAGTTTATCAAGTAAATAGTTCTCCCTTCAACGGATCCATGAATCCTGCTATTGTCCAAAATTACATCTCTACCTCTGATGCCACCAATAATTTCGCTTCCACCGATGTAGATATCTCTCGCCCTCAAAGTGCCGAGAAGTTTGCTATCGAAAACATCTGCGTTTTTAGTGGTAATTATCTTATCTACTCCAACATAACACTTTTCAGGCAAAATTATCGATGGCTCAATTTCTACATCTTCTATAAGCTTAAAAACCTCCTCAATTTTACCAAGTCTAAAGAGAAGCATTATGTATAGCAGTAGAAAGAATATAACCGACGCAGGATTCTGGATTGTTATTAAACCTCTTGCTTCAAATCCATTCTTAATTCTAACATTTCTACCAATTTCAAGATCTCCATAAACCGTTAATTTCCCATCAATTCCAGCAAATTCGCCTATGTATGCATCCCCCTTTGAAACGAGATCCCCATCAACGGTGCAAAAAGAGTCTATTCGAACCTCCTCTCCAAGAATATCTCCGCTAAGGTGCACACGTTCTCCCGCAAAAATCCTCTTTGCAAGGATTCCGTAATCAACCCTTGAATTCTGCCCAATTAAAACATCTCCATCGGCAACTATTGTTCTTTCCTCAAATTTAGCCTTTCTAATAAGCATCCTGTCAAGCATTCGCTACTGCTTGTTCAAACTCTTAAAAAACTTTGCTGTATATCTAAAATCGAATTGAGTTTTATTTCTCGCTAAAATCTAAAAAAGCTTTTTATCGTTTGCAATGTCCAATCATGTCGCAAAGAAGGAAATAATCAAAAATTTTAAATATTTTCAACAACACAATTTCAAATATGGCTTCAATTAGCGATTGTAGTGTTTACTTGCCAGTTTGGAAGATTAAAAGAGATGAAATCGCAAAAGCTACTGGGCTTCCATCACTCGGCGGAGAGAAATCGGTAGCGCATTGGGATGAGGATAGCATAACTATGGCAGTTGAGGCAGGAAGAATGCTCAAAGGTAGTTTCGATGCTCTGATCTTTGCGTCCACTTCTTCTCCATTTAAAATAAAGCAATCTGCAAGCTTTGTCGCTTCAGCACTCGATCTTGACAACGTATTCACAATGGATTTCTCCAACAGCTTTAGAGCATCTACAAGTGCTCTCATAACTGCAAACGAGCTCGTAGATTCTGGAAAATTTGAAAGAGTTCTCGTAGTTTCTGCGGACTGCCTTCCAATAAAACCTGGAAGCATATACGAACAGTTCTACGGCGATGCTGCAGTAGCAATAGCTGTTGAAAAGGAAGGGGTGGCGAAAATAATCGGCTATAACTCCCAATCTCAGCCCTTGCCAGGAGCATGGATGCTCAAGGATGAACTCATGAGCTATGACATGAGACTCGATGCAATGTTTGGCTACGCTTCAAGCATACAGCGCTCCGCTATGTCTTTGCTTGGAAAACTTGGAATGAGTCCTGCAGATTTCGATAGAATCATTGCATCCGCTCCAGATCCAAAGAGCTATGAAGGCTTGCTTAAAGCTGTTGGAGCCAAGCCTGAAGAATTTTACTTCAAAAGCGTTGGAATTGCTGGAACCGCACACCCCTTGCTTTTACTTGCATCACAACTCGAAAAAACTGGTAGAATTTTGCTTGGGGGCTATGGAGAAGGAGCGGATGTGATTGCAATAGAAATAAACGATTCTCTTCAGACAAATCTCGGTAGAATGCTCGAAAGTAGAAAAGAAATTAGCTATGGGGAATATCTGTTCAATAAGGGGTTCATAGCAACTCGAGATGCTCCAGATAGACCTCCAATAACGAAACTTTGGAGAGAAGAGAGATCTGTAATAAGATTCTACGGGATGAAATGTGGAAATTGCGGAACCATAAGCTATCCGATAAGCAGATGTTGTGTTGAGTGCGGAACGAAGGACAATTATGAAGAGGTAAAACTCGGCTATAGAGGGAGAATTTACACGTTCACAATTGATTACCTCGTTTCTCCGGGAAACTACGTAGGTGATGGAGCACATCCGCATTGCGTAGCGGTTGTGGATCTTGAAGGCGGGGGTAGAGTTTTATTTGAAATGACAGACACTCTTACGGATTTCAAAGGAATAGAATGCGATGCAGAAGTTGAGAGAACCTTTAGATTGCTCTTTGAGAAGAACAACTTCCGTTATTACGGTTGGAAAGCGAGATTGGCGAGGTGATTTTTATGGAAGTTGCAATTATAGGTTGTGGTGTAACGAAGTTTGGGCATATTTGGGATAAGGATCACGACGATCTGCTTGTCGATGCGGTTTCCGAAGCTTTGAGAGATGCGAATCTCGAAATGAAGGACATAGACGCTGTGTGGTGCGGAACATTTTACCCATTCACTGGAATAAGTGGAAACGTTTTCAGCGACTCTCTAAAGTTCTTTGGAAAGCCAATAAGTAGAGTTGAAAACTACTGTGCAACCGGAATGGATAACGTTCGTAATGCATGCTTTGCGGTTGCGAGCGGTGCATACGATATAGTGATCTCAGCTGGTGTGGAAAAGCTTGTCGACGCTGGGAGTAGAGGAATTCCACCAATAGAAGGAATTTTCAGCATTGGAATGCCTGTAGTTAGCGCTCCGGGAATGTTTGCACTTGCAGCGAACAGAGCTTTCAAGGAATGGGGATGGAACAGAGAAGATCTTGCGCTCGTTGCTGTGAAAAACCACTACAATGGAGCGAGACATCCGAAAGCACATTTCAGAAAAGAAGTTACCGTTGAAGAAGTCTTGAAAGCTCCGATGGTTGCATATCCGCTTGGAGTTTATGATTGCAGTGCGGTTAGCGATGGTGCTGCTGCGGTTGTGCTCACACGCCCAGAGATTGCAAAAAAGCTTGGATGCGATTACGCTGTAATAAAGGCAATTGGAATGGCTGTTGAGACCATGCATCCATGGCATCGACCCTCAGAGAGTTTCTTAAGCTTCCCAGCAACTGTAAAGGCTGCAAAAATGGCTTATAAAATGGCTGAAATTGAAAATCCGAGAAAACAGCTTGATTTTGGCATAGTGCATGACTGCTTCACAATCACAGAGCTCATAAATTACCAAGATATGCTCCTATGTAAGCCTGGTGAAGGGGCGAAGCTGATAAGAGAAGGCGTCACCGCTATCGATGGCGACTTTCCAATAAATCCCGACGGTGGTCTTAAGTCTTTTGGACATCCAATTGCTGCAAGTGGTGTTAGAATGATTGCAGAACTTACTAAACAAGTTCTTGGAAAAGCAGAAGGTTTGCAAGTTAAAGATGCTGAAATGGGATTTGCTCACAACCTTGGCGGTCCTTATTCGGTTGCAACGGTTGCAATTGTGTCAAAACCATAAAAATTGAATCTATTTTATTTTTTAATGACCACTCTCACTCCATCCAAGTTTCGATCATTTTTCCATTTCCTATGAACATCGACGCATGATGCCACTCGCCAAAAAAGCTCATGAAAGGACTGATCATCGCACCAGTGCAACCTTTGCAGACAATAATGTCTCCAGGCTCAAGCTTGCTCAAATCCAAGTTGTTTCCATCACCCGTCCATTCTTTTGGAAATGCAACGAAAAGAGCGTAGAAGAGGTATAGCCCCAGAATTGCTAAAATAGCAACTACTACCAGCAAGAGTCGTCTCAACTTCATGCTTTGCTTTGAGTAGCATTAAATATAAAAAATTTGTGAGAGCTACTTCGCACTCCAAGATGGTCTTCTCCTCTGAATAAAAGCTCTCATACCTTCGGAGAAGTCTTCTGTTGGTATTAGCTCGATTATCTCATGCAGACCTTTCTCAACAACGAATCTGAAGATATCCCTATAAACCCTTGCAGTCTCCTTTATCGCTTTTGCTGAAAGCGGAGCGAGTCTAAGGATCTTATTAACGAACTCCACGCCAGTGATTTCAAGCTGATCCTTTGAAACTACAATATCAACAATTCCCAACTGTTTCGCTTCTTCCGCATCCATCTGATCTCCAGTTAGGCAATATCTCATCATCCTTCTCCCAACAACCGCTAAACCAAGAGAAGATGCAATAGGCGGAATAGCTCCTATTAAACCTTCTGGAACCGAAAATATGGCATCTTCACTTGCAATCACAATGTCAAAAGCCAAGTTAATCTCTAAACCACCGCCAAAAGCGATGCCGTTAACGAGTGATATGATTGGTTTCTTGTAATTTGCAATCGTGTTTAACAATGGCATCGCAACGTTCATGAAGAAATCCTTTCCATCCAAGAAGCTTTTCCAAGTTCCCATTACCGCTATGTCATCTCCAGCACAGAAAGCTCTACCTTTTCCAGTTAAAACAACCGCTCTTATATCTGGATCTTTCTCCGCTTGAATGAACGCCTCATTCAACCCTTTCCACATCTCTTCATTCAACGCATTCAGCTTATCCGCCCGATTCATTGTTATTAAAGCATAATTATCCCTTTTTTCATAGATCACCGGTCCGAATTCTTTTCGCTCATACTTCCACTTATAAAATCCTTCTCCAGTCTTCTTGCCAAGTTTTCTCTCTGCAACCATTTCCAAGAGCATTGGCTCTACATTTCTTCCCCTGAGCGCTTCAACAACGTTGTCTATTCCGAAATCGTCCGCAAGCTCGAGAATACCTTTCGGATAAGCCATTCCAAGAACCATGGCTTTGTCTATGCTCTCTTTGCTTGCAACGCCATTGCGGATTAGCCAACATGCTTCGTTAACTCCAGATGCTAATAATCTCAACGGATTTAATCTGTAGGCAAATTTTGGTAGTATCTTAGCTCTACTATAAAATCCTTCATATTCGTAGAATCCTCTTCCCGTTTTCATTCCAAGTCTATTGTCTTCAATCATTCTTTTTACAGTCTCAGAAACTTCAACGTCCATCCCTCTTTTTCTTAGCTCCACGATCACGTTGTAAAGCACATCAACCCCGCTAAAGTCAACAACCTCGAGAAGACCCATGGGCATTCCTATTCTATGCCTAACAACTGCATCAATCTCTTCTGGCCTATCTCCCTCCTCTATGAGCTTTACAGCCTCGTTGAAGATCCTCACATTTATTCTATTAACAACAAAACCCGGAACTTCTTTTTCCACTACGATATAATCCATTTTTATAGATTTAACAAATTCAATCGTTTTCCTCAAAGTTTCCTCACTCGTTTTCTCCCCTTTAACGATCTCAACGAACTTTATCATAACTGGAGGATTGAAGAAATGAAGTCCTATAATCTTCTCCGGTCTTTTCGTAGCTGATGCGATATCTGAAATTGGAATCGTTGAAGTGTTGGTTGCGAGAATCACATTAGGCTTGCAGTTTTCGTCAAGTATTCTGAAGACTTCCCTTTTAACTTCTGTTTTCTCTATCACCGCTTCAATGACAAAATCAGCATTTTTTGACGCTTCTGCTAAGTTTGTAGAAGTTCTTATTCGCTGAATCAAGTCTATCGCATTTTTTATTTCCTTTCTTTCCTCAAGCTTCTTCAAACTCCATCCAATTTTCATCTTTGCAGATTCAAGCACTTCTTCTGATAAATCAACCAAATCTACATCAAAACCAGCAATTGCGCAAACAGTAGCAATTCCATGCCCCATCGTTCCCGCTCCGACAACGAGAACTCTCATATTCACACCCCTGACTACTTGGAGTAGTAGTCCTTATACCTTTCTCTCAACGTTCTCTTGCTGAATTTTCCAACACTTGTCTTCGGAATTTCATCCACGAATACTATTTCGTCAGGTATCTGCCATTTTGCAAATTTTCTTGCAAGATGTTCTTTTATCTCCTCCTTTGTTATTTTATCTCTATATTCGGGCTTTGGCACCACAATAGCGAGCGGTCTTTCTTGCCACTTCGGATGCGGAACCCCAATTACACAAGCTTCAAAAACCTTCGGATGTGCCATAATGTAGTTTTCAAGATCAACGCTACTTATCCATTCTCCACCACTCTTTATCAGATCCTTGAATCTATCCACTATTTTTATATATCCATTTGGATCTATAGTTGCAGCGTCTCCACTTCTCCACCACTTTCCAGTTTCATCCTCTAAGAAGGATTCAAAAGTTCTTGGATCCTTATAATATTCACCAGTTACCCATTTTCCACGTATACAAAGCTCTCCAATGCTTTTTCCATCCCATGGCAGTTCTCTTCCACTTTCATCTACGAGTTTCACATCTATGCCAAAAACGGGTATTCCTTGACTCCTTCTAAGCTCCCATTTCTCATCTTCACTCAACCCCTCGAGTTCCGGTTTAATGAAATTGTAGCATACGAGTGGGGTTGTTTCTGTAGCACCGTATGCGTGAATGATCTCAATACCAAACTCCTTTAAGCCCTTCATCATCGCTAAAGGTGGTTCAGTAGCACCGCTAAAGGCTCTAATGTTGAATTTCGGCTTTGGCTCAAGTCTCTGGAGATAGTTCAACATCGGTATGAATATCGCAGGTGCTCCAGCGGTGACTGTGACTTTTTCACTGATTAATAAATCCACAACTGGACTTAAATCATCGAGCATGAATCTTCCGGGAAATACGAGTTTTCCTCCAGCAATTGTCGCTGAGAAAAATCCTCCCCAGCCAGAAGCATGAAACATGGGAACGATTTGCATGAAAACATCGCTCTTACTGATATTAAGCGCTGTTAGGATAGCCAAGGAGTGAAGAACGATTGATCTGTGTGAATAATAAACTCCCTTTGGCTTTCCCGTAGTGCCAGAAGTGTAGCAAGCAGAGCATGCGGATCTCTCGTCAATAACAGGAAAATCGTATTTCTCATCCTGCTCTCTGAGCAAATCTTCATAGCTGTAAGTTTCAAAAAACGTCTTTGGAGCCTTTCCATCGCTCATAACCACGAATTTTGCCTTAAACGCATCTAAAAGCGGAATAACAAGAGGCAATATGGATTCGTCTACAAATATTAACTTAGTTCCACTGTGCTTTGCCACATAAGCCATCTCTTCTGGATGGAGCCTTAGATTCATCTGTAAAAGCACCGCCCCAATTCCAGAAATTCCAAAATATAGTTCGTAGAACCTATGCGTATTCCAGCTAAGAACACCTATCCTATCACCAACCTTCACACTCAAATTTTCAAGAGCATTTGC
Source organism: Archaeoglobaceae archaeon (assembly GCA_025059545.1). The sequence goes on from JANXDJ010000032.1 coordinate 10,200, forward strand.
AAGTCTTGAAACTCTCTTAAAGGCTTCTAAGTAGTTGTATCTAAACATTGTCCCATCTAAACGCCTCGAAGCAATTTCTCTCTTTGGAAAGAACTTTGAAGCGTATTTAAGCATGTCTATCACGTTCAACTGCTCATCCATCATTGTCGAATCAAAACTTCTAACCATCATACTACTCACCTTAAAAATTATTGTAATTTTCATTTATAAATTTTTTGAGAAACAAAAAATTTTTATAAGTTAAAATAATTATTATATACATGTTTGAACTCGATGAAGAACTAAAACTATTGAAAAACTCTGTTAGAGAATTTGCCGAAAAGGAGATAAAACCATATGGAAAGGAATACGATGAAAAAGCTGAATATCCATGGGAGATACTAAGAAAAGCTTCAAAACTTGGATTTATTGCTCCGGATCTACCTGAAGAATATGGTGGCTCGAATTTATCAGCTTTGGGTTGTGCTATAATAGTGGAAGAGTTTACGAGAGCGGATAGTAGCATAGGCTCCGCAATTTTCTCATCCGCTCTTGGATGTCCTATGGTGAAATACTTCGGCACAGAAGAGCAAAAAGAGAAATACTTACCAAAGATTCCAAAAGGTGAGGCGGTTTCTGCCATTGCTATAACTGAACCAGACTGTGGAACAGATGTTTCCGCAATAAAGACAAGAGCGGTGAAAAAAGATGGTGGGTGGATTTTAAATGGAACGAAGACATTTATAACCAATGGAAGTATCGCGGAATGGGTTGTAGTGCTTGCAAAAACCGCCCCAGAATTGGGCTATAAGGGAATAAGTGCTTTCATTGTAGATACAGATCGAGAAGGATATGAGGCGAAGAAGATAAAGAAAATGGGATTAAATTGTCATGACACTGCTGAAATCTTTCTGAAAGATGTTTTTGTTCCGGAAGAGAATCTTGTGGGCAAGGAGAACATGGGTTTTTATCAGCTTATGCGCTTTTTCAATGAAAGCAGAGTAGGAGTTGCAGCTTCACAGCTCGGCATGGCAATAGGAGCCTATGAAAGAGCCTTGGAGTATGCAAAGCAGAGAAAGGCTTTTGGAAGGCCAATAATAGAGCATCAGGCTATAGCTTTCAAGCTTGCTGAGATGTTCACAATGATAGAGGCTGCGAGGCTTCTTGTGTATAAAGCTGCTTGGTCAATCGATGATGGAAATCCTAATCCTGCAATAAGCTCTTCTGCAAAGCTTTTTGCAAGTGAGGTGGCTGTTAAAGTTTGTAGCGAGGCGGTGCAAATCTTTGGTGGTTATGGATACAGCAAGGAATACGATGTCGAGCGCTACTATAGGGATGCAAGAGTTGGAACGATCTATGAAGGGACGAGTGAGGCACAGAAGATTGTTATTGCGAGAAGTTTGATGGGAAAGCTCATTTTTTAGTCAAAATAATTAAATAAAAATATTTTATAATCCTCTGAAATTTGGCTTTCTCTTCTCGAGAAAAGCTGTGATCCCTTCAACTACATCTTGAGTTGAAGTTGCAACGCCAAATGCAAGCTCTTCGAGGAATTTTCCTATCTCAGTTGGGAGATCAGAACCAAAGTTGATCGCATACTTTACAACTCTCAGGCTTACAGGTGGCATCTCCGCTAATTGGTTTGCAAGTTCCATGACTTCTTTCTCAAATTTATCCGCATCAACCGCCTTTGCAAGCCCTATTTTATCCGCTTCATCCGCATCAATTCTCTTTGCAAGCATTATCATTTCCTTCGCCTTCGCAACACCTACAAGCTTTGGCAATCTCTGAGTTCCTCCCCAGCCCGGAATTAAGCCGAGAGCGACCTCTGTAAGACCAATTTTTGCTCCCTTCTTCATTATCCTGAAATCACAAGCTAAAGCAAGCTCACAACCCCCACCAAATGCATAGCCATTCACTGCAGCGATAACAGGCTTCGGGAATTTCTCAATCTGAGAAAAAACCTCATTGCCCTTTGAAGTTATCCAGAGCATTCTTGGTCTCGTGAAATCTGCATTGGACTGCAAGTCGAAACCAGCGGAGAAAGCTTTATCACCAGCTCCAGTTATCACGAGAACTCTTACTTCAGGATCGGTCTCAAGCTCTTTAAGGGCGGTAGATATTTCCTCAAGGGTTTCCATATCAAGAGTGTTGAGCCTTTGTGGACGATTTATCGTTAGTTTTGCTATTCTGTCCTTTTTCTCAACAATTATATTCTTATAGGTTTTTCCATAATCATAGAAGCCTTTTCCAACCTTAACTCCTGTTTTCCCTTCAGAAACCATTCTTCTAAGCAATTCTCTTGGCTTTAGTATCTCATATCCCCTCTCCTTGTAAAGCTCTTCAAGCTTTGCAATTATCTTTTCAAGCCCTATCTCATCACCAAGTTCGCAAACTCCTTTTGGCATGTTAGTTCCAAGCTTCATTGCCAAGTCTATTTCCTTTGCATCCGCTACTCCGAGCTCGATGAGCTCAACCGCAATGTTCACCATTGGTGCAATGAGTCTAAGTTCATCATATCCCTCAACCTTTGGAATTTTTGGTCTTCCAGCGCTCCAATCGTAGAAACCTTTGCCAGTTTTAGCTCCAAGTTCCTTTTTCTCAAATTTCTGCTTTAGTGTCTTGGGAGTTGGAACGAGACCCCATTGAGAGCCTATGAAGTGTAAAACATCGAGTCCAACAAAATCCGAGAGCTCTATAGGACCCATGGGAAATGAATACTTGTAAAGAAAGACCGCATCTATCTCTTCTTGCTTTGCAATACCTTTTTCAACATCTTCTATTGCTAAAGTAAGGTAAGGCACAAGAATTCTGTTCACGATAAAGCCAGCTACATCTTTTTTAACCACTACAGGTGTCTTGCCAATGCTTTTAACAAATTCGACACATATTTTCACAGTTTCGTCACTCGTCCTCTGCCCTTTCACAACTTCGACAAGTTGCATCACTACTGGGGGATTGAAAAAGTGCAGTCCAACAAATTTATCTGGGCGATCAGTCGAGTTTCCAAGCTCTGTTATGCTCAAGCCAGACGTATTGGTTGCAAAAATGCAGTCTTTTTTTGCATACTTCTGCACTTCTGCAAACAAGCTCTTTTTTAAATCCATTACCTCTGGAATTGCTTCAATCACCAAATCCGCATTTTTTACGGCTTCTTCTATCGAAAGAGTAAATTTTAGCCTTCCAAGAATTTCCTTAGCCTTTTCTTCGGTTATTTTACCTTTTGAAACCATTCTTGCTATTCCCTTTTCTATCGAGTCCTTAGCCTTATCGATGAATTCCTGAGCTATGTCTCTAACATAAACCTCATAACCACTAGTTGCACAAACCTGTGCAATGCCACTTCCCATCACTCCTCCACTAAGAGCTGCTCTTTGAAGTAGATTCAGAGCCGAGAATAGTATGGATAAAACTCAATGACCGAAAATGAATGTTTTAAGCATGAAAATGCTTGAAAAACTCTATGAGACGTTTTTAAATGCAGAAAAATAAAATCT
>JANXDJ010000033.1 GCA_025059545.1 Archaeoglobaceae archaeon
TCATTTGCATTTAGCCCCTTATACTCCGCATTTGCTTTTAAATTATTCAAAACCTTCAGAATTTCCTTTGCAGTCTTTTGCGGATATCTGCCAGCATACCAGCCTGGAATATTTTTATGGGCGACTTTCTTCTTATGTTTTTTGAGTGGAACTGGAACTTTCAACGCTATAACGTCTTCAAGGAACTTCATCGCCTGTGGAACCTTTTTTCCTTTTATAGCTCTGCAGATCTCCATAGCCTTCTTGAAACTCATTGGAATTTCGTAGCCCATCGCTTTCACAGCCTTCGTTTCGTCTTGAGGCTCATAGGAATACTTTATCCTTGCCATAACCATCACTTCAATGGAACGAACTTACTGCTCCTCGTTGCTCCTACTCCTGGACCACTGTGCTTCTCAAATCTCCTTGTCTGAGCGAATTCTCCAAGTCTATGTCCAAGCATCTCTGGCTTTATCTCAACTCTCACGAAATCCTTGCCGTTGTGAACGAATACAACTTTGCCAACCATCTCTGGGATTATGACCATGTCCCTACAGTGAGTTCTCGCAGAGCCTTTCTTTCTCAGCTTCCTTAACAGAATTTCCTCTTGCTCAGTCAATCCTCTTTTAAGCTTCCTTCTCTCTCTTGAAGGGATGATCTTCATAAACTCCTCAAGCGACATTTTCTGGATTTCTTCAAAGCTTAGACCACGATAAGCAAATTCCTTCGCTCTTACAACCTTGCTCTTCAAAGCCATGAAATCACCTCCTCGCTCCAGCTCTCCTCGCAGCTATGCTCCCGACTTTCCTTCCAGGTGGAGCGTTTCTGCTCACAGTCTTTGGTCTACCAACGTGCTGATGCTTTCCTCCACCAAATGGGTGATAGACTGCGCACATCGCAACTCCTCTAACTCTCGGCCATTTCCCAGCCTTGCTTCTCATCTTATGGAATTTCTTTCCCGCTTTAACGAATGGTTTATCCACCCTGCCTCCGCCTGCCACAATGCCTATGGTTGCTCTACACATCGGATGGAACCACTTAAGTTTCCCGGATGGCATCTGAACTAGGACTTTGTCTTCTTCTCTGGATAGAATTAAAGCAAATGCTCCGCTTGCCCTTACAAATCTTCCTAAATCTCCTGGTTTTGCTTCGATGTTGCAAATTGCGGTTCCTTCAGGAATGTTCTTAAGATATGTTGAATTTCCCGGAGAGATCTCTACACTTTCGCCAGCATAGATCCAATCTCCAGTCCCGAGCCCTTCGATTGCTAAAAAGTATTTTTCAGTTCCATCAGGCAATTTTAAAAGGGCTATTGGTCCATTTCTTATGGGATCGTGCTCGATGTCAACAATTTTAGCTGCGATCGTTTCACCTTTGAATGGCAAGTGTCTGATCTGAGCTTTATATCTATGCGAAGGGGCGGTGTAAGTTGGAGAACCTTTTCCACGATTCTGGGAAATTATGCGTTTACCCATATCACCACCTCAGAACACCCCGAGTTTTGAAAGTATTTCCTCAGCAGAGTATTCGGGCTTCAGCTTTATGTAAGCCTTCTTTTCACCTTTCGGAGTTATTAGCGTGTTTACTCTTTCAACCTCAACCTCAAAGAGACTCTCTATTTCTCTCTTTATATCCTCCTTACCAGCATTCAAACTTACTATAGCGGTTATAACGTTCTTCTCAAGCTCCACTGTCGATTTTTCTGTCACAAGAAAGTGTTTAATCAGCATAAGCGATCACCCAAGGACTTTAAAGCGGACTTAGTCCAAACAACAAGCCTTCCCGGATGAGAACCAGGAGCAAGAAGTTCAACGTTAAGATCCTTAGAGAGCACCACATCAACACCCGGCAAGCTTTTTGCTGAGTTAATAATTCCTCTGTCTTCATTCACCACAATCAAGACACTCTTCTTTCTAACATATCTCCTTCCACGCGTCTTTCCAACTCCTGCTCTTTGCCTTTTTCTCTCCTTTGCCCTCTCAATGTCACTGTAGACTCCAATTGCCTTTAAAACCGAGACCACATCTTTTGTTTTTGTTAATGCTTCTAAGTCGTCAACAACGATCTTTGGCAGTTTTCCTTCAAAGATATGATTTCTTGCACGAACTATTTCCTCAATTGCAGTAGCAGAAATTGCTGAACGAAGAGCTTTTCTCATTTCCTTTTTATTGATCTTTTCTTCCCATTTCTTCTGAACCTTTGGTGGATGGGCTTCTCTACCACCAACCGCTTGCGGGACAACGACTGATCTCAAGCCAAGTTTCCATCTCGGAACTCTTGCATATCCATGCCCGGGTCCCCAGTTTTCCCATGCGTAATTTACACCACTAAGCGGATTTGGTCCGTAAGGCTGTCTGCGATGAGATTGAATCGAGAGCACAGCCTTCTTTATTATGTCTGGTCTAAACTCCTCTTTAAAAATTTCAGGCAACTCGATCTCTTCCACAACCTCTCCTTTCAAACTGAGAACGCTTGCCTTCATATCACTTCCCCTGCTTCGAGCTTGTGCTAACATAAACAAGATTTACACCCGCAAAATCAGCTTTGGACGGTCTAATTGCGTCTCTAATCCTCACAAGTCTCTTTACAGTCCCAGGCACCGTGCCTGCGATGAGAACGTAGTTTCCTCTAACAACACCATAATGCGGAAATCCTCCTTTTGGAGTTATCTCTTCCCCATTGTTCCCGATCTTCAAGATCCTCTTGTTGAATTCAAGTCTTTGGTGGAATCCCATTTGACCATATTGTGGAACTGTCCATCTGATCTTGTGCGGAGTCCATGGTCCAAGGGTTCCAACTCTCCTACCCTTACTGCTTCTCGCATGCTTCGCGTTCATCGTTATAACTCCCCATCTCTTCACAACACCTTCAAATCCTTTTCCTTTTGTTATTGCGCTAACGTCAACGATGCTTCCCTCTTTGAAAACTTCTGAAACGGTAACTTCTTTACCAAGCTTAGAGATCGCATATTCCAAAGCTTCTTTAAAAGATCCACCAATTTTCTGTTCCATCACATCTGGAACTTTTTTTGGCACTCCTGTTAGTAAATAGGGCTGAGTGTAAGTCACCACTCTAACTTCATCTCCCTCAATTTCTTTTATCTTATCCAAATCGAGATTTGCTGAATTCTTCGGAATCTTCAATCTTCGATCCAAAAACTGATCGAGACCATTGGCCCAAAACTCCTTGAGGATCTTTAAACCATACTGTGTCTCCTTGTAAATCCTAATGCCAGCAACTTTCATTGGAGGAGTCTCGATAACAGTAACAGGAATTATTACCTCCTCTCCATAGCTCAAAGAGTTCTTTCTGTCGTCAATCATGACTACATGAGTCATCCCTGCCTTGTAACCAGCGAATCCCTGCAACCTAACTTCTTTGCATTCTGGCCAGTTTCTGATCCTTGGAACGATTCTCTTAGCTCTCTTTCTTGGAGAAAAAGCTAAGGATCCACGCTTCGGTCTATGCTCCTTCATCTCGAATCACCCCAGAATGAGAAGAAATTGACAATTGCGAGAGTGCTAACTATTGCTTCCTCTAAGCGAACGGTTCTTACCCCCTGCATGGGGATCGTATTCCATGCTTCGACTTCCATATCTATACCCATCCTCCTCATGATCTCGAAGACTCCTTCTTTTGGATTTCCAAATACGAAGGTGCCGATCCTTAATTCCTCTGGCTTCGGAACTCTTCCCTTCCGGGAAGTAACGATCAAGTTCTTCTTTTTCAGCAGATCTTCCAACTCTGCTGATCTTACCTTATACCCCCAGTATTCCTCTGCTTTCGCCTTCTCGACGAGCAACGGGGTCTTCGAAACGACCCTGACGGTTACGCGGGCACCCTTTGGTTCTTCACACTTCAAGGGTGCAAGGGCTTCGACACCTATATCGACCCATCGCGTCCCATCAGGAGCCACCCTTTTTACGACCCCTTCCCTCAACTCACCGATTTTTAAATGTTTCGACTTGTGAGATGGAATTGCTAATGGGGGTATGACTCCAACGAATCTTAGCTTCTCGTTTATCGGTATAAGCTCCTTTCTCAAGTATTGGGGGGTTTCGAGATACTCGAGAACATCTTTAATGAGTTCGGTCTCATCGAGAATCGGATCCCTGTAGATCACAACTTCCTCAACCCTAAAGATTGCCAAAGCTCTTGCAATTATGCCTATTTTATAGATCTTTATTTTCTCGTCATTTTCATTTATAAGAGCTGAAGAAGGAATTGCCACTACGAGCTTTTCCATACACTCGGATAGACTCCACGATCCATTATAACTCTATCAATATCTACAACGAAACCTTTTTTTAGTTCAGTCATGGTCTCAACAGACATGAGTGCCTTTCCAAGGGCTACGAGTTCCCCTTTCGCTGTAAATATTGCCACTTTTCCCCCTTCTTTTACTGTCCTTTCTATAAAAGCAACACCCTTTATCGAAAGGTTTGCTCCATGACAAATTGCATCAACTGCAGTGTCTTTGATCACGATCTTCGGAATTTCAGCAACAGCAGTCTCCATAGGCTTTATGATCTCTCGAAGATATTTCTCCTCGCCTTCTTCCTTCCAGAATAGAAAAGCATCCAGCAGATCTTGAAGAGTATAACAGTCCTCTTCCTTGAAACTACTTGTTTTCGTTCTTCTTAACTCCTGCATATGTGCTCCTACGCCGAGAACTTCTCCCATGTCTTTGCAGAGCTTTCTTATGTATGTGCCAGACTCCGTAGAGACTCTAAAAAGAAGATCTCTTCCAGAGATCTCAAGAATCTCCATACTGTAGATCTCTCTCACTCTCAATTGCTTCTTAACCGCTGATTTCAAGGGTGGCTTTTGAAAGATCTTCCCAGTGAACATCTTGAAGACTTCCCTTATTTTTCCCTCAGCAACATCACCATGAAGTCTCATAAGGCAAACGTATTCCTTTCCAGACTCCTGAAGGAATTTGACAAGCTTAGTAGCAGTTTCTATAAAGACTGGTAGAACTCCAGTGACTCTTGGATCTAAAGTGCCAGCATGCCCGGTTTTTTGCACTCCGAGAATTTTTCGAACCCAAACAACTACTTCGTGGCTCGTGGGACCCATTGGTTTGTCAATACAAACAAAACCCTTCTTTATGTGTTCCTCAATGCTCCGCTTTGAAGGATAACAGCCATATCTCTCATCGCTTTCAACTTCTTCAATTACAATGAACTTATCTGATCTCACACCGAAAGAAAGACTTCCGAGTTTAAAAGCTTGATGAAAAATAGATTAAAGATTGCCTCTCCTAAAATTCAACTTCAAAATCCACTAAATCCATTCCATTAAAAACAGGTCCATCCCTACAAACTCTCAATCCATTTTCAAGCACACAAGAGCCACAAACTCCAATTCCACACCTCATAAATCTTTCAAGAGAGAATTCTGCCTTATTCAAACAATTTTTCTTTTTTAATAACTTATAGATTTCTCTAAGCATCTCTTCTTTACCACAACAATAGATTCGGTTGAAATTCTCAAAACTTTTGTTTTTAAGCAAATCTAAAACCGTGCCCTTAAATCCAAGGCTACCATCCTCAGTTGCAAAGCTTGCATTTTCAAATTCATTTATCCATATTAGCTCCTCAGCGCTTCTTGCTCCATAAATCAACTCCACATAATATCCTCTACTCTTTAGAAAATCGTATAGATATTTCAATGGAGCTATTCCGATTCCTCCCGCTATTATAAGGGCGTTATCCGAGATTGTGAAGGGTTTTCCGAATGCTCCTCTGATACCAACAAAATCAAAATCTCCCTGAACTATAGCCCTTGTTGTCTCTCCGATAGCTTTTACCGTCACAGAATTTGAGGAAGATAGACTAAGAGGTATTTCTTCATAGCCAAAAAGGTTTAGCATTACAAATTGCCCCGGATAAGAAGGTATTTTTTTGTTGAAGTAGACTGTAGCAATATTTTTTGAGTGTATAACAATTTCAGAAACTCTGACTGTGAACATGCTCCGAATTGCCCTTAGACACTTAAAAATTTTTGGATTAAAAACAATTTGCAACGTTCAGCCAAAAAATTATATGCTTAATCACAAAAATAACGAACATGGAAGATGTCCCCGAGAACGGCATGCTCATCATGACTTTTATAACCTTAGTTATACTTGGAACTGTTGTTTTTCCAACCCTTATCATTCTACTTCTTCTTGCAGGTTTATCTTGGATAATCCCAGTTTCCCTTACCGCAATATGCCTTCTTTTATCTTTACTTATTGGTAAAAATATTGAGAGACATGAAAGAGCGCAGAAAATTCGCAGTGGGGTTAAGAGTAGGAGAACTTGGATGAGTCTTGCAGACTATGGCGCATCTTATGGAAGAATTGAAAAGAGGAGTTCAAAGAAAAAACCTCCCACAACACAAGAAGAAGATAGATGGATTTATCTAAAAAGAATCTTGGAAAAATCAAACAATGAAACGAAAAATAAAAAACTTTAAAATCTTTTTAAATCAAAGCCTCTCTTCAGGTTCTTTGTATCCTTCCTCAATGGGTGCTTCTTCCTCTATTTCCTCTGGATATTCTTCTTGAATTTGACCAATTGTGTCTGGAAGTGCATAGAAAGCCACTGCTTGCAATGCGAGCGCAATTGGTAGTATTATTAATCCTACCACAAAGATGGACAAAACTGCACCAATGAGATAAATTAAAGCTGTATATCTGAACATTACAACGCCCGAGCTAACTTCAATTTTATTGAAGCTCATTCTGAGAAATATTGCACCGATTAGTAACAATATCCATAGAAAGACCAAATTCAAAGTGAATTGCTGGAATACGAAGAAAAGTGCAGTGAATATGAAGTATATTAGATAGTTTCTGAAGATCTTTGGGTAATTGGCTTCTCTTGCTATCTCCCTCACTCCTATAAGCAAGAGAACAAGTCCCACTACTGCGAGCAAACCAGTTCGCTGAACACCTAAATACCCTAGATATAGATCAAAAAGCACGATTATACTACCCACCAAACCTAAACCTCTCACATCAGAAATTCCCATATAGGGGTTCAATATTTTCAAATTATTAAAACTTTTCGGTCATCATTTCTATAGGATTGATATTTAATTACCATATATAAGCCCTGGTTAAAGTAAAAAAGATTCATTCGAAAAATTACCAAGATCTTTATGAGCTTTTTCTATTTCAACCGAAAATTAGCCCCAAAATTCCAAGTATCATTAAAGGAATCCCGATTATTACCAATGGTATGCAGATCACAGCAGTCGCTAAGAACGATATGATCGCCAACGCCAATAGTCTAAGTGCTCCATCCATAAAGTTGGTTAACTCCTATTTAATAAACTTTTTCTATCTGTTGAAACTAAATTGTCTTCAAAAAAGCTTCAAAGACAAACTTCGGCCTGCTTTCATTCTCGTTTCAAAATCAAAGATGGGTCCGCGGGGGTTTGAACCCCGGACCTTTCGCTTATCAGGCGAACGCTCTAACCAGGCTGAGCCACGGACCCTTTTGAATTTCCAAGTCGTCAACAGAGTTTAAAGGCTTTTTAACGCCTTAGCCATCCTTGACCACTCCTCTTAAAGGAATGATGTTTATTAGCTTTTCGTATTTCTTAAAAAATTCAATACTCTCAACTCATGTAATGATCAATAACCGAGTTTCTAAGCACTCCGATTTTCTCGATTTCCACTTCCACGAAGTCTTTGCTTTTCAGCATCCCAATTCCTGCTGGTGTGCCAGTGGCGATTACATCGCCAGCTTCGAGAGTCATTATCGAGGAAATAAACTCTATCAAGCTGTAAACGTCGAAGATCATGTTAGAAGTGTTTGATCTCTGCTTAATCTCCCCGTTAACCCTTGTCTCGATTTTTAGATTTCTTGGATCGTCTATTTCCACAACATAGGGACCAAGTGGAGCAAATGTATCAAAACTCTTCGCTCTCGTCCACTGCCCATCTTTGGCTTGAAGATCCCTTGCGGTGACATCGTTGAAACAAGTGTAGCCAAGAATGAAGTCCTTAGCTTTCTCCTTTGAAACATTCCTGCATCTCTTACCGATCACAACCGCAAGTTCTCCTTCGTAGTCAACCCTCTTAGAAGCACCCGGGATAATTATTGAATCTCCATCGCCAATAACTGCACTTGGAGGTTTCATAAAGATGATCGGCTCCTCAGGAGTTGGCATTCCAAGCTCTTCGGCGTGATCCAAGTAATTCAGTCCCACTGCAACGATCTTACTCGGGATCACTGGAGGTAAAAACTTTATGCAAGCAACGGGAAATTCGAGAGAACCAAAGACTAATATGTCCCTATTTAGCTCAAATTTCCCTTCGTAGAGTTTTCCATTGGCTAAAAACCTTCCGATCATTTCAACCCTCCAAGCTCTTTTTTGAAGAATTCCACTTGCTCAGCATTTATGTCCACAAAGAGAACTTTTTTAAGTTTACTTCCAGAATCTAAGTGCTTTTTTAGCTCCCTAACCATGATCTTCGCAACAAGATCCTTTTCGAGCCCTCCGACACCAGTGCCGAGTGCTGGAAATGCCAAACTTTTCAAATTCAACTCTTCAGCTTTCTTCAAAGCTGCGATCATCGCAAGTCTAACCTTATTTTCATCCGTCTTAAAATCGAGCTCCATCGTTGGAGCATGGATCACAAATCTCGCTTTTAGCTTTCCTGCTGAAGTCACAACAGCAGAACCTATTTTAATAGGACCTTGTTTAATCGCTTCATCCTCAATCTCCTTTCCTCCAGCCCTCTTTATCGCTCCAGCAACTCCCCCGCCCATTATCAAGTGTGTATTTGCAGCGTTAACGATTGCATCGACTTCGAGCTTAGTTATGTCTCCATGAAGGGCTTCGATCTCAACACCCTTATAAACGACCATGAAGAAAATTGCTTTGGATGCTAAAATACTTTTCTTGCTGAAACATACCCTCCTTTTTGCTTTACATACTCAAGAAATCTCGAAAGAAGGAAATTTCTGCCTTCAAGTGCTCTCGAGCTTCCTAAAGCAATGAACTTTGCTCTTGCCCTTGTCAGAGCAACGTTAAAGATCCTCTTGTCTGAAGCGAAGAAAAGATTTTTGGTTGCGGTGATCGAGTATATAATTACTTCCTTTTCTCTTCCTTGATAGCTATGCACAGTAGCCACCTCGCAGTTTATTCCAAAATCGCCCAAGATCGACTTGATCAACTCCTTCTGCTTCAAATAAGGGGTTATAATTCCGATCTCTTCCTCACCTATAGCTTCTACGAGTTCATCACAGATCTCACAAGCAATTTCAGCTTCCAGCTCATTTATTTTCGATGCTCCAATCTTCTTTTCTTCTCCATTACAATCTAAGAATAAAATAGGTTTCTCTGGATCTCCAATCTCAGGAAAGCTCGTCTTAACTTTTGGGATCTTAACTTCGAAACACCTCTGATCAATCTCGAGATTTTTATAAACTTCCTTTGCTGAAAAGGCAATTATGTCCGCATTACATCTGTAATGCCTCCTTAGCCAAAGGCTTTTACCAAAGAGTTCGTAAAGGTAATTAAAAGCGGAGAACTTCACTGCATTTGGCACATTTATCTCATACACTGGGGGAAGTTGGTAAGGATCTCCAACGATTACAGCCTTCTTTGCCCTTTCAAGTGCAAGTAATGCCAATGAAATACAAGTGTTGCTCGCCTCATCTATAAATACTGTATCAAATTCATAATTCCGAATAAGACTCATAGCACCCTTCAAGATCGTGGATCCAACTGCAATTTTACCAGCATTCAATATATCCTCCTGAATACTCGCTATTTCCTTATATGCGGATTGGATCTTCTTTGCAAGCTCCTCGTAGGTGTTGAAGGTTATGGAAGATAGAATTTTAGCCTCAAAGCTGTGTCTCTTCACATCTTCAGTGAGCTTCGAAGGATGCCCAACCCTTAATGCATTCTCAAGCTTTTCGAGAACGTTATCGACTGCAATGTTTGTGTTCGAAGTGATCCAGACTCTTTCTTTCTCCGAGAGCTTTTTTGCACTCTCAGCAATAAAAGTTGTCTTTCCTGTGCCTGGAGGACCAATTACAAGTAAAATTTCACCTTCTTCAAGGGAGCACGATGCTGAAAAACATTCCCTCTGCCATCTGTCAAGCCATTCTGGAGCTTGAACCTTTTTAACACCGCTCCAATAGCTGAAATCAAGGATTTCGTCTGTCCTACTCACAACTTCCTTTCTCATGGCTATGCTGAGCAAATTCTCCGCTTCTACAATTCTATCACCATCAAAAACTTCAAACTCCTTTACCGCAAGCAGATATCCATTCTTTGTTCTCCTGAGATCGATTACCCAGCCAAATGGAATGATCTCTCCAGAAAGCCACGCTACAGCACTCCCAGAAGGTATTGCCCCCGAAGAGAGAATGATCGCAATATCTCCCTTTCTTGCAAGAACTTCTGCCTTGTGAACATCTTTCTCACGCACCCTTTTTTCAACTGCCTTCTCAATTTTGTCAAGAAGCTCATTTAGGTTCATACAAGATTTCTTAGCTTCTTTGAGGTTATTTCATAAGCTCTTCTCATCTCTTCCCCAGTAAGCCTCCTTGCAATCTCCGGATACTCATAAGCCTTGTAAACTGGACGATATTGAAACATTAGGTTGAATCTAACCCAATCTCCAAGATTTTCAGCCACCCATTCAACGACTTTTGCGGTGCAACATTCTATATGGTTCGGCATAACAAGGTGTCGAATCAATAGCTCTCCATTTTCCCTAGCTCTTAAAAAATTTCTCGTAACGACTTCCATATATCTCGGAGCTTTTGAATATCTTAAAGCACAGCTGTCATTGCCATACTTGAAGTCACCAAGCCAAACGTCGACGAAATCTTCAATGATCTCAGCGAGCTCTTCGCTGTGGAACATGTTAGAATTCCAAACCACCGGAATGTTCGATCTAACCTCAAGCAAAGTTTCTGCAATTGTATGTGCATGCTGATCCGGATTTCCACCTACAAAGTTCACGTTTCTGCTTCCCTGTCTGTAGCGGATATCGATTAGCATCGCAAGTTCTCTTGAATCAGCAACCATTTCATCGCTGTTCACTATGTCGTAGTTCTGGCAGAAGACGCATGCAAAGGTGCATCTGTTGAAGAAAATAGTGTGCGATGGAATCAATTCAGGCTCTTCGCCTAAATGAAGGAATTCGCTACTGTAGTAGCTCTTTGCGGAACACTTGCAAAAGCCTTTAGTTTCATATCTGTTTATTCCACATTTTCTCTCGCAGAATCTGCACTCTTTTAGCATTTCTAAGAGCAACTCTTTTTTGAGATGCAGGAAAGAATATCTTGCCAAGTCCTCTTCAAGAATTTTGGGGCTTGATTCTGCTAAGATTTTCTTAAATTCTTTTTTCAGTCTTGAGTGAATCTTTAAGTTTTCTTCAAATCCTTCCGCTCGCTCGGCAGGCATTCTTTTAAGGATCTGAAACTTTGAAACCGCTTCATTGCTATTTATAGCAGTATATCTCTCAAGACCCCGAACCACAAAGCAATTCGAGAGAGGAAATATAATAAGCTTTCACATCTTCAGAAAGTCATATATCCCACAATACCATCCAACATTAAAGCCGGGGTTGCCGAGTGGCAAGGCGCACGCCTGGAGTCTAATCGCTGGAGAGCGTGTGGGCATCGCCCGCGTGGGTTCAAATCCCACCCCCGGCGTTAATCAAACCTTTTCGCATCGGTTGTTTGCAAGATCGCAATGCAAACTCTGCAAGAGATATAAAAACACATAAGCTATTAGATCCTTTTGGCTTTGGGATCCAAAGATCAGAGTTCAAATATCGGCGGCCCCATTATTTTTAATTAATTCATTAAATCAATCAAGGCTCGAAAATTTCGTGTTCTCTTTTTATTCTGTGCAACAACACTTTTAATCTATCTAAGAAATCGATTTTAATGTTGATCCCCTCTTTTATAATTAATTCAACTGTTTGGATTGCACTCAAAAGTTCATTTATATTCTTGTTTGTGTAAAATTTTAAGTCAATCAGTGTATTGAGTAGTTCCGCTCTCTTATTAAGTTCAGCATAGGCAATTGCAAGATTGCATAGCGTCTCTACAACGATTCTCTTGTTTAAAAATATCTCTTCAGAGCTCTTACTTAATTTCAGACCCTCTATACTCTTTCTCAAAATTTCATTTAGCTGTTTTATCCTATACTCAAGCTGTATCTGCTTTTCTTCACTTTCAAGTTTCTCAAGTTCGGTTCTTGTTGGTCGTGTTCTTTCCATTGGGGGCAAAATAATTATTTTTTCTTCCCCTCCAATTTTCATACCAATGATCCAAAATAGTTTTTAAAGATTGCCGGCAAATCCAAGTTTAGTTCTGTTTTCAAAGCATTTATGTCCTTTACAATTTTTTCTCTTCTCTCTTTAAATTCTGTTTTATAAATGTTTTGTTACATATAATTTTACCTTTTCAGACTGAAAAATTCATCTTTTTTTTAACAAATTCTCGAGCTCTTGTCTAATCTCTTTCATATCTGCTTTCTGTGCTATTGCATCGTTGACTATTTTAAAGAGCTCACTTTGTCTTTCTCCAGCATACGTGGCAATAGCGCTTCCTGTAACCATCTCGTTAATTATAACTCCCAAGCTGTATACATCTTGCTTTGCAGACACTCTTTCTCCAATGTCCTTTGGTGAGTAAGCTGCGGAACCAACGATTGCCAGTATTTCTTCACCCTCTTTTGCAATAAACTCCCAATCCACTATGAAAACATTATCATCTCGAATGACTATGTTCTCTGGCTTTAAATCTCTATGGACAAAACCCATTTGATGAACCCTTTCTAATACTTCGGCTATTTTTAAGGCGATCTTACAAGCTTCTTTCTCTAAAATCCGTCCCTTTTTGTTTATAATTTCTCTCAAAGTCTCCCCATTTATAAAATCAACTTCAATGCAAAGATTTTTAGCATCGAAACCTCTTACTCTTGGAATTTCGGGGATGTTAGATAGCTGAAGCCAGTAGCCAATACCTCTCAGGATCTCCTTTTTCTCATAACTTGGTCTTTCAGCGAAACACTTTCTTATTATTACTTCCCCATCTCTTTTAATAAGATAAGTCGATCTTCCAAGTTGTTTTATTATTTCCCCTTCTTTTTTAGTTCCCTCTTTCTTTATTTTTCTAATTTTACCCTTAATTTCTTTTAAAAGATTTCTATATTTAAATTTCATATCTAATAAACCAGAAAATAAGCCAATAACAACAGATAATCCAAAAAATACCCAAGCAATTAATGAGAGAATTAAATCAGCAAGCAATCCTAAAAATAATATGAAACCCAGTGAAACTACTAAAATAAAGGATAGAGTAGACAACTCTTCTTCACTAGTTAGATATTTTACCCTTAATTTCTTTTAAAAGATTTTTATATTTAAATTCCATATCTAATAAACCAGAAAATAAGCCAATAACAACAGATAATCCAAAAAATACCCAAGCAATTAATGAGAGAATTA
>JANXDJ010000034.1 GCA_025059545.1 Archaeoglobaceae archaeon
GAATTCTTCAAGGAGAACAATCTATATGCGATGGAAGAGATTGCGAGAAGACTTCTCGAGGCAAAAGAGAGAGGACTTTGGAAAGCGAATGAAGATAAGATAAACAGAATAAGGGAAGTTTATGGGGAAATAGATTGCATCCTTGAAGACACAATCGTTGGAGAAGTTCAGGGAGGGGCGGTGGAATTTTTATCCTCTGATGACGTTGAATACTGGAAAGAAAATATGAAAGAAGTTGATAAGGCTTTTAGGGTGATAAAATGAGGTTTCTTGTGATTTTTATAATTCTTACAATTCTTTTATTAGGATGCTCAGAAAAACCAGAAATTGAAGAGAACAGAGCTTTTAAGATTGTCGACATGTCTGGCAGAGAGGTTGAGTTCATTGAGAGTCCTAAAAAAGCGGTCTTTCTTGCAGGAGAGTCTTGGATCTATGCTCTTGGAATAAAAGAAAAGGTTGTTGCAGTTTCAGACAACGCAAAGTTGAATCCAATAATTCTAAAAATCGACCCTAAAATTTCTGAATTCCAAACAGTTGGAGACATGAATAGGATCAATGAAGAGGCAATCGTATCGCTCAATCCAGACGTAATTGTAGTCTGGGATGAGCCTCCAGGATATAAGGAGAATGCAAAAAAGCTCGAAAGATTGGGGATACCGATTGTTAGAATAGGCTACATAAACGATTATCCAGAGGATATCTGTAAACAGGCAAAATTGCTTGGAAAGATCTTCAATGCGGAGAAAAGAGCAGAAGAGATTTGCAATTCAATAGAAAAGAGATGGAAGGAGATTTCTTCAAAGCGGGAGGAAAGGGTTGAAGTCATATATTCGTTCACATCACCGACTTACATTGCCTGCTACAACAACTACGCTCTTTTCATCGAAGCGGTTGGAGGGAAAATCGTTTATCCGAAAGAGTGCAACTCCACATGGATACACGTTAGTAAAGAGTGGATCGTAGAGGAGAATCCGCAGATTTGGATAATAAGCTACTTTGCGAAATACGATGAAAATGCAATCCTCAGAGATCCAGCTTTCAGCGATGTTGAAGCTGTAAAAAGAAATGCGGTTTATAAAGAATCTTTTAAGCCAATGCAGTTCTTGGAGCCTTATTTCTTACTAACTGTGCTTGAATACAGAAGTTGGATAGTTGGAGATGTAGATATGGGTAGAGAGGAGGAAGAGCTAATTAGAGCGATATATTATCGGTGATTTTTATGAAAATACTGTTAGTCTCAACGATCGCAAACAAAAGCCTAAAAAGTGCGATCGAATCCGTGAGAGACTTTTGCGAGATCGAACTCGTGTATTCCTATGAGCTACATAAATTTACAAAAGAAAATCTTCAGAAATTGGTAGATGATTCAGACTTAATTTTACTTGATGTCCGAGGGGATCCGGGATTACTGAAGGAGATCGATTTTGGAGACAAAGATGTTATCGTGTTAGTAGGAGGAAGCACTTTGATGTCCAAAGCTAAACTTGGGAAATTCAGAATGCCTGCAAGAGTGATCTCAGAAGTTTCAAAACCAGAAACTATAAAGAGAAGGATAGAAATAATACAAAAAACGATTGAAACCTTGGGAAAAATTCTACCGTTTGGAACTTTCAAAGATGCAAAAGATTACGTCAAAACACTTCGTTACTGGGCTAATGCAGGTTTTGAGAATTACAGAAACATGTTTCTCCATCTTTGCAAAGTTAAAGGATTCGATTTAATGGTTGAAGAGCCCTCAGAGTTTCCAGACTATGGATTTTATCATCCGAAATTTGGTTTCAACTTTAAGCCAAAATACGATCCAAAAAAGCCCTCGGTCGGGATCCTCTTCTATGGTGGAATGCACTTTGAAAACTGTCTTAAAACGCTTGAATTGCTCTTGGAAAAATTCTCCAGTTATAACGTTTTTCCAGTTTTCAGTGAGGGAATTTTGAATCTGAAAGCTTTAGAAATGCTTTTTGAAGTTTGTGAAGTTGATGCAATCATAAGTATGCTCTGGTTCCAATTGAACGGCGGTCCAATGGGAGGTGATCCAAGAAAAACGATTGAAATGCTAAAGAATAGAAAAACCAAGCTCTTTACACCAGCTATGATGTTCAACCAGAAGTTGGATAACTGGAAAAAAGATGAGAGAGGATTAAATCCGATAAATCTGCTTTGCAGTGTTACATTGCCAGAAATAGATGGGGCAGTTGAGCCTCTGCCGATTTGCGGTGTTGAAAATGAAGAGGTTGTTCCAATTTTAGAAAGAGTTGAGAAATTTGCAGAACGGGTTAAAAAATGGGTTGAGTTGAAGAGAAAGTCAAATGAGGATAAGAGAATAGCGTTCGTAATTTATAACTATCCACCTGGAGAGGAAAATCTGGGAAAATCCGCCTATTTCGACACCTTCAAAAGCTTAGAGGTAATTCTGAAGGACTTGAAAAATAGAGGTTATTTTGTTAATGAAGTGGAAGTTGAAAAGCTTCTTTTATCAAAAAATCTATTTAACCCAAAGTATTTGCCTGAAAAAATGATTGAATGCCCAAGAATGAGTGTCAGCGATTACTTGTCCTTTTTCAATGAACTTGCAGAAAATTTGAGGAAAGAAGTCATAGATGCATTCGGAGAACCGCCTGGAGATCTAATGGTCGATGAGGAGGGTATTTTGATACCTGCGGTAAACATTGGTAATGTTGCAATAGTCGTTCAGCCTGTAAGGAGAGATCTGAAGTGGGACGAGATTCATTCAACTGTCCACGACAAAACAAAGCCACCTCATCATCAATACCTCGCAACATACTTCTGGATCCAGAAGGTTTTTAGAGCTGATGCGGTGATACATCTCGGAACACATGGAACTGCGGAATTCATGAAGGGTAAGGAAGCGGGATTGAGCTCAAATTGTTATCCAGATCTTTTGATTGGCACATTGCCGAACATCTACGTTTACCATGTGGTAAACACCTCAGAAGCAACAATAGCGAAGAGAAGACTTTATTCCACACTTATAAGCTACAACTCACCGCCTTATACCTTTTCAGGACTTTACGAGGATTATTTGAAACTTGAAGATCTAATAGAAGAATTTAGAGAAGCCCTTGGCAAAGATCCTGCAAGAGCTGAAGCTGTGAAGAGAAAAGCTATCGAAGTTGCTAAAAAACTCAATCTTGGAGAGAATCTTGAAGAAATTGAATTAAAGCTTTATGAGTTTAAGCGATCTATAATTCCAAAGGGATTGCATGTTCTTGGTGAGAAATACTCCGAAAAAGAGCTTAAAGAGTTTATGCTCGCTATTTCAATTAGAAAAATTTCAAAAATGCTTGCAGAAAAGAGGGGGGAAATTTTTGAAGAACTCGATTTGAGAAAAAGAAAATTGTTAGAAAAAGAAGCTGAGAAGATCGTTGAGGAATTTTTCTCGGGCAAGTGCAGGAGAGAGTTCAGAGAAATTCTCGAAAATAACTTCGAGATTTCAAAGAGATTCATAGACAATTCCTTGGAAATTGAAAATCTTATCCAAGCCTTAGATGGAAGATATATAGAACCATCTACTGGAGGAGATGTTATAAGAAATCCCGAAGCTCTGCCAACTGGAAGAAACATTTATCAATTCGATCCTTTAAAAGTTCCAACGGAGGGAGCGGTTGAAAGGGGAAAAAGAATAGCTGAAGAAACTTTAAGAAGATTTTACGAAAAGAATCATAGGTATCCTGAAAGCATTGCTGTGGTTCTTTGGGGTTTTGAAACCGCTCAAAGCTATGGCGAAACGGTGGCACAGATCTTTGAGTATCTCGGTGTTGAAATTGTTCACAAAACACCCTGGGAGAAGGAGCTGAGAATTAAGAGTCTCGAAGAGCTCAAGAGACCGCGAATAGACGTTATAGTTACAATTTGTGGATTTTTCAGGGATATGTTTCCAAATGTTGTCGAATTGATCGATAAAACAATAAAAATAGTCTCTGAGCTAAATGAGCCAGAAAATATGAATTTTGTAAAAAAGCATGCAAAAGAGGTTGGAACAACTCTAAGAATTTTCGGTCCGAGGTCTACTGAATACGGAACGAGAATGATCCAGCTTGTAGAAGATAGTGCATGGAATTCTGAAGAGGATTTGGCTGATGCCTACTTAAGCTCAATGTGCTTCGCATATGGAAAAGAATTTCACGGTTTCAAGGCTAAAGAAGAATTTAGAAGTTTGTTAAAAACTGTTGAGCTGATTTCACAAGTTAGAAGTAGCAATGATTACGAGATAACAGACTTAGATCACTACTACGAGTTTTTCGGGGGAATTTCAAAGACCGTTGAACTTTTAAAAGGTAAAAAGCCTGAAATGCTCATTGCAGATTCTACCAAAGATGACGTAAAAGTTGAAAGCATTGGTGAGGCGATTGAAAGAGGGAGTGTGACGAGAAATTTGAACCCCCTCTGGATTGAAGAGATGCTCAAGCATGGCTTTTTGGGTGTGCAGAAGATCGCAGACAGAGTTGAGAATCTTCTTGGATTATCTGCAACAACTGGCTCAGTTGAGAATTGGATCTGGGACAAAGTTGCGGAAAGATTTGTGCTTGACGAGAAAATGTTCAGGAGATTGAAAGAATTGAATACTTATGCAACACTCGAAATACTCGAAAGATTGCTTGAAGCAGAAAAAAGAGGTTATTGGAAAGCAAGTGACGAAGTTAAAAAAGAAATTGAGGAAAAGTTCTTAGATCTGGATGGAATTCTTGAGGAGGTGATAAAATGAAGCTCTTCCCATTTTCAGCAATAGTTGGGCAAGAAAAAGCTAAGCTTGCTTTAATCTGCAACGCAATAGATCCAACGATAGGCGGCGTTCTGCTGAGCGGTGATAAGGGAACAGGAAAATCGACAATGGTTAGAGCATTTTCTCAAGTTTTGCCAGAGATCGAAATTGTTGAAGGTTGTGCATTCAACTGCAATCCTTACAACTTTGCAGAGATGTGCGATAATTGCAGAGAGAAAGCAGAGAAAGGAGAAACAGAAATTGCAAAAAGAAAGATGAGAGTTATAGATCTTCCACTCAGCGTAACCCTCGACAGGCTTGTAGGAACAATAGACATAAATAGAGCCTTAAAAGAGGGGATAAGAGCATTGCAACCCGGAATTTTGGCTGAAGCTAACAGAAACATTCTATATATCGACGAAGTAAATTTGCTGGAAGACTACATTGCAGACGTTCTGCTCGACTCTGCTGCGATGGGTTGGAACTTTGTTGAAAGAGAAGGGATCTCGCTGAAGCATCCGAGCAAGTTCATACTCGTAGGATCAATGAATCCTGAAGAGGGTGAGCTAAGACCGCAACTTTTAGACAGATTTGGAATGTTCGTAGTGATCGAAGCATCGAATAACGCTGAAGAAAGAATGGAGATCGTGAAAAGAGTAACCGAATTTCAGATGGATCCACAGAAATTCTATGAAAAGTTTAGAAAACAGGATGAAAAGCTTAGAAACGCGATTATGAATGCTAAAACAATACTAAATGGAGTGAAGATCGATGAAGAACTTTTGAAACTTCTCGTTGAAACGATCATCCAAATGGGGATTAAAACTCATAGAGCGGAGATAACTACTGTTAAATCCGCCAAAGCGATTGCAGCATTCGAAGGAAGAAAGAAAGTTAGTCTTGAAGATCTCAATAGGGCAATGGAGTTAACCTTGCCACATCGAATTAGATCAAGACCATTCCAGAAACCAAAAATCCCCCAGAGCTTGCCAAAAATGCAAGACCAAAAAGCTGAAGACAATAATTTAAGCAGTGAGATGAGAAGAGGGGAAGAGAAAGAAAGCGATAGCAATGAAGCAATAGGCAGTTCGGATATAAAATTCGATCCAATTGACATCGAGATGGAGAAGTCTGTTCAGAGAGAAGAGAAAAAGCATTTTGGAGGCAGAAATTCACGAGACTGCAAAGTAACGCTTATCGGAAAACCAATAGGAATACCAATTTCCTACATGATGCCGTTGAAAGGATCTACGGACATAAACTTTTTCGCAACTCTAAATTCTGCAATGCTTCGAGGTCATCCAATAGAGGTTGGCGATGAAGATCTACGAATAAACATTAGGAGAGCAAGAGCACCAAAGCTTACCGCAATAATCCTCGACTCAAGCGGGAGCATGTCTTTGCAGAAAAGAATCAGTATTGCGAAGGGAATTGCGAAAAAGATCGTTGAAAGCTCTTATCAGCGAAGAAACCTTCTTTCTCTGATCGTTTTTAAGGGAAACGAAGCGAATGTGTTGGTGAATCCAACAAGAAGATACGAAGATGTTTTCGATGCAATCGATAACCTTCCAACTGGAGGTAAAACTCCTCTGCCTTCCGCATTGTTCAAACTGTTTTCAATGGCTAAAGCGATGAGTATGAAGAATATGAATGTGCATGGGATACTGATCACCGACGGAAAAGCGAATGTCCCCCTTTTTAATAAAGTCGAGGAGGATCTTGTAAAGATCTGCAGTTTTCTCACAAAGCTAGGCGTTAAACTCGAAATTTATGATACGAGAACAAAAGCTTTTGATCCATCGCCGAGCTATATTGAATTAATTTCGCAACTTACAAATGCAGAAGTTTTGAGGTACTGAAGTGGAACCACTGAACATATTATACTCAATAGCCACGATGGCTATCGCATGCTTTCTTGGTGTTTTCTTAGCCAGTCTAATACTCGAGTTTGGCTTTGCAAGAGTGATTTCGAGACCATTGGCTCCACTGATGAGATCTGCAAACCTACCTGAGATCTTCTCGATCCCTGCGATAATCTCTACAATTGACGTCCGTGGAGGCTTAAGCATCGTTGGCTCCTTGAAGGAGAAGAACGGAATTGATGACTCAACTGTCATAGCATACAAGCTTGTAACTCGCCCATTTTCAACCGTTTTCTTTCTATTCCGCTATTATCTACCAGTTTCACTTGCTGCTCTCGGTTTTTTTGTGGGATCAGCTTACATAGCTTTGAGTTTCGCCTCGGCTCTCATATGCATGCTTATAGGTATAGTCTATGGAAGATTGAGGGTTAAGAGGGCAGAAATAAGCTTGGAATTGCCTAAAAATTCGAAAAACAGGAATGATGTGCTAAAGTCATCATTTAATTCCGCAATAGACATGACTAAGAAAGTTGTTTTGAGATATGTAGTCATTACAGTGATCATTACGCTCCTACTATTAGCAGGTTTCTTCGATCTCGTTTCTGAACGCTTAGACATTTACACAAAGCAATTTGGCTTCTCTTCAAACTTCGCTGCACTTATTTCAATCCATATATTCAGTCCAATGTCTTCTGTGCTCACTGCAGGCGAATTTTTAAGAAACGGACTTATAAGCGTTAGGGAATGCCTAATCGCACTTCTTGTAGGCAGATTTCTATTCATCGCCATTATGGATTATCCAAGACATTCTTTGCCATTCTACGCTTCGATTTTCCCAATAAAGCTTGCTTCAAAGCTTGTGCTTGCTGGAATTGCAGTAAACGCAGTTGCAACACCTATCTTGATTTTGCTCGTTCTTCTGGTATTCCCATTCTAAAAGATAGTCCAACGAGAATTAGTCCAGTTGCATGGGCAAGATAGCAGTAAGGACAGAAATAGCCGATTAAAATTGAATAGCCAAAAAGAAAGATAACTCCGAGAACTCCAGAGATCTGCCAGATTTTCAGTATGATTTTATTACTTCGAACGTATAGCAGAAATAATCCAGCTAAAAACCAAATTAGACCAAAAAATGGAAGAATAAAGCTTGGAAAAGGCATATTTGGTGGCAAACATGAATTAACGGGACAATAAGGTAGTGTGTAGAGTAAATAATGCTCGTAAAGCAAATATGCCGAATCTGCAATCCCGAGAACGAATAAAGGAGCTAAGATTAGCTTTAGGTTCATGCTGAGACTACTTGACACGATATTTAAGATTTATGAATTCCTCGACGTTCTTTCTTACCTCTGAGTAATCGTAATCGCAAACAACCGCATTTCCTATGAGATCTCCTTGCAAGTTCTTTGGATTGAAGGTTTTTCTTCCTCTAAATAGTATCAAAGCATCGCATTTAAACTCCTCTCCATTAACTTCAACCTTCTCAACCCTTTTATCGCCATAAACGTAAACTTCTATCGATTTTACTTTTTCCACTTCGAAGTTTTTGGATAAAACTTTTTCAAGAAGATCAAGAGCTACGCTCTCGCCAGCGAGCAAAAAACTTTTTCCGATCTTGTATCCATCAGCGATCAGCTTTATTGCAGTCTCTGGGGAGAAAATACCAGCGGGTCTTTTGCCGAAAACCCATGGACTTCGATCCACAGCACCAGTCGCAATAATGGCTTTATCGCTTAAAACTTCGATTCCATTTGGTTTTAAGATCCTAATTGGATTTGTTGAAATAACACAGCCTTTTTCAACCTTAACTTCGTTCATAATCGATTTCATTTCCTCAATAAAGCTTCCATAATGCTCTCTAAATTCGGGAATTCTGTTAAAAACTGCAAGTTCTCCACCAGTTTTTTTGAAATCAAAAATTCTCACACTGTAGCCCAAATCGAGCAACTTTTTAGCACAAAGAAGCCCACTGTAGCCAGCGCCAGCAATTAAAACCATGCAATCTCCCCTCCTTCACTGTCTTTAAGCACTTTTTCACCAACAAGCCTTATAATTTCTGCCTTACATCTCTCACAATCCATTCCTGCCCACGTTATTTGCTTCACTCCATCAAAGCACTTGAACTCCTCAGCGATCTTTAAAATATCCTTCTTAGTTACCATGTTACACAAGCATACTATTTCATCTTCCTCAAGAGATTTGCAAATCTCCTCTTCGCTCTTCTTTTTTGGCAATCTCGAGATTTTATCCTTCTTCTTAAGTTCAAAATGCTTAGAAATCATTTCCAGGACCATTTTTGCTATCGCTGGAGCAGCAGTCAAGCCAGGGCTTTGAATACCTGCAACATTTATGAAGCATTTAACAGGCTCATTGATCACAAAATCGCTTCCAGCAATCGATCTTAACCCAGCATAGACTGCTATGATCTCATTCGGAGTTCTTTTGAAAAGAGGAGAAAACTTTGCGATTATGCCTTCAATTTCTTCCTTTTTAACACTCGTGTCTTCCTTGCTTTCGACATCAATTAAATTGGGTCCCCATATTGGTTTTCCATCAAAGCCGATTAGAGCTCCACCACCCTTTGTTCTCTTGTTTGGCTTTAAAGGAATTGCTACCACTAAATGGTTCGTAAATCCCTTTTCCGCAAAAACTATATGCGTCCCCTTTCCCGGAATTATTTTCATCTCGTAGCCAATCATCTTAGCGATCTCATCTGCATAGATGCCCGCACAATTTATGACAACTTTGCTCTCAAAATCTCCTTTATTCGTTTTTACGACAAAATATTCATCCTTTTTCTGGATTCCGTTAACATTACAGCCGTAAAGGAATTCAACGCCGTTAAGCTTCGCAAATAAGCAAGCCTTCGCAGTCATCTCCACCGGATTTACGACACCTGCAGATGGAATAAGAATGCCACCATAAACATTCTCGTTTAGATTCGGTTCCATTTCAAGTAGCTTTTTCTTTCCAATTCGCTCCGCTTTTACTCCGTGCTTTCTTAAATATTGGATTATGAATGGGATTGCCAAAAAGGTGAGCAAATTGGTTGCAACTGTGATCAAACCAACACGCTTGAACTCAAAGCCAAGCTCCTCAGCTTCAGCATCCATCATTCTATTTCCTTCAAGGCAAAGCTTGCTCCTTAAAAGCTTGAAAGGCAGTTGAAATGGATGTATAATCCCTGAGCATGATTTTGTCTGTTCCAAGCCTGGAGCAAGTTTTCTTTCAATAACCAAAACTTTCAGATTGAATTTTGAGAGCTCTTTTGCGATGAAGCTCCCTGTAACGCCCGCTCCGATAACTATGACGTCTTTCAAATTCCCACCGCAATAAGGTCGTCGAAGAATATTTATTCTTTTTCTAATAAAAGTGATAGGTGATCTGATGAGCTACGTTCTCGGCATCGACGCTGGAACTACGGGGATTAGAGCAGGGATCTATTCTCTCGAGGGAAATCTTGTAGCTCAGAGTTATACAGAATTTCCAAGCTATTATCCAAATCCTGGATGGGTTGAGCAAAATGCTGAAGATTGGTGGAAAAGTGTCGTTAAGGCATGTAATTCCGCAATTAAGCTTGCAAATGCTCAGGATGATATTTTTGCAGTCTCTGTTACCAATCAGCGAGAAACAATCGTGCCAGTCTCAAAAACTGGAAATCCGCTTACAAGAGCGATCGTCTGGCAGGATAGAAGAACAGTGGAAGAAGTTAGGAGGATAAAGTCAATAATGGGTGAAGAAATCTTTAGAATAACAGGTTTAAAACCCGATCCGTATTTTTCACTGCCAAAGATCCTTTGGTGGATGAAAAATTATCCAAATGTTGTTGAAAAGACGTGGAAGTTCATGCTTGTGCATGACTACATAGTCTACAAGCTAACTGGAATTGCGGTCACAGATTTTTCAAATGCTTCAAGAACGATGTTGATGGATCTTAAAAGTTTAAGATGGTCTGAAAAGATTGCTGAGACCTTTGGAGTAGATCTCGATAAATTTCCAGAAATAAAAAACTCAGGTGAGGCAATTGGAGAGCTTAGAAGTAGAGAACTCGAGCTAAGATCGAAACCAATAATTGCTGTAGGCGGTGGAGACCAGCAGTGCAGTGCATTTGCTCAAGGAGTTGTTGAGGAGGGTAAGATCAAGTCCACAACTGGCACAGGAACTTTCATGATTGCTCCTGTTGAAAAAATGCACGGCGGGGAGCTAATTTATTCCGCTCATGTGGTGCCAAAGATCGTCGCAGAGGTTAGCATTTTTACAACTGGTAGCCTTCTTGAATGGGTAAAGCGAAATTTCTTTGCAAACGA
Organism: Archaeoglobaceae archaeon; assembly: GCA_025059545.1. The sequence goes on from JANXDJ010000034.1 coordinate 10,890, forward strand.
GAGTTATGAAGTTTTAAATGCAGAAGCAAAGGCTTCAGGGGTGGGAGCACGTGGGCTAATGATCTTCCCGTTCTTCTCTGGCGCTGGTTGTCCACACTGGAATCCAGAAGCAAAAGGAGCCTTCTATGGTCTAACCTTAGGGCATTCAAGAGGAGACATCGCAAGAGCAGTAATGGAAAGCGTCGCTTTTGAAGTCAATACAAACGTGGAGATCATGGAAAACCTTGGTATAAAGGTTGATGAGCTTAGACTCGATGGTGGCGGTGCAAAAAGCCATCTATGGAACCAGATCTTTGCAGATGTGATAAAAAAGCCTTGTCTAATCTCTGAAGATGTTGAAGCTACTGCGAGAGGAGCGGCGATGCTCGCTTGTCTTTCAATAGGTTTTTCGTTGAAATACGTGCTTGATAAATTTGTGCCTAAGTTCACAACTGTTTTGCCTTCAGGCATCGATTACAGCGAAGTTTACGAGAAATATAGAAAAATTAGAGAAATTTTATTAAAAATGAAAAACTAAATAACTTTTGTCTGAACCCTATTCTCCCAAACTCCATGGAGATTGCAGTAGGCTAAAGCATATAGAACTCCGCTCTTATTTATTTTAACCTTGAAGCTTGCCTCCTGTTCCGAAATCTCCGGAGTTAGCTCTGCCCTTGCAACAAAAACTGGATTGAAGTCTCTCCCTTCTTCGTAAAAGTATAGTTCGATCCATCTAAAGGAATGCTGAACTGTGTTTGGATGCCCTTGAATGTATACTCTAACACCAAAGACTTCTCCAGCTTTTACTTCTTTTGGCGCCTCGATCCTTGGTGTGTGGTTTTCTCGCTTCGAAATTGCAAGCTTGTCCTCCACTTCTGGTGTATAAACTATTTCTCCAAACTTCTTCATCGCTTGCATGTTTTAATATTCTAATCTCACAAATAAGAAGCTTTCGGGGGTTTTCAAAGATCAAAAACTTTGCTTGGTAATTGAATTTTCGCTCGACATTGAGTTCTCTTTTATTGACAAGCCGCAAGCAATCTTGTTTACAAGATCGTATACGCTGATCTTTCCAAGCGTCTCAGCAATTTTTAATCTTTTTCGGATAATTTCAAAGATCCGGGTAAGAGTGTAATGACTTCTCATCCTACGATAGTATTCTTTCTCGTAACTTTTTAATCTTCCATTCTTTGCACATTCTGCAAGAATTCTGGAAGATATTATAGCCTTTGTCATACCTTCAGCTGCAAATCTATCCGCTAAGCCTGCAGCGTCTCCTACAAGAGCAATAGGTATTCCAAGAAATTGTCTGATAAACGGTGAGTTCCTATAGCACCCTATTGGTCCGCCACTATATCTTATGCGTTCAAAATCTCCAAAAAGTGCAGATTTTTCAATCATCGTATCGAGAATTTGCCTTAATGGTCTTTCTGACGTGCTAAAGGTGCAGACACCTATTTTTGATCCACGATTTGCCATGGGAAAAACATAAAAATATCCATCAAAGTTTGGGTAAAGAAACAACCTAATCCTCTCCTCATCTTTGTCGGTTATTACATGAATGGCAGATGCATGTGGCTTTCTTCCACCAAATTCTCTGCACCACATTGACGGATATCCAGTTGCATCTACTAGAAGATCACAACCAAAATTAAGCGAATGATTTAGCCCCAATTTTTTTCCAGTTATTATTTCTGCACCATTTTTTTCCGCGATTTCAGCCATTCTTTTTTCCATCTTCGAACGATCAACTATTTCGACACTTCCGTTAATTCTTACACTTATTACTCTCCTTATCGAGTAGTCCCAGTTCAGGAGTATTAAATCTACCAAATTTACTCTTCTTCCAGAGATATAAGGTCTTATTCCTGTAAAATTTATCCAACCTTCGCCACAACGTATATTTTTACCGATTTCATCCTTTTTTTCGCATAATAAGACTTTCGAAAAATTTGAGAAGCGTATTGCGCATTCCAATCCAGCAATACTTCCACCTGCAATCAAGACTTTCTTTGGTGTTCTTCGATGCAATATCATATGATATCACTTAGCTTGCTATAGCTATGTTTAATAGTTAATAAATTTTATGGTATATCTTTTATACTACTATATAAAACTACCACTTAAATATACCCTCATCATAATTCTCAGGCAAATTTCAAAAACATAAAATATCCTTCGACAACTTCTTCTATGCTTCTCTTAGAGCAAGAAGCTAAGGAACTGCTTGAGAGCTATGGAATTCGCACAGCCAAAGGAATAATCTGCGAGAGCGAAGAAGAAGCGGTTAAGACTGCGAAGAGCTTAGGCTTTCCAGTTGTGATGAAAGTGGCTGGAATTTTGCACAAGAGCGATGTTGGAGA
>JANXDJ010000035.1 GCA_025059545.1 Archaeoglobaceae archaeon
GAGTTGGAGTAGGTGTTGGTGTTGGAGTGGGAGTAGGTGTAGGTGTTGGGGTTGGTGTTGGAGGAACTTGTGCCAATGCAAGAGGTAAGTAGTCAACATTGTTAGAATCAAGAGTATAAGGCTGATCACAGATTCCATATGGCTCACTAATATCACTGCAAGTCTGTGAAAAGCCAGTTCCATATGGGCTTAGCCAAGCGTTACCTCCGAGCAGATTACCGCCAAGGATGTTTGTTCCTTGACTTAGATTAGTGTTCCAGGTGTTTATTGAGTTGGAGAGATAGAAGTTGTTTGAATTGTTGAATAGGTTGTTGTAGATTAGATTATTGTTGGAATAATACAAGTAAATGCCCTCGTAGTTGTTATTCGAAATTGTGCTGTTAGAGATCGTGTTGTTGTTAGAATCCCACAAGGAAATGCCATCGTAGTTGTTCGAGATTGTGCTGTTGGAGATCGTGTTGTTGCTTGAAGAATACAAGTAAATGCCATCCCAGTAGTTATTCGATATAGTGCTGTTAGAGATCGTGTTGTTGTTAGAATACCACAAGGAAATGCCATAGTAGTTGTTCGAGATTGTGCTGTTGGAGATTGTGTTGTTGTTAGAATTCCACAAGGAAATGCCAGTGCTGTAATCTGAAATGCTCAAATTCTTTACTGTGACATTATTTGCTAATGCAATCAAAATACCATCTCCACTGTTTAGACCTCTTAAGGAATGACCATTTCCATCTAATATTACATCGCTTGGAAGGATTCCTATGCAATGCCATTTTCCAGTTTGCAATCCGGAAATGTTGCTTCCGAGCAAATAGTAGCCTGGCTGAGTTATGTCTGTAAGAGCAGCACTAAAGCCAAACACATTTTATATAACCACACGATCCCACCTCAAAGCCATCCCAAACTTCGTGTGTTAACAAACCTTTGTATGTTAAGAAAAATAAAAATTTTACGAATCTTCTTGGAGACAAATTATAAAAATTATTTAATCCTCTTTAAAACTCGGAATGATCTTCTCCGCATAGATCTTCATCACAAGTTTTGGATCTGGACCAACGTTTATGATCATCAAATGCCTAACTCCTGCCTTTCTGAATTCCTCTATTTTTGAAATACACTCCTCTGGATTTCCTACAATTAAGAAATCTGCCAAAATCTCGTCGCTAACCTTTGAAGCATACTCGATGAACTTTGAAAGTGAATCATCAGTCAACAAAAGCTTTTCGAAGTAAAATCTCTTTGAAAAATCTTTTGGAACGTCTAAACTGTAGCCCGCTTGCTCAACTTTTTCAAGTGCGGAAATCACAATGCCAGCAAATCTTCTTGCCCTTTCCATTGCCTGAGCGCTATCGTAGTCAATGGCTGTGTAGATCTGCAAAGCGGTGTCTATTTCTTCGAGCTTTCTTCCGGCCTTCTCCGTCCCTCTTTTCACATCTTCCAGATTTTCCTTGTATGTCTTCGGAGTCTCAACTATTGGTATCCATCCGTCACAGAGCATTCCGGTAAGCTCTCTCGTCTTCTTTCCATTAGCTCCAACGTAGATGGGTATCTTCTGCATCGGCTTGATCTGCAAAAAAGCTTTTTCGAGCTTGAAAGCTTTTCCAGAGAAAGAGACTTGCTCCTCTGTCCATAATCTCTTCACGATCTCTATGCCTTCCCTGAGCATGTTAAATCTGTCCCAAGTAATTCCGAATGGCAGGATGTTCATCGCTTCTCCAGCACCGATTCCGAGAAAAGTTCTTCCCGGAGCTAAGTGGTCGAGAGTTGCGAAGAATTGAGCCAAAATAGAGGGATGGTATCGAACAAAGTCTGTCACACCAGTTCCAAGCACTATGTTCTGCGTTTTCATCGCAATTGCAGAGAGCAAAGCAAGAGCATTCGGAGTCAACCCGGGAGGAACCATGAGTGTGTGGTCTGGTATTATGAGAGAATGAAAACCGACTTCGTCGCTTTGAATCGCTATCTTCATCGCTCTGTCGAGTGGTGGCATTGGAGGGGATAAAAGATTTCCAAACCTCATGTTTTAAAGCAGTGATGTAAAATTTATAAATTTTTATCAAGCTATACTATGCCAACACAAATCAGATTTAGCCAAGAATTTGCTTCAAAATCTTCAAACCTTCATTGTAGAGCTCCTCCGCTCTTTCTCTGCTTCTACCTTCAGCATAAATTCTCGCTATTGGCTCAGTGCCAGAAGGACGAATTAGAAGCCAGCCATTTTCAAAATCTATCCTTGCACCGTCAACGTGGTTCGCATTGGGAAACTTTTTTCTGAGTTCTTTCAACACTTTCTCCTTGTTCCTACACTCCACCTTGCCCTTAAGCATGTAATAGCGTGGAATTTCAGCTATAAGCTCGCTAAGCTTTTTTCCAGTCTCATCAATCAACTCGAGAACCTTAGCAACACTCATTCCACCATCTCTTGCAAGTAGATGCTCAGGAAATATGAGTCCGCCATTGCCTTCGCCACCGAATACAGCTTTCCTCTCCATCATCACCTTTGCAACAACTGGAGAACCTACTGCGGTGTAAACAACTTCCCCGCCAACTTCTCTAACTGCATCCTCAACACAGCGCGAAGAAGATACGGGAGTTACAACGATGCCCCCGCCATGCTTTTCAACGTAGTGCTTAGCCATCAGTGCAAGCATTGCATCCTCAGAAACAAATTCTCCCTTTTCATTGACAAAAACCGCTCTATCCGCATCGCCATCATGTGCAACTCCAAAATCTGCTTTGAAATCCAAAACCGCTTTCTTGAGCAGTTCGAGCTCTTTCTCTACTGGTTCAGGATTCCTTGCAGGAAATCTTCCGTCTGAATTGCAGTTTATTCCGTAAACCTCGCACCCAAGTCTCTTCAGAATTTCAGGAGTTGTAAAGCATCCTGCACCATTTCCACAGTCCACTACAACGCGGTATTTTTTGTCAATCTCAACGCTATCAACGATTGCGTTAACATAGAGCTCAATAGGATCATCATGCAGAAGAGTGCCCACTTCATTCCACTTAGCAAGTTTGAATGACTTGCTCATGTAAATCCTCTCACTTTCTTCGTCCATTTCTCTGAAAAACTCTGCCCCATTCTCCTGAACGAACTTTATTCCGTTGTATTCCCTTGGATTGTGGCTTGCGGTAACAACAACTCCTGCAACTTTTTTTGTTTTTGCGTAGAACTGCAAAGCGGGAGTTGGGGCTATTCCTAAATCCACCGCAGTGCTACCTGCGGACATTATGCCAGCTAAAACAGCAGATTTTAACATAAAACTTGAAAGCCTCGTATCGCAAGCAACCGCAATTTTTCCGGGCTTCAGAGTTGCAATCACTCTCCCCAAATCCAAAGCCATTTCAGCAGTTAGCTCCTCATTGGCTATTCCACGAACCCCATTCGTGCCGAAAAGGCTCATAATTCCACCCTAAACATAACCTGAGTTGTAGTTCTTAGCTTTCTTCTTATCGCAGGAAGCTCGTAAAGGTAAAGCATGAGATTGCCGTTAACCAAGCGATCATAACCAAAAGCTTTCTTTATGAAATCGATATGAAGCTTGTCCCTCACAAAAACAACTCTCTCGCCACCGATTTCGCACATCTCAAGGATTATTGGAATCTTGAATTTCTTTCTTTCAAGCTCATCAAAATGCTCTGCAATGAATTCGAGCTCCCTCTTCTCGAGGTAGTATTCATTTCCATCCTTTGCCAAAATAGTAGGGTCTTTCTCGTTAAGCATGTCTTCAAGATTCTTCATCGCTACGGGCATATGCTTGTTTACAGATTCGATCATCTTTGCAAGAATTTTCTCATTCATCTCAGCACCTCCAGCTCGATCGAGCCAGACCGTATTTTAAGCAACTCAGAAGCATTGCCATTCCTAACACTGAGCTCGAGCATTCCAAAGCTTCCGATTAATGCCAATGGTTCTCCTATGTGAACATCGGAGTATGTTCTCACCATAGGAAATTCTACTCCAAGAAGATTAAAACCTTTTGCCCCCTTCAAAGCCTTAGCTGGGACGTTGGTGATCAGATTACCAAATCTGTCAACGTAAACTACTCTTGCTCTTAGATTTTCCCCTTCCAAAGAGTAATCGAAGAGATCTAAGGTTTTAATCTCATCAATTTCTCTGAAATAGCTGAAATCTTTCCTTAGGATTAAAGCTGATGAAGGGGCAAATAGATCTCTACCATGAAAAGTCGTCGAAAGTTCACCAACAATTTCCGAGATTTTCTGATCTATTTCGTAGATCTTTGAAATTCCCTCCTCATTTGCAGATGGATAAGCGATGCCGTTGTCTGGGGCTACGAAAAAGTGATCCCTCGTTTCCACAACTATCGCTCTTCTTCGACCACCAACCTCTGGATCCACGACTGCAACGTGAATTGCTTTCTTAAAGAAGCGATATGAGTGATAAAGCAGAAAAGCCCCTTGAAAGACGTTTTGAGGCTCTACGGAGTGAGTTATGTCCACAATCTTTGCTTCTGGAGCTAAGCTCAAAATAACCCCTTTCATAACTCCCGGATAAAAATCGCCGAAATCCGTTAACAGTGTGATTATCATAATTCTCGAAAGGCTTTTGGATTAATTTCCCTTTCTACTATCTCAGACACCAAAAGTTATCCTCAATCCGTTTCTTAGAGCTGGACCCAGACCTAAGACGAGAAGTGTGAACTTTAAGAAGTTCTTTAGGTTTTCTTTTTCCTCTGATGCGTCTATCAAATATAGAACAGAACCTATAACCCCAAATTTGGCAATTGGCAAAGCTATTGCACCTAATGTATCGGTGATAAACCTTGGAAGCACATGAATTTCGACATAGCCATGATATTGAACTCCCAAAAAAGTTACAAAGCCATCAAGCATGTGTGCAAGCATGACTGAAGAGCTAAGCAAATTTTTCGTCTTTATTGGGATTAGATAAAATGCCAAAGCAACTACTACTGCTCCAGTGAGCCCATAAGGTAAAATTAGTAGATTTTCAACTCTGAGATTGACGAAGAGTAAGACAAGCGTAGCAATAGCAAATAAAAGCCCAATAAGGGCGTAATATACATAATATCTCTCACCAAAAAATCTTCTTGAAACCAAAAGCGTTGGAAAAGCCAAAAAGAAGATCAGGAAGAAGATAAAGGGAGACATGAAAACATACGATATGGGTGGTTGCAGAAATCCAGCGTCTTCAACAACTCTTGCAGAAGAGCCCAAAAGAACGTAGGGAACATTTGCAAGTATGAAATTCTTGTCAATCTCGAATCTCTTTTCAAGGAATTTATAAATCAGAAAAACCGCTATTACAAGTATTACCGCCCAAGTCAGCGTGTTGACGATGTTATAGCCTTCTTTGTAAACGATCGAGTCTATGTAGTATTCCTTTATGAAGCCCCAGAGATCCATGGCTGAAGAGTTTTAGAGGAGTATATTAATTTTCTTTCAAGCTCCAAAAATACGGCATCAATAATCTGGAAAATTTTATATCTAAGCTAAATCTCTAATTTCATGCCGCTTATTGCCATGCTATGTGGCGAGTGCTTTTTTTGGATATGCAATGAGATCTACTGAGATAAAGTATCTTGATGGTTTTGGAGAAGAACTTGAGACTGGATACGACATCGATATCAGTGCCCAAATTGTAGGGGAAGTGGAGTTCTAAAAGTTGAGATCCTAGATGAAAAAATTGTCTCTACAATTGGAGACTTGGACTTTAAGCTTCAAGAAAAGAGATCTACAATTACAGATCGATTCCGGAGACAAGATTCAAGTATTGAATTTTCGGTTTTAGTTCTTTCTGCCGTTAGAGCTGGACTCGGAAAAATTTCGATTGCGGATCCTTGGGAGAGAAGACACCTTTCAATCCACCAAGCACCGATATAGATCATTTACTTGGCAAAGTATTTCAAAAGTTTCCCAAAGCGCTAATGAATGTTTAAAAACTTTGCACAGATGAAAGAATTCTTAGCGTTCTTGAGGAATTCGTTGTCGATCTTTTCCCACATGAAAATTCTTCAGAAATAGACTGATCGAAAGATTTAAACTGAAGTAGGAATTATAAATATGAACTGTAAATTCTGCGGAAAAAAGGTTCCATCCAAATTTTTGGGTGTTTGTGTAGAATGTTCAAGATCCGAGAGAGTTTTAAGCTTAATTGGTGAAATTCACCCGAGAAATGGTGCTTTTGTGAAAAAATGCAAACTATGTGCGAATGAATGCAAAGATTTAGCCTTGTGTGGAAAACCGGTCTATGGTAATCTAACCTACTATGAAGATCCATTGCCAACGAACTGCTGTAATTCATGGTTCTGCAAGGGAAGCAAGCTTTCTGGAACAAATTTAGCAGTATTTTACTACGGTTGTAACTTTGACTGCATATTCTGCCAAAATTGGAGCCATAAGAACGTTAATCAAACCTTTGTTAGCCTTGAAGAACTGCTCGAAGCTACGATGAGGAAAAGAGTTAGATGTATCTGCCACTTCGGAGGTTCTCCAGAACCACAGCTTCCTTTCGCACTTAAGTTCAGCAGAAAGGCTCTCGAGTTGAGAGAGGATTTGATGATCTGCTGGGAATGGAATGGCGCGGGAAATTCATCCTTAGCCTTGAAGTGTGCGGAGTTAAGCAGTAAATCCAAGGGAACTGTTAAGTTCGACTTGAAAGCCTGGAATGAGTATCTTCATATGCTTTTAACAGGAAGAAGCCCTGAAAGAGTTAGAAAGAATTTTGAGCTAATTGGAGAAAAATTTCCAGAGGTTTTATCAGCAACAACCTTGCTTGTGCCATATTACGTTGATGAACACGAGATTGACGGGATTGCAAGCTTTATTGCATCTTTAGATGAAAAAATACCCTATAGCCTGCTCGTTTTTCATCCAGACTATAGGCTAAGGGATCTGCCTGTCACACCAAGAGAACAGGTTTTTAATTGCTATAAAATAGCGAAAAAGCATTTAAAAAACGTCAACATCGGGAACTTGCATCTTTTAGGGCTTTTATAAGCCTTTTTATTGCCTCAAAATTGAACTCATCTGGCACTATTACATAAAAACCCTTCTTCTCAAGAAACTCAGCGGTTGGTGTTCCAATTGCGATTAAAATTGTCTTTCGAAGCTTTTCAATTGCTTCTTCATCGCATTGCTCCAGAAAGCTCTCTGCGATCATTTTGCTCGAGAAAACGATTACATCGTAGAATCCCGCCTTCAGTTTCTCTATCTCCTTTTTCTGCTCTTCTCCTTTCAACTTGACAATTCTGTAAGCGTAGACTTCGCTATAATCCGCAAATTCGGCGATCTTTCGCAAAACCTCACTTCCCTGCTCGCTCCTAATTGCCACAACTCTCTTGCCTTTTAGAACTTCCTTAAATTCTTCAACTATTGCAGAAGACTCATACCTTTTGGGCACAAGAACTTCATAGCCAGCATTTTTAAGAATCTCCGCAGTCTTATTACCTATTGCGATAACCTTTTCGAGCTTTATTCCTCTTTTAACGATCTCTCTTGCGGAATTTTGGCTTGTAACAATTGCGAACTCGTGCGGAGGGACTTGAAATTCTTCATATTGCAATGAAACAAAAGAACATCCATACGCATCTATCCCGGCACTCCTGAATGCTCCCACTGTCTCGTTCAGAAGCTCAGGTGGGCGAAGAATCAAGACTCTCATAGTCCTTCAAAAATGGAAGCTTCTCTCTTGTCCTTTGCACATCAGCTAAATCGATGTCTGCCATAAGAACTTCTTGATAAGTCCCAGATTCAACGAGCACTTTTCCTTCCGGATCTACAAGCATCGAGTTCCCGCCGTAGTCCAGATCGCCTTCCACGCAGTTAACTCCGACGACGAAAAGCTGATTTTCTATTGCTCTCGCTTTTAGCAATGTCTTCCAATGTTCAATCCTCTGCTTTGGGAATTCAGCTGGCACAACGATGATCTCCGCACCTTTCTTCATCAGCCTTTTCGCAAGCTCTGGAAATCTTATTTCATAGCAAATAATTATCCCAATTCTACCAACAGGAGTTTCAAAAACTTCCAGCTTACTTCCGGATTTAAAGAACTCCTTTTCTCTCGTAAGTGGAAATAGAAAATTCTTTCTGTAAATTCCCAAGATCTCGCCACGGTTAATCAAAACTGCGGAGTTGTATAATGCGTCGCTTTTTTCAGCCACTCCAGCAACGATCAAGATCTCCTGAGCTCTCGATAGTTTCAAAACCATTTCAAGCTCCTCTTCAAGCTCCTTAACAGAAGACAAGTTATTTTCGTAGAATCCAGTATTAAAAAGCTCTGGCAATACAACGAGATTTGCTCTCAATTGCAACGCCCTCTTTATCAAACTTAGTCCTTTCATTAGATTCTCTTCTCTGTTTGGAGCTATCTTCTGCTGAGCTAAGGCTATGCGAAGCTTAGAGGAACTCAACAACCATCCCCTCCTGAGTTACAACGAGCTTTCCATCAACTCTCTTAACACAAAAACCCTGGATCAAAACCTGAAGATGATAATCGAACTCAGATCTTGATAATTTAAGGATCTTTGCTATTTCATCCTCGCTTAAACCTTTCAAAATTAGCTTCAGAATTTCTTTCCTTATTGGATGATTCACCGCTCTATGATAGCGCTCATGATATTCTTTGCTTTTCTCGATGCTACCAGAATACTCTTCCCAGTTTGACACTTTGCAAGTCTACAGAAGATTATTAAGCTTTTGTTACAAAATTTTATAGTGTCCAAATTTTTTGAAACAGAGAGTAAAGTTTTTTAATTTAAAAAACAACAATTTCTATGCCAGAAGACGTCAATGAAAAAATAAAACTCTCTGCAGAGATCTTGGCAAGATCCAAGAAAGCTGTTGTTTTCACTGGGGCGGGAATTTCAGCTGAGAGTGGAATTCCGACTTTTCGTGGTGAAGATGGGCTTTGGGAGAAATACGATCCGGAAGAAGTTGCCTCGATTGAAGGATTCAGAAGAAATCCAAGAGCATTCTGGGAATTTTCAATGGAACTTATGAAAAACACTTCCGCAGAACCAAATCCAGCACACTACGCGATTGCTGAACTTGAGAGAATGGGAATAGTTAAAGCTGTGATAACGCAGAACATCGATATGCTCCACCAGAGAGCAGGAAGTAAAAAAGTTTACGAACTTCATGGAAGCATAGAGAAGCTTAAGTGTCTGGATTGCAGAAAAGAATACAGTTGGGAAGATTTTTCGGATCTCATTCAGGAAAGTGATATACCGAAGTGCAAAAACTGCGGAAGTCACTGTGTTAAGCCGAAAGTCATACTCTTCGGTGAACCTCTTCCCTCAACCGTGCTTTATCAGTCGATAGAAGAATCCAGAAGTGCGGATGCTTTCGTAGTAGTTGGTTCAAGCCTCGTCGTTTATCCAGCAGCTGAATTGCCCTACATCGCAAAGAGCAATGGAGCGAAGATGATAATAATAAACGATGAGCCCACCGTAGCGGATCACATATTCGATGTCATCATTTATGGAAAAGCTGGGCAAATATTGCCGAAGATCGTTGAAGAGGTGAAAAGGATAAAAGGTTACTCTTAGATTCCTAATTTTTGCCCTAAATCAAGTATTTCAGTATCTCAAAAATTTCAAAAGTATCGCTTTTTGCATGTGCAATCTGTTCTCTGCTTGTTCGTAGATCACCGAATTCCTGCTTTCTATGACTTCCTCGCTGATCTCTTCTCCTCTGTGCATTGGCATGCAATGCATCACAATTGGATCGTTTGCTAACATGACTAACTCTTCCGAGATCTCGTAGCCCCTGAAATCCCTTAGTCTTTTCTCTTTTTCAGCTTCCTGCCCCATTGAAACCCATACATCAGTGTAGAGAACATCTGCATTTCTCACTGCCTTTTTTGGATCTCTTTCAATTCTGATCTTTCCATTCATTTCCAAAACCTTTGAGAACAGAGAAGGCTCGTAGCCTTTTGGACAAGCGACAACGGTCTCAAGCCCTAAAATTGCAGAGAGCAGAATTAAAGAATTGCATACATTATTTCCATCCCCAAGCCACGTGATCTTTGCATTCAAGCCTTTTTGTTCATATATTGTGAGAAGATCAGCAAGAACTTGGCAAGGGTGTTCAATATTACTTAAACCGTTTATAACAGGAATTGATGAAAATTTGGCAAGCTCAACGATCGTTTCATGCTTTCGCGCCCTTATCATGATCCCATGCACGTATCTACTCATAACCCTCGCAGTATCCTTTATCGGCTCCCCTCTGCCTAACTGTAGGTCATTCCAGTTCAAGTAGAGAGCATTTCCGCCAAGCTCCAGCATTGCAACCTCAAAAGAGATCCTCGTTCTTGTTGAGGGCAATTCAAATAACATTGCGAGAGTTTTGTTCTTCAACTTCTCCTCAAAGATCCCTTTTTTTCTGTCCTCTTTTAGCTTCAATGCCATTTTTAGCATTTCAAGAATTTCGTCTCTGCTCAGATCTGCAATGGAGATCAGATGTCTCATGCATAAAATAATTCGATTGGTAATTAAACTTTCTGAAATCTTAAATCCCCGATGAAACTCAGTAAATTAATAGATCGATACTTTTCATAGCACAAAAGAATTATACCGCCACTAAATGATAGGGCAGGGGAGATAAGCATGGACAGCACGATCATTCAGATAATTTCGATTACAGGGCAGATCTTTGCGGTCTTAAATCCTGTTGGAGTGATTCCAACTTTTCTCTCGCTAACAGAGGAGATGGATCCTATAAGAAGACACAAAATAGTTAGAAGATCGATGATAACAGTTTTCCTTCTCGCAATTATCCTTGCTATTGGTGGAAGCTTTATTCTCGAATTCTTCAAAGTAAGCGTTTTTAGCCTTCAAATTGGTGGTGGAATTTTACTGATGGTAATTGCTATAGACATGCTCAGTGGATTGCCGAGAACTAAAGCTGTGGAAAGTGGAGAAGAGATCGCTGTCGTGCCGATTGCTACACCGCTTCTCGTTGGTCCGGGAACTATGACCACCGTGATCGTGTTCTCAAAAACCGTGCCAATGAGCTCGCTGATCATCAGCATTTTAATAGTTGTAATATTGGCTTACATACTGCTCAGATACTCTGAAGTTCTAATAAAAGTGCTTGGAATAAATGGTATTCGAGCAATAAGCAGATTCATGACGATAATAATTGCCGCATTCGCAGCTCAGCTTCTCTATGGTGGTTTCACTGGTTGGCTAACTTCTTGGGGTATTATTTAGATTGGACCGGTCAAAATTACCCACAGGAAAAAAAGTTAATCGAACACGACTTTGAAGTCTCGATTCCCAAGTAAGAGAGGAGTATATAAAAAAGAAGGGGCAGAGAGAGCTAATCCTAAGCACATTAACAGCATATTCAACTAAGCTCGAAGATCTGAGCAGGTCTTCAGAAGCTGAGCCGCAAATTTAAAGCTGGAGAAATCGCTTAGATCTCACCAATTTAATTTAATGGAGCAATTTTATATCTTTGTCCCTAAAACTCAATTTTTGGACAATCTATAATGCATACGGAGCGGGATTTAAATGATTGTGGTAAGTTAGCGGGCACAAAAATGCTGCAGTATACAATTTCCCTTTTCAGTAACATCTTTTCAAACCAAATCATGCTATACGCTCTCAATTAGCTAAGAACTGCGGAGGAGCTTTATAAAATTCGATTTTCAAATTATAATCGCATTTAAAAATTTAAGAAATTCGAAGCAACTTTTAAAAGCTTATCAAATAATTAAAACGCTTAGAAGCGATTAAAAAATGAAGTTAAAGAAAAATAAAAATCCGCATCCTTAAGATTCTAAGGAATTATACTAAATCTTCATCATATACACTCCAGAGTAATAAGCTCTCAAAAAGCCCTAAGATTTTTATAGAACAATTTCTTGGCTGGAATGATTTTTATTCGAAATTTTTTGTATTCGATAAGCATTGATAGAAAGCCATAATCTTATATGACCACTGCATCCCTTTTTAAACCCACCCTCAATTTTTAGGGATGCAGTTGGTGTTACTGAAAGAAGGGCGAAAAGCTTATATTTTTGCAGTTTAGAGAATTTTTAAGTAGGGGTAGCAATCTCGAAACCCTGAAAACGGGTATTGAAAGCAGGCTTAAACCAATATTCTTGTAAAAGATAGTTATTTAGTAGCAATCTCGAAACCCTGAAAACGGGTATTGAAAGTATTTTATTAGAATTAATTAAAGAAACAGTATTTACCAGTAGCAATCTCGAAACCCTGAAAACGGGTATTGAAAGCTTGAAGTAAAAACCAACCAAACCAACCTACCCGCTTCGACGTAGCAATCTCGAAACCCTGAAAACGGGTATTGAAAGAAACTACCATGCAATCAATATCACAACAACACACAAAAGTAGCAATCTCGAAACCCTGAAAACGGGTATTGAAAGATGTAACGATCACTGGGCTCTCTGCCGTTAACGAGCCGTAGCAATCTCGAAACCCTGAAAACGGGTATTGAAAGTTCAGCTTCATCCAAATCCCCCTCCAAAACAAAATTATGTAGCAATCTCGAAACCCTGAAAACGGGTATTGAAAGATGGTGGGCTCCTTGGTTCTGAAAACAAAAAGGCGGTTGAGTAGCAATCTCGAAACCCTGAAAACGGGTATTGAAAGACCTGAATTTTCTTCTCATCGAGGCGGGATTTAGTGAGTAGCAATCTCGAAACCCTGAAAACGGGTATTGAAAGTGGCTATCTCATGTATGTCGACAACCTCAAACTCCTTCGTAGCAATCTCGAAACCCTGAAAACGGGTATTGAAAGGTAGATATTTTCGTAAGTTAAGTTCGGTCTCACTTTTCCTCCGTAGCAATCTCGAAACCCTGAAAACGGGTATTGAAAGTTTTGCAATTTTTTGAATATTTCTATCAACTTTTCTTTGTAGCAATCTCGAAACCCTGAAAACGGGTATTGAAAGCTAAAACTCATATCATACAATGCATACGCCACATCATGTAGCAATCTCGAAACCCTGAAAACGGGTATTGAAAGTACTCCACCACCACAAGGTGATTTTTATTTGGAAATAGTAGCAATCTCGAAACCCTGAAAACGGGTATTGAAAGTTAGTAGCGCAATAAACTACAGTTTAACCATAAATATGTAGCAATCTCGAAACCCTGAAAACGGGTATTGAAAGATAAACCCTTCAAATTCTTCCCCATCTTCAAAAACTTTAGTAGCAATCTCGAAACCCTGAAAACGGGTATTGAAAGTAAAATCAAGCTCTGG
>JANXDJ010000036.1 GCA_025059545.1 Archaeoglobaceae archaeon
GTTGTTATGTTTCTTGGCGGAGCATCGATTTCTGGATTTCTGACGAGCTTGCCTATTTCTTCCATCATAGTTAAGGGTTTATGACCGCTTCTTTCAATAAGATCTGCCAAAATCAAGCTGTTTATAGGATGAACGATGACTTTCTTAGGATTTCTCGCTTTCTCCATTTTAATTTCCTTTACTGCCTCAGAGATCAATGGAAGGAACTCTGACTCGTATTCGATCTGATAAAAGCCAGTTCTCGCTCCTCCTCCACGTTCTGCTCTGCAAACTCTCTTATCTCCAATAGGATATCCTCTCTCTTTTGAAAATAGAAAATAATACTTCTCTCTCATTAGCTCAGCAATTTTGTCTACTTCCTCATCTTCCCCTTCAATTATTGCTCCAAAGCAAGTTTCCTTAACGATCCCATCAAAGCCAGACTCCATGATCTCGAATACCAATTCTTCCGGATTCATTCCCGAATGAGGGGATAAAACGAAATAGCGAACTTTCATTCTTGCACCTCCATTATGTAGATCTCAGACCCTTCTTTTGCCTCCTTAATGACTTCAAAATTTTCAACAACTTTTCCAACGATGTTTGTTGACTCAAAACGCTCTGCAGTTGGTCCAAAATCCTTACTATCAGTAAATCTAACTCCTATCAATCCCGCATGCTTTCTGGACATATTTGTAACTCCAATATCTCCAGCACTAACCAAATTCTTTGGAGTGTTCTCAGGGATCAAAGGTTCTTCGAAGGAGACAGTTGTTTTGAATACTACGAGATCCTTCGTTTTAAAGTATACTGGTAGCTTTCCAATTCTCTTACCAACAAGAGAAGTTGCAATCCTGAAATATAGGGCGGTTTTTGGAGCCAATTCATCGAAGATCTTTAACTTCACGATCTTAGAAGGCTTAACACCGACTGTGATCACTTCTCCTCTTGAGAAAGCCTCAAAAGTTGTTTCAGGGATCTGAGAGATTACTATATCCTCATCTTGAGCTTCTCCCTCCCTAATCTGTTTCAAACCATTTTTAGCGAGAAAAGCTTCTGCTTCTGCTTGAGTTAAGCCAATTAGGTCAATTCTACTTGGATTTGTGACTATCTTTATCTTGTCTCCCTTTTGAGCCACTTCTAATAGTTCTACACCGCTTTCAACAAAGCCTACAACAGAGTGGTCTCTGTGGGGCATCCGATCTTTAAGGTAAAAGTAAATATCTCCCGCATTCTTTCCGTTTCTTCTTATAGTGACAGCCCCTCTAATTCTTTTTTCTGGATTTTCCTCCCCAATTTTTAACCCTTTTATGCCATTGAATCTGATAAAAGTTTTTGTGAGCTCCTCCACGTTGCGATTTTTCTCGAGAACTGTCATAGCATATTCTGAAGCAGAAGGATTATCTTTTTTCAGATTTAAAATAACTTGAGAGTAGATCTCGTCCCCTTCAAGAAGCTTTTCATCCAAACTTGCTCTTACTTTAACCCCTCCCAAATCCCCTCTACCAAAAACTGGCTCAATTTTTTCAATCTTCTCTCCAATCTCGAGCGATCTCAGAACTTCAAAACCCTCTATGACCCTTGCAACCACTCCGTCTGCGCTCGAGCAATGGGTAAGTGGATATCGAGTCACTGCAAACATCAAAAAAGCGCTCTCCATGCTACCGCCTGCAAAACTCAAAATGACTTCGCCAGGCTCATACTCATGGCTGATGGTTGAGCATTTCAAATTACAGGAAAAAGGACCAAATGCAATAACTCTTTTAGTCCTCCAAGCTATTTCTAACTCCTGAATCTTGTCCTCAATAGCTTTCCATAGTTCCTGATTTTCTATTTTTAAAGTCAAGCTTCCCTTTCCAATTTGAAACTTAAAAGTGTCCGCTCTTTTCTCATGATCTTTTTTCCCTCGAACTATAACAACAAGGCTGTCTTCGTAGGGTAAAAGATCTTTAAGCATCGCATTCTGAGGGACATCAAATTCTTTTCCGTTAAGCTTGACCTTCATGTATGTCGAATTTAGCAACTTAGTATTTAATATATTCGATTTTTTTACTCTCCTTTCTATCGCAATGTAGCTTAATAAGGTGAGGGAAAAATTTAGCAAATGATAAATACTTCCTCGATAATTCCTTCTGGCACTGGAGGTGGAAACTTGACGGAAGAGATCATTCGCTTAGAAGGAGTTTCAAAAAAATTTGGCGATCATTTTACTCTCAAAAACATCAATTTAAAAATAAAAGAGGGTGAAACCCTCGGAATAATTGGAGTAAGTGGAAGTGGAAAGTCGGTGCTTATTCACATCATAAGAGGGTATAAAGACTATGAACCAACCGAGGGGAGGGTTTTATACATCATTTCACTCTGTAAAAATTGTTACTGGGTGGATTTACCGAGCAAAGATGGTCAAAGTTGTCCAAGATGTGGAGAAGTGCTTCAGAAGGTAGAATTAGATATTTGGAGGATCGAAGACAAAGAACTCTCCTCTACAATAAAAAGGAGAGTTGGAATAATGCTACAAAGGACTTTTGCTCTTTTCAGCGAAAAATCCGCACTCGAGAACGTGATGGAAGCGATTTCTAGTTCTGAAATAGAGCCAAAGTTATCCTTTGGAACTACAAGTAGAAGAGACTTGCTTGAAAGGGCTAAGTATGCAAACAATATCGTTAATAGAGCGGTAGAACTGCTCAAAGCGGTAAATTTGAGTCATAGAATGCTTACGATAGCGAGAGATCTTAGCGGTGGAGAAAAGCAGAGAGTAATCCTTGCAAGACAGATCGCACTGGATCCGATTCTACTGTTGGCAGATGAACCGACTGGAACGCTGGATCCAGAAAACACGAGGGTGATTTTGGAGACGCTTAGAAAATACATAAAGAACGAGAAAAAGACTCTTATCCTTACTTCACACATTCCGGAGATCATCCAAAAACTCTCAGATAGAGTAGTTTGGCTTGACAAAGGAGAAATAATTGCGGAAGGAAAGCCTAAAGAGCTCATAACGAAATTCTTGGAGCAAGTAAGCTTAGAAGAGTTAAAAACAGAAGTTAAACTCGAAGAAGAGCTTCTAAAGATCAAAGACGTGAAGAAATACTACTACTCTGTCACAAGAGGTGTGGTTAAAGCGGTAGACGGAGTATCATTTGAAGTTAAAGAAGGGGAGATCTTTGGAATCCTCGGACCAAGTGGTTCTGGAAAGACAACTTTGTCGAGGATCATAGCGGGAATTGCAGAAGTTACAAGTGGGGAGGTATTTGTTAGAATTGGTGACGAATGGATCGACATGAGAACCCCTGGAATTACGGGAAGGGGTAGGGCGACACCTTACATAGGGATCTTACATCAAGAATATAGCCTTTATCCACATAGAACTGTTCTCGACAATCTTACAGACTGCATTAGTCTTGATTTGCCTTCAGAATTTGCAAGAATAAGAGCGATCGATATTCTTACGAGTATAGGCTTCGATGAAAGAGAAGCGGAGAGTATTTTAGCAAAATACCCTGATGAGTTGAGCGAAGGGCAAAGACATAGGGTTGCATTGGCTCAGGTAATGATCAGAGAACCGAGGATTCTCATCCTCGACGAGCCTTCTGGAACAATGGATCCTATAACAAAGCTGGAGGTTGCAAAGACACTAAGCAGAGTGAGAAAAGAGTTTAAAACGACGATCTTGATCATCTCACACGACATGCAATTCACAAAGCTGACATGCGACCGTGTTGCAATAATGCTTAACGGAAAGCTTGAGGGTGTTGGTTCCGCAGAGGAGATGATCAAAAAGCTTAAGGAGCTTGAATTGAAATTCTCTGAACCTATGGAGATAAGTGCTCCAGCAGAGGAAACTGGAATGTTGCAAAATATAGACAAAAGTAGTTGTGGTGTTTAAGGTTTTCTAAAACTCTTTTTAGCTGCAATTTTGATCGACTCAACTAAATCGCTTTTAGGGATAATCGTAACGATTGGCACATTCAGAATTTTCTCAAGCACTGGACTTAGAATTGGGGCACAAACAATTGCTTTTGCCCCATCTTTCTCAGCCTTAACTGCGGAAACTATGGCTTCGTCGAAAGAATTGGCAGGATATTCCTTAACTCTGATCTTTCTATCCCCTGTTTCGACTTCGTAGCTTGTAAGCTGGTTTAATGCAGATCTTGAAGCTATTACCGCTATGAAATCTTCAGAATTTCTCGAAAACTTTGCTATAGTCTCCGCTATTTTTCTTAAAGTGCTTAAATTTGGTTCTCTATCGCCAGATAGAAGTTTGTAGATCGTGCTTTGTGAGATTTTTGCTTCTTTAGCAAAATCCTTTAGGCTCATTTTCAGATCCCTTTTTACAATTTCTTCAAGTCTCTTGCCGAAATTCTCGCTGAAAATGAGTGATGCGATCAAGCTGTTGAGATCCATGAATACGGTAAAGGAACATGCACATAAATTTTTGCCTACTTATAATAAGTATTTGCACAATAAGGATATATTTAATCTAAAAACTTCCTAATTAGGATAAAATAGCAGTAGAAATGGAAAAAGTTATATGAAAATTCGCCAGAAGTAGACCAGAAGGAGGTGAGAGAATGAATGGTAGAGTGTATTTCGTGTTCGCAACAATTGCTTTGGTGACCGCATTTGCCTTATGCGTAACACAGGAAAAACCGAGTGAGACAAAAGTGCAAGAGATAAAAGTGAGCTACCAACCGAGCTGGCATCACACCGCTTTGTTTGTGATCATCGAAAAGGGTTGGGATGAGAAAGTCCTTGGAGCTAAATTCAAAACAACCTCTTTCCCCTCTGGACCACCTCAAATGGAGGCTTTTGCTGCTGGAGAACATGAAGTAGCCTATGTTGGCGCAGCACCACCCTTGTCTTTGTTTTCAAAAGGTTTCGATGCTAAAATCGTCGCGGTAGCCAATACAGAGGGTTCTTCACTTGTAGCAGTTCCAGGGGTTGAATACAATGGCGCAAAATCAATTGAAGGTAAAAAGATCATGACCTTCCCACCAGGCTCAGTGCAGCATACAATGCTAATGAAGTGGCTCAAAGACAATGGAGTGGACTTATCTAAGGTAGAAGTTAAATCAGGCGGACCAGAAGAAATAAGAGAAGCTCTCAAGGCTAAAGCTATCGATTTCGGATTCGTTCCTGATCCAACTGGATACGTGGCGGAGATCGAGGGTTATGGAAAGATCGTTGCAACCTCACCAGACATAATTCCGAACCATCCATGTTGCATAGTTCTCATGAGGGGGGACTTAATGAAAGAAAACAGAGAAATTGCAGTGAAAATAATAGCTTTGCACATAATTGCGAGCGAATTCGCAAAGGATCCGAAGAACAAGGAGGAAGTAAAGAAAATCCTTATAAAGTGGTTGAACGTAAAGGAGAGTGTTGCAGATACTTATCCTGGTTCAACAAATCTCCAGACAGATCCAAGGATTAAGGAGTGGATAGAGGGACTTGATATGCTCTGTGAGGCTCAATATCAGCTAAAAATAACTAAGGATACCTCAGGAAATCCAGTTAGAGTTAAACCGGAGAACGTTGTGGATCCAAGCTTATACGAAGAAGCTCTGAAGTTGGTGCCGAAGATAAAGAAGGACTTGGGATTGCAATGAAGAAAGATTTTTTTATTTTCTTTATTTCAATCGGATTGTTTCTTGTAATCTGGGAGGCTTATTACTGGTTCTTTATCAAAAATCCCTTTGTTCTAGCTCCTCCTTCTGATGTTCTCATAACTTTCTCACAACTTGTAATTGGAGATCCGAAATTTGCTGAGAGTGGATTTTACATTCCTACTGACATGCTTTACAGTCTTTATCATTATGTTCTTGGCTTTGCTTCTGCTATCCTTGTCGGCTTTTCAGTTGGACTTATTGCGGGATGGTCAAAAACTGTTGAGAGGTTTCTATATCCTCTCATAGAGCTCATCCGACCTATCCCGCCAATAGCGTGGATCCCAATAGCGATCCTACTTCTAAAGCTCACTCACACCGCAGCGGCGTTCATAATCTTCATAGGTGCAGTTTTTCCGATCTTGCTCAATACGATGTATGGCGTCTCCTCAGTTGAGAGAAAATACGTAGAAGCTGCATTGACGCTTGGAGCTACAAAGACGAGTGTCATGTTAAGAAAAGTGATCATTCCAGCATCTATACCCGCTTTTTTCACTGGCTTAAGAGTTGGTTCAGGAGTTGCATGGATGTGCGTAGTTGCAGCAGAGCTTTTTGGTGTCTCTCAGTTTGGTTTGGGTTACAAAATACAGCTTGCAAGGCTATATCATTCCCCTGATGTTGTCATATCGTATATGCTCGCCATAGGGATCATC
This sequence comes from Archaeoglobaceae archaeon, assembly GCA_025059545.1. Next base: position 6,299 of record JANXDJ010000036.1, read on the forward strand.
GGTTTGATCCTCGATAGAATTTATAGAGCGATGGGAAATCGTTTGTTGAAGTGGAGGAGGGGGTTCGTGGTTGAGTGACACTCTACTTCAAATAAGGAATGTGAGGAAGTGGTTCAACAGCCAAGAGAAAAGGCTGATGGTGATCGATGGTGTTAGCTTTGACGTTCGAGAGGGAGAGTTCATAAGTATTCTTGGTCCAAGCGGTTGTGGAAAGACGACTTTGCTTAGAATTATTGCGGGATTAGAAAAACAAGATGAAGGGGAAATTCTTTTAAGGAGAAAAAATATAACTGGTCCGGGACAAGATCGGGCGATGGTTTTTCAAGATTATGCTCTCTTCCCATGGAGAACAGTGCTTGGAAACGTTCTCTTCGGGCTTGAGATCCGAAAAATACCAAAAAAGGAGGCTTTAGAAAGGGCAAAAACATTTATAAAGCTCGTCGGACTTGAGGGATTTGAAAATTCATATCCTCATGAGCTTTCTGGTGGGATGAGGCAAAGAGTTGCCTTAGCAAGAGCTCTTGTCTGCGAACCCGATATATTGCTGATGGATGAACCTTTGAGTGCACTTGATGCTCAAACAAGGAACCTCATGCAGACAGAACTCGTGAGGATCTGGGAAGAGACAAAGAAGACGATCATATATGTAACTCACAGCATTGAAGAAGCGGTTTACTTATCGGACAGAATAGCACTGCTCTCTAAAAGACCCGCAAAACTGCTCGATCTCGTAGACGTTGATCTCGTAAGACCAAGAGACAGATTTTCTAAAGATTTCGTCGATCTAAGAGCGAGAATATTCAAGCTAATCCAAGGTTAAAATTTATTTAGCTCTAAATCAGAAATCTTTTATCACTGAGCTCTAAAGAATTTGCATGCGTCCATTGACAGACTGCAAAGCTCTCGTCGTTGACATGACACATGGAGGAAAAGTCTTATGCGAGGAATTGCTCAAAAGGGATTGTGAAGTCTACGCTTTTGACAATCACAAAACTTTGAAAAAAGAAGAACTTGAAAAGCTTATTAAGAACGGCATTAGAGTTTTTTCTGAGGAGAAAGAGTTAAAGGTAGAAGATTTCGATGTTATCATCGTCCAGCATGCGGATCCAGCGATGAGATTATTTAGTTCAGCATTAGAGCTTGGAGTTCCAGTGATAAGCCACGCAAGAGCGGTTGGTATAATTCTTTCAGAAATAAAGAGCTCAAAAAAGATCATTGAGATTACCGGGACAAATGGTAAAACAACAACTGCAAACATGATTTTGAAGATCTTAAACGACCATGGTTACTCTGCTTTGATCCACGATAGCCTAAGCACAAGAGTTTCAATGGACTCAGGCGATATTCTACTCGCTGAAGGACTAAGCATAACTCCTGCTAATGCTTTGAGAGCTTTCAGATTAGCAGAGGGTTTGGATTTCGATTATGCAATTTTTGAAGTCTCTCTCGGTGGAACCGGTGCGGGAGACGTTGGTGTGGTGACAGGGATCTATGAGAACTACAAAGCATCCTTCTTTAAGAATGCTTTCAACAGCAAGCTACAGATGGCGATCAACATGAAAAAAGGAATTCTTGTGCTGAATGGAGACAACATTACGAGAAAATTTGCTCATGCATTTTTTGGTAATTCGAATATTTATGGAATTGAAAATGGGCGTGAAGTTAAGATTAAAAAACTCGGAGAAAGAGTTGAAGGCTCAATTGAAAGGCTTTCTACGATTTCAGGTAAAAAATTAAATGCTAATTTTGAATTCAAACTCCAAGAAAGCTTGTTTGGAAGATTTCAAATTCTCAATGCTCTGGGAGCATTAACTGCGGTTGCTTCACTGGATCTCGAAGTTGAGAACGCTTGCAAGTCTCTCGAAGGTTTTGAAGGTGTTAAAGGTAGGGCTATCGCAGAGAAAATGGCGAGGGGAATTCTTGTAGATTGCTCGAACAGGGGAATCAATGTTCCAGCGATCTTAACCGCAATTGATGATGCTTTAATTCTTAGAGGTAAAAAGGGAGATGGAATTGTAGCGGTGCTTTCAGGATCGGAAAAGGCTACATGCGAGATAATAGACACCCCTAAGCTCTCAAAAGAATTGAAAAAAAGAGATATAGATCTGATCGTGCTATCTGGAGCTTTGGGTAAGAGACTTGTAGAACTTGGAGTTAAAGGGGAGTTCGTTGAAAATTTAAGTAAAAATGAGGTAGAAAAGCTTTCAGCAAGGTTTAATAATCCAATAATCTTATTTTTCAGCAATGAAGCTTAAAAGTCTCCCCTACGCAGTCCATCCAAGACCAAATCCGATTGCTGCAGCACTTTACACACTCCGAGACCTTAATTGCAGGCATATAGTTTTGCATGGTCCACCGGGGTGCAATTTCAGGGCTTTGAGATTGTTGGAAAGAGATGGTGTGAAGATCTTCACAACCTCGATGAACGACTTTGATGTCGTGCTAGGTGGAAAACAGAAACTTCTGGAAGTTTTGAATGCGGTTTACAGCGACTTTAAGCCTGAGCTCATTGGCGTCGTAGGAACATGTTGCACGACAATAATAGGTGAAGACATAGAAGCAGAAGTTTCTGAAGCGGGGATTCCAGCGAAGGTTGTTTGTGCAAACGTTTCTGGATGTGGAGATAACACCGAGGGAGCGATAAGGGTCGTAGAATCCGCATTTAAGTTAGGAATTATAGATAGAGAAGAGCTCGAAAGGCAAATCAAGATCCTTAGAATGGCAAGCAAAGTTGAAAGAGAGCGTGGAGTAGCTATTCCGGGCTACATTGCACCAACACCCGGAGACGAAGTTAAGGAAGTGAGTAAAGAGCTGATTGAAAAGTTAAAAAAAGGACTGCTCGTGATCCTAAATGCAAAAAAGGAAACCGCTTACCTATATGCGGACATCATTCTTGCGATTAACAAAGCCAAAGAAAAGTTTGGAGGAGAATTCAGCGTTATTGCAAATCTTGAGAATAGTAGAGGGTTGCCAAAGGTTAGAGAAGATGCAAAGAATATTCTAAGAGAATTAAGAGAGAATGGAGTTGAGATCTCTTCTTTCACAGGTTCTCTTGACGAATACGCTTATTCTGCAGAGAAGGCTATTGAGGTGGCAAAAAGTTTTGATCGCTCTTCTGCAATCGTTCTTGGCATACCTCAGGCTTTAAAGCCAGATCTTTTCAAATATTCCGTAGGAGTCTCTTCGGGCGAGAGAACGATGACAAGGCTGAAAGAACTGGGATATAAGAGAGCGGTGAACGAGGAAGGAGCGCATGTGAATGTTCTTGGTAGAAGAGAGATCGTTAGATCTCACTTGGGGAATGCGATAAGGTTTCTATGCGGATCCCAAGGATCGTGATCTCTGCATCGAACAGCAGTAGTGGAAAAACGATGCTTACTTGTGGAATAGCAAGAGCTCTAAGAATTAGGGGTTACGAAGTGCAGACTTTCAAAGTAGGTCCAGATTTCATAGATCCGAAATATTTAAGTCTTGCTTCTGGAAGAAGAGCAGTTAACCTTGACTCTTGGCTGATGAGCGAAGAAGAAATTCTTAGAGACTTTGAAAAATACTGCGAAGGTGCGGATTTAGCACTCATTGAGGGTGTTAGAAGTCTATACGACTCCTCGGACCCTCTAAGTTTAAAAGGTAGCACTTTTTCTGTTGCAAAGATCTTGAATGCTCCAATTCTCTTAACAGTTGACATTCGCGGACTAAACATGGGGACTGCGGCGATCGTTAAAGGTTTTGCTTCGCTATTCTCTGCAAACATCCAAGGAGTCATTTTGAATTCATCCCGTGGAGAAAGGCATGAGTTGAAGGCTAAAAAAGCTGTGGAGGAATTAGCGAGGATAAAGGTTTTAGGAGCAATTCCAAGAAAAAAAGAGCTTGAGATCAGCATGAGACACCTCGGACTAATAACTGTGGAGGAAATTGAAAAAGAGGTTGAAGAAAAAGTCAGGAAATGGGCTGAAATTGTAGAAGAGCGAATAGATCTTGATGAGCTTTTGAAAATTGCAGAATCGGCAGAAGAACTGCCAGAAATTCAAGAGCAATCTGAAAAGCAGAATTTCGATGTTAATGTTGCTTTAGCTCTTGACAAGTCCTTTAACTTCTACTATGCACAAAATCTTGACAAACTTAAAGCCTTAGGAGCAAAATTGAGCTTTTTCAGCACCCTTGAGGATGAGCTTTTTGAAGAGATTGACGGGATCATGATCGGCGGAGGTTATCCTGAGGTATTTGCGAAGGAGTTTAATAAGAAGACCATGAGAGCCTTGAAAAATAAGATTGAAGACGATTGCCCGACTTATGCGGAATGCGGAGGTTTGATGTTTCTCTGTAAGAAGATCGTTGTAGGTGGCGAGAAGTTTGAATGTGTTGGACTTATTCCCGCTGAAGCAATTTTGGATCTATCAAAAAGATTTCTCGGATACACAAAAGCCAAAGTCGTTGAAGACAACGTTATTTCCAGCAAAGGAGACACGATCTTAGGACATGAGTTCCACTACTCCTACTTAGACGTGGAAAGTGACATTAAATACGCTTATGAGCTTGAAAGAGGTTATGGAATAGATGGCATTCATGATGGAATTGTTTTGCACAACTGTTTGACAAGCTACATGCATTTGCTTTTTTCAAAAGAGAATGTTGAAAAATTCCTTTATAAATGCTTAGAATATAAGAAAAAGTGATCTAAATCAATCCGAGAACGCTTTCCTTTCTGAAATCAAAGAACGTCTTCTGAATCCCCTTATATGCCAATTTCACGGCTCTTGTCGAATCTACCTTCCCAACAACTTCCGCATTCAATCCATGTGATTTGAAAACTTTTAAGACTTCTTCAGGTTGCTCAGAGGTGACGCAGAAACCACAAGCGGGATAACTTTTCAACCACTGTAGCATTTCAACTTTTTCAGGCTTAGGAATATTTTCAAGCTCTATTAAAGCTCCCTTCTTACTAACTTCAAGCATCATAGCAATAGTCCCAATTATTCCCGCGTTGCTAAGATCTTTGCCAGCATTTACGAGTTTCTTTTCGCCCAAGTAAACCATAGCTTCGAGCTGTTTTCTTATAATTTCCGCATCCTTTTTCGTAGAATCGAAGTTGTAGATCAGCTTTTCATGAGGCTCGCCAATTGTGTCAACCGCTACGATTATGCTGTCTCCTTCTTTTGCAGTATTTGACTTAATAAGTGTCCCTTTCCTCGCAAAACCGATCATTGCAACTTCAACAGAGTTAAAAGGTGCATCAGGGTGGACATGTCCCTTTAGAATTTTTATTCCGTATTTCCTCGCTGCGTCAAGCATCCCATTCTTAATAGCTTCCAGAGAAGATGCGTCTTTCACCGAGATCACATTAACCGCATATCTTGCTCTTGCACCCATTGCATAGACATCGTGAACGTTGACGAGAATTGAGATGAAACCACCCCAGTAAAGATCTTCCTCAAGAACCTTATGCCAGATCCCATCAACAGTAAAAACGACCTCCCAGTCTCCAAGAGCAAAGTAACCAGCATCTTCTCCAAAAAATTCATCGACGAGTTCTGCAAGCCTTCCAGTAAATTTTTTTCTGACCAATCCGGGCCAATTCCTCAATTCAGAGATGAGGTAATTAAGATCAAAGTTTGCCATTGGCTTTAATTTAGAGTTAGCTTAAAAAGATTTTTGGAAAATATTTGACGACATAAAGTGCCACTTTCATGAAGTGTTAATAGTCTAGTATAATTTAAAACCAAAATAAAAATTGTAAAAATCCAAATTTTACATGAAAGTCTATTTAAAGGCTGGAAAAAATGAGAAAATATTTAAACTTGTGTGCATTTACAGAAATGCAGTAAGCGTTGTGAAATAAAAAAGGGGGTGGATTTATGAAATATAAAGACAAAATAGACCTTTATGACGACAAAGGGAAGTTGCTTGAGTCAGGAGTGCCACTCGAAGCGATTAGCCCCTTGCTGAACCCTGCCATAGAGGGGATAATAAAGACGGTTCAGAGATCTGTAGCAGTGAACTTGCAAGGAATTCAGAAGTCTCTCGAGACTGGAGCGGTTGGTGGAGAGAAGTGCATTATTCCGGGCAAATCTCTGAAGCTTGACGTAGTAGGCAACGCTGGAGCCATTGCAGACAAGATCAAAAGCATATTACAAGTCAAGAAGGATGACGACACTGAAGTGCAGATCCTCGACGAAGGTAGAAGCTTGCTTGTGAAAGTCCCAACGATCAGAGTTTTGAAGGCTGTAGAATACACCGCACCGATCACAGCGGTAGCAGCAGCGGTTACCGAGGCTGTGATCGACGTGTTCAAGGTTGACATGTTCGATGCACCAATGGTAAAGGCAGCTGTATGGGGCAGATATCCGCAGACGATGGATCTAATGGGTGCGAATGTGCAGTCCTTGCTATCCGTGCCTCAGCAGAATGAAGGTCTCGGATATGCGTTGAGAAATGTTCCTGTTTCGTATATAGCAACGATTGCAAGAAAGAATGCAATGAACTCCGCATCTCTCGCATCGATCTTCGAACAGACTGCTATGATTGAAATGGGTGATGCAATTGGCTCCTTTGAAAGATTGCATCTGCTTGGACTTGCATATCAGGGATTGAATGCGAACAACCTCGTGTATGAGCT
>JANXDJ010000037.1 GCA_025059545.1 Archaeoglobaceae archaeon
TCGATAAGAAGCATGAAAAGGAAGGAAAAAAAGTTTCTATAGCTGATCTGATAGTAATTGGAGGCAATGTAGCAGTAGAGGAGGCTGCGAAAAAAGCAGGAGTAGAGATAAAAGTCCCATTTGTTCCTGGAAGAGTTGATGCATTACAAGAGCAGGTTGATGTTGGCTTTTGGTCTCAGTTGGAGCCAATTGTCTGCGGATTCAGGAATTACGTGAAAGATCCCGCTATAAACAAGAAGAAAAAAGTTGAGGAAATGCTCGTAGACAAAGCACAGCTTCTACGCTTAACAGTTCCAGAGCTCGTTGCATTCTTTGGTGGTTTAAGGGCTTTAGGAGCGGTTTATAAATACAGTAAACTTGGAGTTCTTACACAAAAGCCCGGAGTTCTGAGCAATGAATTCTTTGTAAACCTTCTCGACATGGCTACGGAATGGAGATCCGCAGATGAATTTGGCTACCTCTACGAGGGCTACGATAGAAAGACTGGAGAGCTTAAATGGAAGGCTACAAGATTCGATCTAATCTTTGGACACCATGAAGAGCTAAGAGCGGTTTGTGAAGTCTACGCTGCAAACGATGGAAAAGAAAAGTTTGTCAAGGACTTTGTAGCTGTTTGGACAAAGCTCATGCACATAGATCGCTATGACATTTGGAGAAACAACAGAGAGATCTACAAGAAGCTGACTGCTGGAATTGTTTAGAGAACAAATTTTTTATTAAAAATTTATTTTGAATGCTGCAAATTTCTAAGAAAGGGGGAAAGTTTTTAAGTTGAGATCAAACTCAAGAGCATGGGCAAGACAGGAACGACAACTTGGGTCAAGATCAAGAAAAGGAATAGCAATGAGTATAGGCTTGTGCCGACAAAATGGCAGAACTATAAGAAGCCGGGACCTAATCAGAAGTATCTTTCAGATGGGAAGAAGAGAAGAAGAATAAAGAGAGCCCAGAAGTCCATTCTTGGAGTTAAAAGTTAAATTTGAATTTCTAATAATTTTGACGAGTAATTTATTATCTGTTTCAGACTTTATTTGTGGAGAATAGAGACCAGAAATTAACAGAGCACATAGCGGAGCTCAGAAAAAGAGTGATGAGAATAGGTATATTTGCTCTCATTCTCCTACCCTTGTTTTTCTACTTCTCTCCACTCTTGATAAAGAGATTCTGGGAAGGTTTGATAAATGAGGATATGTTCATCTATTCTCCAATGGAGTGGCTTCTATTGAGACTTTTTTTCTCTTTAATTCTCTCGATGTTCTTTCTTTATCCCTATGCAATGCTTGAATTGTATCTATTCGCAAAACCTGGGCTTTATGAACCAGAAAGGAAGTTTTTAAAGCTTATAATTATTCCAAGCTACTTAATATTTCTCGCTGGCTGTTTTATTTCATATGAGTTTTTGTTGCCTTTTATCTACAGTTTTTCTTCAGGGAACTCCTTTTACTCTGCGGAAAAAACAATTCTAAATGCTATAAAGCTGTCATTTGCCTTAGGATTTCTTCTGCAAATACCTTTAGCAGTTTTTCTCCTCGAAAAACTTAAAATAATCAATTACCAAACCCTAAAAAGTCTCCGACTTCCAATTTATCTTCTCTTGATATTTCTGATCTTTAATTCCCCTACAGATCTTGGTGGTTTAACCCAAATTGCCACTCTGATATTGTTTTTCATTATGTTCGAACTGAGTTTATTCGTCCTAAGTTGGAGTAAAAGATAAATAAGGATAGATACTTCTAAGATTATGCAAATAGTGATTGCAGGTGCGGGAGAAGTTGGCTATGAATTAGCCAAGTCTCTCTCGGGTAAAAATGATGTTTACGTTATTGAAAAAGATAAAGAGAAAGTTGATAGATTGAATGAGCTCGATGTAATTGCGATAAAGGGTAATGCAGCTAATATGAATATTTTAAAGGAAGCCAAGATAGAAAGGGCAGATATATTCTTGGGAGTTACCGGAAACGATGAAGTGAACATACTCTCTGGTATATCCGCCAAGAAGCTTGGAGCTAAAAGAGTATTCGTTAGAGTAGAGAACTTGGAATACGCAGACAAACCCGTTACGAGGTATCATCCACTTGGTTTCGACGTCGTTGTCTGTCCTCCGCTTGTTCTGGCTCAAGAAATTGTGGAACTTGTTGGAATTCCGTTTGCAGAAGAAGTCATCACCTTGAGTAGCGGAGAAATGGACATTGTTGAGCTTCAAATTTCAGAAAATTCACCTGTAATTGGGAAAGGATTTATGGATCTAAATTTGTCGCCAGAAGTTGTTTTAGTTTCCATTCATAGAAATGGCGATGTAATTCTTCCGGGGGAGGAGAATCTAAGAGAAGGAGATAGAGTTGTAATTGTTGGAAAGAGAGAGGAAGTTGAGAAATTGAGAGATCTGTTTGGACAGCCTGTAGCAAAGAGAGTTACGGTGTTTGGAACCAATGAGATTAGTTCATACGTTGCAGAAACTCTTTACAAGAGTAGAATTAGTGTTAAAGTAGTAGGGGCAAGCAAAAAGGCTTGTGAGGATCTCAGTGAAAAATTGAGGGGCATAAGAGTCGTCTGTGGAGACTTTTTAGATCTTGAATTTCTGAATAGAGAAGAAGTAGGCAAGTCAAATGCAGTAGTAGCTCTTACAGACAGCGATGAGAGAAATTTAATGCTCTCTCTACTTTCAAAAAGCCTTGGAGCAGAAAGAGCAATTGTTAAGGTGGAGCATGAGGAGTATGCAAAGATCTTCGAAAAAGTAGGCATAGAACATGCGTTAAATCCAAAAAGGATGATGATTTTAGAAGTTCAAAAAATCCTCTTGATGGACAAAGTAGAAGTCAGGACAATTGCAGACCTTTCCGGAGCAGTTGTTATGGAGCTTGTGGTGAATAATGAAAAAATTAGGAATAAGAGAATAGTAGAAGTGCCACTTCCCAAGAACTCGGCAATCTGGGTAGTGATTAGGAACGAAAAATGCCTTGCACCACATCCAGATCTTAGATTAGAGTTGGGAGACAGGGTTGTTGTTAGAACCACATGGGACAAGGTTAAGAAGATCGGGGAGATTTTCGGATGAACTTAAGATACATAGAGAATATAGTTGGTCAGGTTTTAATAGTGATTTCGGTCACTTTTCTTATTCCCATGGTAATTGCTATCTTATATGGAGAGAGATTCGAATTCTTTGTAATTCCACTCATTTTGTCAATTTTATTAGGTGCATTCTTTATTTACAGCTCCAGAGGTTATTCAAAATCAGAAATAGATGATCCAGACGTTTACACTGCTGTTGCACTTATATGGCTTATTATACCGCTAATTGGTGCAATTCCTTTCGCTTTGTATGGAGTTAGTCCTTTAGACGCAATCTTCGAAGCAATGTCAGGTTTCACCACAACAGGAGCAACCGTGTTAACTCCTGAGAAGTGTCCAAATTCAATTTTATTTTGGAGAAGCTTAATGCAGTGGATTGGTGGAATAGGCATAGTAGTCGTTTTTCTGATCTTTTTACCACAGGCAAGAAAGAGTTCAGCACTTTTAGAAGCTGAATATCCTGCTGTGGTTCTACCAAAAATACGACCGAGAATTAGAGATATGGTTATTATAATTTTTCAACTATATTTAATACTCACTCTATTAGAAATTGCAATTCTATATGGGCTGGGATTGAACTTGTTCGAAGCGGTAACGCATGCCTTTACATCGATCTCAACAGCAGGATTTTCGACACATTCTGAGAGCATAGCCTATTTCAAAGATGTAAGAGTTGAAGCGGTCTTAGCTCTTTTCTGTTTTATTGGTGGAACAAACTTTGCACTTCTATATGCTTTAACCCAACGTGAAATAAGGGCGATTGCGGACGTGGAATTCAAGAATTATCTGATCTTAATCTCCTTTGGCATACTTATTCTGACAATTCTCAATGCATCACAATTTGAGATCTTAGAGTCTCTTCGCTACTCTACTTTCCAAGTGATCTCTCTTGGAACAACAACTGGTTATACGAATTACGATTACGACACTTGGAGTGACTCAGCAAAGTTCGTCCTTCTACTTTTGATGCTCATTGGCGGTTGTAGCGGCTCAACCTCCTCAGGATTAAAGGTGATCAGAGTGGTGATCTTATTCAAATACGTAAGCTCTCAGATCCTAAAGATCGTGGATCCGAGAAGTGTTAGGGTTGTAAGGTATGGTAATACTATCATAAGTGAGAAGCGGATGAATGAAGTCGTCTCTTTCTTCGTGATCTATGTATTTGTTTTCGTTTTCTCTTCTCTGATCCTTTCTCTTATGGGTTATAACCTCGAAACTTCTCTTTCAGCAACAATAGCAACGATCAGCAACGTTGGACCGGGAATGGGATTAGCGGGAGCAAGTGAGACTTATGCAGAATTTAACCCAATTGCTAAATTCATTTTGATCATCAACATGTGGATCGGTCGTTTAGAAATTCTTCCAGTGTTTACACTTCTTTTCTCAACCTTCCGAGGAGAGAAGTGGTAAGCTCTCCTCTCGGAATGCTGAACTGTTCCCCAGTTTTAAGATCCTTTACCGAAACTTCTCCTTTTTTAATCTCCTCTTCACCGATTATAATGGCGAGATCCGCATTTATGTCATTTGCATAACTTAGTTGTTTTTTCAGATTTCGCTCCATAACGTCAATTACTGCAGTAAATCCAGAATCTCTTAACTCCTCAGCCACTTCAAATGCGATCTTCTCGAAACCCTTGAAGTATGCAACCACTACAACGATCCCTTTTTCACTCTTACCTTCTAAGAGTTCGCAAACTCTATCGAAACCGATTGCAAAACCGGTTGCTGGTGTCTTAATTCCTCCCAACAGCTGGGCAAGCTCATAGCTCCCCCCGCCACAGATCTGTTTCTGTGCCCCAAGGTCTTTCGCATAGAATTCGAAAACGATGCCTGTATAGTAATCCAAGCCTCTTGCAACTCCCAAGTTAAGAGTGTATTTTATTTTGAGCGAGTCTATAATGTCGAGCAATCTTTCAATGTAATCGAAATTGTAGTCTAAGAGCTTCTTTGCGTCCTCAATGATCTCCCTACCGCCTTTTAGGTTCATAATCGACTTTATTTTATCTTTGAGATCCTCTCCAACACCAAGCTCATTAAGGTAGTTATTAAGTCCTTCTTCATCTCTCTTGTCGATCAACCTCATCACTTTAGAGGCTTTATCTCCTAAGAAGCTCAAAGCGGATCTTAAAATACCAACATGCCCTATATGAAGCTCGTAATCTATTTTAAGGCTTTTCAGCATTTTGTCTGCTAAGCTTATAACTTCTGCATCCGCAAGATAAGAGTCTGAGCCTATTAGCTCAACCCCAAACTGCCAGAATTCCCTATATCTCCCCTTCTGTGGTCTTTCGTAGCGGAAACAGTTTCCAAAATAGTAGAAGCGAATTGGTTTTGGCAATAAAATGCAATCGTTAACGAAAAACCTCATGATCGGAGCAGTAAGTTCAGGGCGGAGAGAGAGCTCTCTGCCAGATTTATCCTCAAACACATACATCTCTTCAACTATTCCCTCGCCCGATTTGATTTTAAATAGTTCCGAGTGCTCAAAAGTAGGAGTTGAAACCTCTCTGTAGCCGTATGATTCTGCAATTTCCCTAAGTTTTCTCTCAACAACTCTTCTTTTCTCCATTTCCTCTGGTAAAAAATCTCTTGTTCCACGAGGTCTCTCGATCTTCACAGCTGAAGTAAGAACTGGAATAAAAAGCTTCTCGCAAAACTTAAATCTGTTCAAAGCTATTAAATTTATGGAATTCCGAAGGGAGTTTGAGACCTCAAAGATCCTTATCGGAGACAAGGTGGAAGAAAGCTTAGTAGAGATCCGTTATGATCCCCTAACTCTTCAGACAAGCAGAATCGTTAGAAAAAATATTCCTGTGCCAGTAAGCGGGGACTTCGAGGAAGAAATTGCAAATTCCAAAAGTTGGTGTCCTTTCTGCAATGAAAGAGTCGAAGAAGTTGCTGCAAGAGATCCAGAGATTATGAAAGGCGAGATTTGGAAAAGAGGAGAATGTGTTGCTTTTTCAAATATTTTGCCATATTCAAAATTCTCTCTGATTTTAAGGATTGCAGATGAGCATTATTTACGTCTTTCGGAGTTTAAGCAATCTCACTTCTTCGATGCCTTCAAACTGATTCAAGAATACCTTACAAAATTACCTGCACAGAAGTTTTACATAACCATAGGGATGAACTATCTGAAGTCCGCGGGGAGCAGTGTGATGCATCCACACATACAGCTCGTTATTTCTGAAAATTCGACAGACTTCTTCGCTCGGCTTGACTGGGGCGCATTCGAGTTTATGGAACTGAATAAGAGAGATTTTTGGTCTGCAATTGTAGAAAAAGAAAAAGAAGGGGACAGATATGTTGGAAGGACGCATAAAACTGATTGGCTCGCAGTATTTGCTCCAAAAGGATTTTTGCACTTCTTGGGCGTTCCAGAGGAATTTAACTTTGCGGATATGAGTGAAGAACAGCTTCTTGGTCTCTCAGAAGGAATTGTAAAAATTCTGAAATTTTATGAAAGCAAGGGATTCAATGCATTCAACTTCACCTTCTTTTGTGGCGATAGACTTGGAAGCCATTTCAGAACTAATTTCCATATTGTTGCAAGAACACCGTTCTCAAAATACTACTGGAACGACACATTCTTCTCAAAACTATTTCATGACGAGAGCATAACCTTCTTTACTCCTGAAGAGTATGCAAAAGAATTGAGGAGCATATGGTGATCGAGTCTTATCTTTACGAGAAGGGCGAAAAATTTGTTGTTTGCAAAACTTGCTGGCACAACTGTAAGCTCAAGGATCAGCAGTGGGGAATATGCGGGGTGAGAAAGAACGAAGAAGGAGAGCTTATGGTTTACAACTACGGATTGGCATCTTCAATAGCTCTGGATCCAATCGAGAAAAAGCCTATGCATAACTACAAACCCGGAACACAAGTGCTTTCATTCGGAAGTGTGAGCTGTAATTTCAAATGCGATCATTGTCAGAACTTTGAAATCTCTTTCGCAGATCTTAAATATCCTTATTTGCGAGAATTAAAACCAAAAGATGTCTTAAGGCTTTGCAAAGAAAGAGAAGCAGACGGAATTGCTTGGACATACAATGAACCTGCTATTTGGCACGAATTCGCTCTTGATGCCTCAAAAGTGGCTAAGGAGGAGGGATATTTTATAGTATACGTAACAAACGGTTATATGACTCCTGAAGCGATAGATCAGTTTAAATGGCTTGATGCTGCGAATGTGGATGTAAAAGCATTTACTCAGAGTTTTTACAGCAAGATCTGTAAGGCAAAGCTCGAAAACGTGCTTAAAACTGTTGAATATATGCACCGAAAGGGAATTTTCGTGGAGATCACTTATTTGGTTATTCCCGGAGAAAATGATAGCAAAGAAGAAATAAAAGAGTTTGCAGACTGGGTTGTTTCAATTGATAAAAAAATTCCAGTTCATTTCTCCAGATTTCATCCTGACTTCAAGATGATGGATAAAATTGCAACCCCTATTGCAACCTTAGAGCAAGCGGTAGAGATTGCAAAAGGAGTTGGAGTGGAATACGTTTACATTGGCAACGTTTGGGGGCACAAGTTTGAGAACACCTTCTGTCCAAACTGTGGAGAGCTTTTAATTGAAAGAAGGGGTTTTTACATTAGAAAAATAGAGTTAAATGGAAATAGATGTCCTAATTGTGGATACTTGCAGAATATAATCCTTTAAAAGACTTTAAAAAAAATCTTTAAGTCTTTCAGAAAAACCGCTTTGTGGTAGGCAAGGTTTACATAGTTGGTGCAGGTCCGGGAGATCCAGAGCTGATGACACTTAAAGCTTACAGACTGCTAAAGGAAGCAGATGTAATATTATATGATAGATTGGTAGGAGAAGAGATAACGAAATTACTCCATAGTTTTGGAAAAACTGCTATTTATGTTGGAAAAGATGGAAAAGGCAAAGATAGGCAGATCGAGATCAACAATTTGATGAAGACGTTTGCAGAGGAAGATAAAAAAGTTTTAAGACTAAAAGGCGGAGATCCAACGGTTTTTGGTAGATTATGGGAAGAAATAGAGTTTCTTAGGGCAAACAAAATTCCATTCGAAATTATCCCAGGAGTAAGTTCTGTAAATGGTGCTCCAGCCTGTGCAAACATTCCTTTGACACATCCTGAATTCGGTAAGGCGATCATCGTTATGGGAGGCAGAGAAGTTGGAGATTACGAAGAAACTTTAAGAAATTCTACGTTAGTCGTTCTCATGAGTGGGATCTCTGCTTCAGAAATTTCAAAAAATCTCATAAAAAGTGGTTTTAAAGAGGAAACGAAGGTTGCGGTCATTCAAAAAGGTTCTTTTAAAGATCAAAAAGTTTCTGTTTACACCTTAGGCGAGTTAGCTCATTCAGAAAAAACCTTTGAAAGTCCAGCGTTGATGGTTGTTGGAGAAGTTGTGCGCTTCGTGGAAAAGTATAATTGTCTTGAGATTTAAAATAATATAATGGTGAGAAGGGCGAAGCTTATAAACGACATAGTAGAATTGATACCAATATTCCAACTGCTGTCTTCGGAGTATCATAGGAAAGTCTATTCCGCGTTGCTCGATAGCTGGCTAACAATTGACGAACTAAGAAAAAACTTTGGGGACAGTTTTGAGGAAACTCTTCGAATTCTAAAGCATGCGGGAATGCTTGAAGTTAGATGGAGAATGCCTTCGGATCCAGCGGGAAAGCCAGAAAAGGAATACCATGTAAGTTATACTCATATCTCTGCAAATTTTTACGTCTCCTTAAAGGAGTTCAACAGAATTTTGGAGATCATATTCATGTCCGATGATGAGATTGAAGAGCACTTGCAGAAGATCAAGAAAGAAGTGGAGCTTGGAAGAAATTCGGTAGGGCACATTATAAAGACTCTAAACTACGATCCTCTTTTTGTTAGGGCGATAGTTAAGAAGTCGCTGAAGTTCAATCTTAAGGGACAATTGATCGAGTTTGCAAAAGATGAAGAGATATAGCGCAAGAGAAATGTTGAACAAGCTGAGATGGCATCCAGAATACGATTTTTCTCGCGTTAAAGTTGTTTATTTAGATCGATTTCGAGGGTTTTTAGAATTTCATGGAGACGAAATTGAGGAGATTGGACACAAGTTCGTTTACTTGAAAAGCGGAACAGCGATTCCACAGCACAGAATTGTAGAGATCAAGTATGGAGGCGAGATTGTATGGAAAAGACAGTGATCTGTGTAATTCACTTAAAACCGCTTCCAGGAGCACCTTTGTATGAAAATTTTGAAGAAGTTCTTGAAAGTGCATTGAAAGACGCTAAAGCGATCGAAGAAGGTGGAGCGGATTCTGTTATCGTGGAGAACTATGGTGATAAGCCATTTCTCAAGCATGTGGGCAAAGAAACGGTTGCATGCATGAGTGTGATCGCATGGGAGATTAAAAAGGCTACGAATCTCTCTTTAGGGATAAATGTTTTGAGAAACGATGCTTTTTCAGCTTTGGCTATTGCAAAAGCAGTTAAAGCGGATTTTATAAGAGTGAATCAGCTTTTCTTTCCTTCAACCGCTCCAGAGGGATTTCTTTTTCCAGAAGCTGGTGAAATCATGAGATACAGAAGAGCTATAGACTGTAAAGCCTTGATCTTTGCAGATCTAAGCGTAAAGCATGCAGTTCACTTTGTAAATCTTGAGGATTATTTCTTAAATGCGGAAAGAAGTCTTGCAGATGCTTTTATAATGACTGGAAAGGCTACTGGAATGGAAGTCAACGTTGAGGACTTGAAACTTGCAAGAAAATATTTGAAAGCTCCAATTATTGCAGGAAGCGGAATAAATGAGCAGAATGCTAAAGAGATCGCAAAGCATTGTGATGGTGTGATCGTTGGAAGCTACATAAAGAGCGGTGGAAAGGTGGATGTGGAAAGAGTCAAAAAGGTCGTTAGTGCGGTTAGATCTACCTGAAAAATGGTTTTCTTAATTTTATCGCCTCAAAAATGGCTTTTTTAATTTCTCCACCATTCAAATTTGAGACGTCTACAGTTTCATTGCTCATCAAACACAGCTTTATTTTTCCATCTGAAGTAACTCTAATGCGGTTGCAGTGCATGCAAAAGTCTGTATTGTCTAAGGGTTTTACGATCTCAACAATGCCAAAGGGAGTGAAAAACTGCTTTCTTTTGTGCATATCTCTAATTTTAACTGTGGAAGAAATT
Source organism: Archaeoglobaceae archaeon (assembly GCA_025059545.1). The sequence goes on from JANXDJ010000037.1 coordinate 10,224, forward strand.
TTTGCAAACTCTTCCTCGAGACTTTGTGGATCTACGTAGAGATCTATCGTTTTGGAGTTGGGTATTAGCTCGATCAACTGCAGAATAACGTTCGTCTTTTCTCTATTGAACGAATTCGTGAATTCAAGCATGTTGAAAACTTCAAATTCATTCAAATTTCTCATAAGAACCATGTTCAGCTTTATCGGTGTCAAATTTACCTCAACCGCACTTCTGATACCTTCAAGAACATTCTGAAGCCTTCCTCCACCTGTTACATAACTATAGAGGTCTGCACTCAGAGTATCAAGGCTTATGTTAACTCTGTCAAGCCCACTCTCTTTTAGCTCGGATGCAAGATCTTTTAAAAGAATTCCGTTTGTCGTTAAAGAAATCTCCTCAAATTCTGGCATCATCGAGATGATCTCGCAGATGTCTTTCCTAAGCAAAGGTTCCCCGCCTGTCAGTTTTAGCTTTTTTACCCCTAAGTCGTAGAATGCTTTTGCAATCTCAGCAATTCTCTCAGCACTCATTTCCTTTCCTGGATTATTCTCTCCTTCTCGGTGGCAGTATATACAATTCAAATTACACCTATTTGTAACAGAAATTCGCAAGTTTTTTACAGTTCTCCCGAAAGGATCTGTGAGCATATTTCCTCCGCTTTTTTTATGTCCTCTGGAGTATTTATGTTGAAGAAAGATCTCAAGGACTTATCAAACTTTCTAAGCTCTTCTGCGGGATAAAATATTGTTCGCAATCTACTCAATGGAATAAGTATGCTCTTTTCTCCATTTTTTATCGATTTTTCAATTTCTGGAATTGCATTTGCTGAGTAATATGCGATCAGAGGCTCCGCATATTCGTGCTTTGGTATTAAAGCGTCGCAGTTGCTCTTTTTTCCTAAATCATAGATGAACTCCAAAATCTCTTTTTTTACGAATGGCATGTCTATTGCAACAATAGCAGTGTCTCCGTTGTTCTTTAGTGCAGAATGTATGCCAGCGAGAGCTCCAAAATCCTGATAGAAGTCGCAAACACATTTGATCCCGAATTCTTTGGAATATTTTTCCATCTGAGATCGATCTCTACAAACAAAGATTAGATCGTAGTCAGAATATTTTTCTATGGCAATTTCTATCAGCTTTCTACCGCAGATCTTAATTTCTGCCTTCTCCATTCCAACCCTTCTACCCTTGCCTCCCATTAGGACTGCGAGTTTCACAGTGGAATTTAGTTACCTATTTATTACCCTTTTTCCAACTTTAGCCATGGAAGTGCTTGAGGAACTGAGAAGCTTCAGAGATAAGGATATCCCGTATTCGAGAGTATTAAGTTCTATGTGCACAGTTCCACATGAAATAGCTGTTAAAGCTCATAAAATATTCATAGGAACAAATCTCGGCGATCCGGGCATTTTTCCCGGGACAGTTGAGCTTGAAAAAAAGTTAATTGCAATGATCGGTGAACTTCTACACAACAAAAATTGTGCAGGCTATATATGCTCAGGCGGAACTGAAGCGAATATTCAGGGGATAAGAGCTTCGAGAAACATCATGAGAAGAAAAGATCCGAATATAGTGATCCCTAAAACTGCTCATTTTTCATTCGAGAAGATATGCGACATTCTCAGCGTTGAAATTAGGAGAGCTAAGGTTGATGAAGACTACAAGGTTGATTTGGTAGAAGTTGAGAAGCTCGTTGATGAGAAAACAGTTGCTCTCGTTGGCATTGCTGGCACAACCGAGCTTGGACAAATTGATCCAATTGTTGAACTTTCAAAGCTTGCAGAAGAGAAAGAAATTCCCCTGCATATAGATGCAGCCTTTGGAGGTCTTGTTATTCCATTCATGGATGATCCATACCCCTTTGATTTCGCAAATAAAGGTGTAACTTCGATCACTTTAGATCCGCATAAGATGGGGATGGCTACAATTCCTGCTGGAGGGATAATTTTTAGGGAAGAAAGCTTTTTAAGAGCTTTGGAAGTGGAAACGCCTTATCTGACTTCTAAGATGCAGTTCACGCTTACGGGCACACGTCCGGGCACTGGAGTGGCTTCAGCTTATGCGGTGCTAAAAAGTCTTGGCTTTGAAGGTATGAAAGAGATCGTTAAGAGATGCCTAAGGAATACAAGGATCTTAGTGGAGGAAATGTCTTCTCTTGGCTTCGAAGCAGTGATCGAGCCTGTGATGAATGTTGTAGCCTTTAAGACTGAAAGAGCGGAGGAAATAAAGCAGGAATTATACAGAAGGAGATGGGTAATCTCGACGATAAGACAGCCAAGGGCGATAAGATTTGTCGTAATGCCACATGTTACAGAAGAAGTTATAAAGAACTTCCTTAGCGAGTTCAGGAGGGTGATATGAATGGAGGTTAGACTTGTCGTTGATGGCGAAGAGATCGAGCTAAATCCATTTGTTATGAAGATAATGGGAAAAGTAGTTGAAGCGCTTGCCACTTCACTCAAAGGAGTTGATGAGAGCTGGAAGAGGATCGAGATCGAAGTGGTTAGATGAGGAGATGTATAGAATTTGAATCATATATTCCCGGCAGGAGTATTGAGGAGGTTAAAAAAGCTTACGGACTTGAAAAGGTTGTAAAACTCGCTTCCAACGAAAATCCATATGGAGCGAGTCCAAAGGCTATTGAAGTTGTCAGAAATTTCACAGATCTGCATAGGTATCCTAATGCGGAGTATAAGGAGCTTA
>JANXDJ010000038.1 GCA_025059545.1 Archaeoglobaceae archaeon
AAGAGCAGACAGATCTCCCACTGCTCGTCAGAACGGACACAAAGAGATTCCTAAGAGAAAGCGATTTCACTGGAGAAAATACTGAAGATGAGCCTGAAATCATTCTCAGAGACAAAAGTGAGAACTTCTACTTCTGGGACAAAAACAAAGGACTTGTAAAAGCTCCGAGAGAAACCTTAGCCCTTGGAGAACTTGATCCAGTGCTTGAAGGTAGCTTTAAGGTAGAGATCAATGGTAAGGAAGTCGAAGTCAAACCAGTCTTTGAATTCCTGAAGGAGAAGCTCAAAGACTACGCTCCAGAAAAGGCTCAAGAGATCTGTGGTGTTCATGCTGAGGTTATAAGAATGCTTGCAAGGAAGGTTGCAAAGCTTAAGACACATATCATGCTCGGATTTAGCACATGCAAAACATTTCATGGAGACTTGGTAGAAAGATCGACAGCTCTTTTGCTCGCCTTGACTGGCAACTGGGGAAAGGAGGGCACAGGAATAACTGGATGGTGCACAGTTTCAGCAACAGCGAATCCGTATTCTGGAGAAGAAACGGGATTTGAGCCATTGGTAGAGATAATTCTCGGAAGAAAAGCTACAGACGAGGAGATTGCTATAGCCACTCAGAAGCTGATGGCAAGGCTTGGAATGACGACAGTTCCGCCAGTTTTTTACTGGTTCTACCATTGTGGTTACGATGAAGTTTGGAGCAAATACGATCTTAGCTCTGCGGGCATTCCAAAGAGGATTTCGGATTATTTGGAAGAAGCGGTCTCAAAGGGTTGGTGGAATGGACTTTTAAAGCCGGAAAAAGACGTAGAACCAAAAGTTCTCCTCGTTATGGCTAATAATACACTTAGAAGGACGAGAGGTGGAACCAGAACGATGCTAAAGCACTTATGGCCGAAGCTTGATCTTGTAGTTACAATCGACTCCAGATGGTCTACTACCGCACTCTATTCTGACATCGTTTTACCCGCAGCTTTTTTCTACGAGAAAATGCACTTCCATTTGCTAACAACTTCTTTCGTTAGATTCTGGTCTTTCTGCGATAAAGCCATAGAACCAGTGGGCGATGCTAAGAACGAGTGGGAAATTACACTCAGACTTGCTGAGAAAATTGTTGAAAGAGCAAGAGAAAGAGGAATTGAGGAATATTCTGTTCCTCAAGGGATAACAAAGGAGAAATTTGAAAAAATGACCGGGATTGAGATTGATGATGTCCCAGAAGAGCTTAAACCAGTTATAGGTGTTAGAAGAAAATTTTCGGATTTGGTAAATTTGCTCACCGCCGGTGGAAAATTCAGTGCTGAAAGGCTTGAAGACGTTCATGAAGCTATTGTAGAGAACTGCAAAGATGCAGGAATTTTCTCACAAAAAGAATCACTTGAATCGATAAGAAATCGGGGGTTCGTAAAATACGAGTCTCTGGGAAAATCTGCTGAAGGAATGAACATGGCCACAAGGGTTGAGCCAAAAAGGATCGTTGTTGCCTTCTTGCAGCACGTAGAGGACAAAAAACCCTATCCAACTTTACATGGAAGAGCACAGTTCTACATAGACCATGAGTGGTTTTTAGAAGCAGGAGAGGAGCTCCCATCTTACAAGCCACCACCAGAACACGGGGGGAGTAGCAAGAAATATAGATTCAGGATAGATAGTGGGCATTTACGTTGGAGTATCCATGCGTCAACGGTTACAAATGAATTGATGGCTCAAACTCACCGCGGAGAACCTTTTGCCTTTGTAAATGAAAGAGATGCTTGGGAAAAGGGAATAAAAGATGGGGATTATATTAGGGTTTTCAACGACTTTGGCGAATTCATAGTCCAAGCAAAGCTCAGCGCACTTCCAGCAAGGGGGCAGATAATAATCTACCACGCATGGGATCCACATCAGTATGAGGGTTGGAAGAGTTACGACCACATAATCCCCGGCATTGTTAAGCCACTTCATTTTGCGATCTACGGTCACCTAAACTATTGGACTGCAAATTGGCAACCTTTACAAGTGGATCGTCATGTTTACGTAGATTTTGAGTTATATAGAAGGAGGGAAAGCATATGATCGTCGAGAAAATCCAAAAGATCGAATTTGGTGACGAACTTCTTGGTAAGATAAAGCTAAACCCTATAAAAATGCAACCAGTTCCAGCCAAGGCTGTTGTGACTTCAAAATACATCAGAGAAACGATAGACGAGACAAAATACGGAAAAGTTGGCGAAATTCTCGCTGGCTTGTGTAGAGATGAAGAAAAAATTGCAGTAGTTATGCGTTGGGAGGATAAGAGTAAAGATGACACAATTTCAGGATATGGTAATTTTGTAGACGCATGTGCGGTGATGTTTCCGATAAAGGAATACGCCTCCGTTATGACAATGGGCTCAGAGGATGCACCGGTGAACGTTTGGCTTTGGAGAGCGGATGAGAAGTTTTACGACATAATAAGCAAAGGACTCGGCACAACAAAAAGAAGAGATCCAAAGACGAGCGGTTTAACAGCTCACGGACAATACTCAGAGGGTAAATGGACTGTTTTTTTCATAAGACCGCTTCAGTCTAAAAATCCAGAAGAATACGTTGATTTAACACCTCCAAAAACTACGAGCATCGCATTCGCAGTTTGGATTGGCAACAATAGAGAAAGAGGACCACTGAAGTCGTATTCTGGGGACTTTCTCGGACTGGAGGTGCCACTATGATCTATCCTGGGCAATACGAATATTGGCAAATAGTTTGGATCCAGATAATATTGCTTGTATACGTTCAATTTATTACTGCATTCTCTCTCTACACTCAGAAAGATTTCTATTCAAAGTTTTTCAAAATCTTTGAGAGATTTTTCCCTTGGAAAGGTAGGGACTTCTTGATAAAACTGCACGCGTTCAGCGGTATCTCTGTGTTTGTTCTTAACGTTCTCTGCACAACTACTTGGTTCTATCTTAAAATATCTGGTGGTCTCTCTATTTTCGACATTCTCACCTCTGGAGAGACTGCGATAATTGGATGGGTGAATTTGGCTTCCACAGTCCTAATTTCGTTGATGTTAGTCTTTGGCGTATCCCTTTACAAGAACAATCGACCAGACACAAAGCTACCTTTCTGGAAATTCGAGTATTATCTGTCAAGAATAATCCATAGGCTTGTTTTCTTGCTAATAATCGTGATTCTGGGATATCATGTCTTCTTCATATCGAAAATATTCAATGCTTGGAATGACTGGATCCTCATGGGGCATTTATTTGTCCTTCTTCCTATTACTTCAATTATAATCGGCATTTTAGCTTTTCTGCTTGCATTTGTGCTTGTATATGAGATAATTGCAGAGAAAATGAGGATCGAGAAGAAAGTTGGCTTCTCGAAGACATTTATCTTTCTAACCTTGATCTTCGTTTTTTATATAGTATATGTAATGTTTCTGCAGCCTTTTCCAATCGAGATCCTGATTCTTTCCACCATATTCTTAGCTTTTGTTCAAGTTTCGAGCATTTTTAAAAGCAAAAAAGCACCAAGAATATTTTATGAATTTAAACCCGTTTCTAAGGATGAGCTGATTGAAAGAATATCAAAAATGGGAGTTTATGGAGAGAATCTCGAAAAAGCGATCAATGAAACTTTGGAACACGCTTTAAAGGTTTGGAAAGAATCTATGGAATTTGGTAGTGAGTTGGAGTATTGCGGATCTATATTCGCAGAGCTCAGCATTAAAAAGGACGTGAATGAGATCAACGAACTCGAAGATACTGGAAAAATGCTTGCAATGTTCTTCTGGCAGAACTTGAACAAGATCGGAAATGATGAGGCAAAGTTGAGCAATTTCATTTCAGAAATTAAGAGAGAGCTTGGGGTGAGATCTTGAGAGCCATAGCTTTCTTAATACTTCTCATACAGATTTCAGTTGTTGGTGCTGAGCAGATCTCCGCTTGGGTAGATCCTTCAGGATACGCATTTTATCCAGAAGACACCAAAGTGATCTATGTGAGCGTTTTTCAGTTTGGTTATCATGTAGATGCGATCCAAAAGGGAAATGTTCAAATTATATACCCCTATGAAAGCTCATCGTCTGTTATTCATATAAATAAAGATGAAAAAGCAGTTTTCAGAGTCAAAACCATAGACGTGACCCATGCATTCTACATCTTCCATTATCTACCATATCCCTCAGAAAAGCTATACTTAATATATCCCGGAATCGTTGAAGAGATCGGACCTATAATATTCGACCAAGTTGGCAAGTTTAAGATAAGGGATCCAGTTGTTTGCGATGCTCTAAATCCATTTGACTACGCAGATCTCATCGTGGAACCAAATATACCATTCTTGGTGTCTATTTTATCCGCTTTTGCGGTTTTTGCTATTGGGTTAATTTATGCAAAGCGAGGAGTTGGTGATGGCAGAGAATTTGATCTATTGTCCATTCCGATTTTTGGTAGAAAACTCAAAAATGCTCTGAAGTCAAGAAACTCAACTTTCTATCTCCAGTGGATAAATTTGGTCATCTTTTTATTCATTATAGTCACTGGTCTTTTTGGAAATCCGAATGGTGGTGAAAACTTTTCGATAATCATTGTATGGGTTCTATGGTTTGCGCTTGTTGAGTATCTGATCTTCTTCACCGGAAGAACTTGGTGCACGATGTGTCCGATGCCTGTTCTGGGAGAATGGCTTGTGAGGAAAAGAGTTGTAGGTGTGAACAGAAAATTCTTCTCACTAAACAGAAGCTGGCCAAGGAGTATAGACAATATGTGGATTAGTTCTCTGGGCTTTTTGATCCTGTCGCTGTTTATAGTCTGGATCGTCACCAGACCAGTAGCAACTGCAATCCTTTTCCTAATTCTAATTTTAGCAGGGATTTTATGCCATCTTTACAATCCACTGAGATATTTCTGCAGATCTCTCTGTCCAGCAAACGGCTACATTGGCTATCATTCAAACGCTTCCATATTTACAGTCGAAAGTAAGAATGGTGATCTCTGTGTCCGTCACAGACATAAAGATTGCTTAAATGGAAATAAGAAGGGTTATGGGTGCCCATGGGTTTTGTATCCGGGAGGAAAGGATGAAAACACGTATTGTGGGCAGTGTTTTGAGTGCCTTCGCACATGTCCGTTGGACAACATGACGGTGAAGCTGAGAAGTCTCAATAAAGTTATTGCGGATCTTGCAAGGCTTGCTACGAGAGCTAAGGACAAATTCGATGAAGCTTGGATGGGTTTTATAAGATTTACAACTGCGATTTTCTACGAACTCGTCTTTTTCAGTGCATGGGGATTGAAATACCTCGGAGATATGAACAGAACGTGGGGAGCAAATCTTGCCTCTATTGATGTCCTAATTCCATCGATCACAGATCTTGCGAGTTGGTTTAACTGGGCGATATTGGTAAGTGCGATCTCTCTTATAGTTTTTCCAGCGATCTTTTATATCGCTTCATATGCCTCAAAAAAGGTGGCAAAAGTTGAAGAGTCGACCAAAAATTTATTCCTATCTCTTAGCTATTCCTTAGTGCCATATGGGCTTCTTATATGGATGTCCTTCGCTCTCTCCCTCGTGCTCGTCAACTGGGTTAAGATCGTAAACGTCCTTACAGATCCGTTCGGACTTGGATGGGATCTTTTGGGTATTGGGAAACATTTGCTGAAGCCAATTGCGCCGGATCTATTACTATACTTCCAAATACCCTTCATACTGTTCGGCTTATTCTTGGCAACGGTCACAACGTATGAAATAGGAAGAGTTATGACCAATGATAAATCAAAGGCTCAAAAAATATGCATAACGATGGGTTTAATTCATGTTTTCTCTGCCATAATAGCATTATGGGTGGTAGCGGGGTGATTTAAATGTCTAATAGCGAGGGATTCGGTTTAACTATTGTCTTCCTGGGTTCCTTATTAACACTGGCTTCCGTGTTCTTCACCATACCGCCCTTTATTGATCTTGTGGATGATCACTTCTTTGGAAAGGACAAGGTGGTTATAAGAGCTTACGTTGGTGAGCATGGAGGATTTGATCCAAAAGTTCTAAGATTAAGCATAGGTTGCCATAAGATCGTATTTATACCGATGGACATCGCTCAGGGACTTGCAATCGACGATCTGCAGATCGACACCGGAGTTGTGCTTCCGGGAGAAAAGAAAGAATTAGAGATCTGTTTAAACCGAAGTGGTGTTTATGTTTTTAGAAACTCTATCTCAAGTGGACCAATGACTCCATTTCAGATTGGATATCTGGTGGTGGAGGAAAATGATTCGTAAAATAACTTTTCCGCCAATTTTGCTTTTCATAGCAATTCTAATGCTTGGAGCAATTGTAAATATAATGGCTACGATTTCAATGACTTCCCAAGGCAATTCAGAATTATACATGCTCCAGATAAGCACCTCTCTCGATAAAGATCGCCTAAGCAGCCCTGGAAGACTTTCAATAACCATAACCGTTGAAGGTGTGCAAAACTCCTCTTATTCGGCGGTATACGTTTACGATCCTGATAGTAGACTTTACGCTGTGAAGGAGGGGACTTTGAGCAATGGCTTTGCGATCTTTGACATCTACTTTGGCTGGTCGGTGAAGCAGGGGAATTACACGATCATACCTGCGGTTGGGCTAAGTAAACATCAGGTTGTTTTTGGAAATCCTGTTTTTATTGAAGTTGCCTACGGAGGTGTTTAAATGGAACGTCTTTTTATTGAGCTTGCGGGAGTCATAGATGAGGTTGAAACCGCTTTTGGAGATTTTGAGGTAAAAGGTTTTTCGAGGGTTTTGTTAGAGTGGATAAAAGCGAAAGTCAGTAGAGAGCTTGATAGAAGCGTGGAGGAAAGCGAAATAATACTGGCTTTATTGGTTCTTGCGGTAAAAAGAAACATGGCTGAAGTTGAGGAGAATTTCTATTCAGAATTAAAAGATCTTTTCGAAGTTCTAAAGAAGATTGACGTGTTTAGATTTTAATTTTTTAAATCCAAATCAAAGCGGAAAAAATGTTTAGACAAGAAATAAAAATAGAGTTATTTATTTTTTTCTTCCTTTTTTGCAGACTCTTCCTGCTTTTTTACAATCGACTTATCCCAACTAACTTTTCTGAATGCCACACCACCAAGCATAGAATATTTTCAATATACTCATTTAAAAATTTTTTGATTAAACATGGTAAAATTTTCTACCATATGATCGATTATGAGCAGAAATAATCATTTCATAGTTGAAAGAGGAAAGTTCGACAATGTTTTTAATTTGGGTTGTCGTCAACTTTTCTGTGAATAAACTATACATATTGATCATCATACTTGCAATAGCACTGGCTACACGGCTAACCTATTTAGAACTTCGCCCAATGGATCATGACGAAAGTGTTCACGCTTGGTTTGCTTATCGACAGGTAATTGAATCTCCCACATACAAATACGATCCCGCATTCCACGGTCCTTTTCTATACTTTGCAATCTCTCTCTCATTCTTGGCTTTTGGAGACAGCGACTTTTCTGCAAGGCTTCCTGTGGCTTTATTCAGCATTCTTGGCATCTTTTTTGCCCTAAAATTTGAAAGGTGGCTTGGTAGATCCGCATACATTCTTGCCATTTTCATGCTGATCTCTCCTTCGATCCTTTACTACTCCCGATATGCAAGAGATGACGTAATTGGAGTGTCTTCTTTCATCGCAGTGATCTATCTTTATTTGAGTTATAGGAAAACCCAAAATAGCTATTATGCAATCGCTACCGCCATATTTCTTGCGGTGATCTTTACAGCGAAGGAGAACTGGGTTCAGTATTTTGGCGTATTTTTCCTCGCCATAATCGTTGACAGACTTATTAGAAAAGACTTCAATTTAGATTTTAGAGCTCTAATACCCTCTATAGCAGTATTTGCCCTATTTAGCTCCTTCTTATATTCCTCAGCATTTGCATATGCGATCAATGGCAAAAATTGGCTTGAAGTCATGTTCAGCAATGAATGGGTCGACAGATTTTTTGAGCGCTCTTTGCCATATTGGCTTTCACAAGGCGTTAGTTCTCCACACGATAAGCCGATCCACTACTTCTTCAACATCCTTCTTAGGTATGAGTTCTTAACTTTTGCACTCGCACTTGCTTCAATTCCAACAATTGCTAAAAGAATCAGAAGTTTGAGCTTAATAGAGATCTTTGCTATCTGCTGGGTTATCATAGCTTTCGTTTTCTACAATTCAATGTCCTACAAAACCTCTTGGCTCGTCATTCACCTTGCAACACCTTTAGCCTTCCTTTCTGCAGTTTTTATGGGAAAAGAAGTTTTTGAGAATAGAAACTTCAAGTTGACTTATCTTGTTGGCTTATTTGCAACCTTGCTGGTTTCATTCCACGTTACCTATATAGACTTCAACAACGTCGATCAGCCCTTGATCTACGTCCAGACGCAATGGGGGGCGGTGGAGATGAGCGATAGGATCAGGGAGCTGTTAGGAGAGGGATATAGGGTAGCGGTTTTTGCAGTCGACGGTCATTACTGGCCTCTTCCGTGGATCCTGAGACACGAGGTAGATCAATACTCAAACAAGCTGCTTTTCATGAATTCATGCCCTCAAGGCTATGATTACGTCTTCGTAGTATATAGAGACTACAAATGTCTTGAAGGGTATGAAATTGTTGGAAAGTATGAGCTCAGGAAATGGTGGGAGTTTTACGAGATGAAGAAGTTATGATCGTAAAGATCGGTGGAAGCGTTGCTGACAAGCTGGAAACGGTTTTTGATGCTCTAAGGCATGCTGAGGATGTGAAAGTAATCCCGGGTGGCTGGATCTTTGCGGACAAAGTCAGAGAATTGAGACTGAATGACGAAATTTCTCACTGGATGGCGATTTTGGCTATGAACCTTTACGGATATTATATGTTCGAGTTTGGAAAAGATAGAGGTTTTGAACTAATAGAGCCAGCCGATTTTTCTTTTTTTTCAAGAAAAGGGAAATTCATCATCCTTCCTTATAGACTCTTGAGGAATTTTGATGAGCTACCACATTCATGGGATGTAACTTCCGATGCGATTGCTGTTTGGATTGCGAGCAAAATTGGCAATAATTTAGTTGTTAAAGTTACTGCAATGGGCGGAGTTTTGAAAGATGGTTTAATAGTTGAGAAAGTAGATCCTTTTGAAGCGGGAGAGATCATAGATCGTTTCACACCTTTTTTGCTTAAAAAATTCTCAGTAAAGCTTTTTGTTTGCTCGCCAGAAGAGATAAAAAATTATATATTGAGAGGGAGAGCGAAAGGCACATTCATAGGAGGTGATTGAGTGGAGATCGCAAGGTGCATCAGCTGTGGAGCAGTGCTTGTCGGAGCGGAGCACGTTTCATTTCCCTGTCCAAATTGTGGAGAGACTATAAATCGCTGTAAGAGGTGCAGGAGGCTTTCGAATAAATATCAATGTTCCTGCGGATTCATTGGACCTTGAGGTGATCAGCATGGGAAAGGTTTTTCTAAAGCTAAGATTAATGCCGAGCGATGTAGATGTTAATTTAGAGTCCATTAAGGAGAAAGTGATTAAGCTGAATTTTGAGAGCGTAGAAATTAAGGATGTAGCGATTAAACCGATAGCCTTTGGATTAAAAGCCCTGATGATCTTAGCAGTGATGCCAGATGCTGAAGGAGTTTCCGATCGCTTCATAGAGGAAATTAGTAAGATCAGCGGTGTAGAAAGTGTTGACATAGAAGACATGGAACTTTTATGAAAGTGATCAGAATTGTAACTCCACCACTTGCAGCGAATTGCTACCTTCTCATAGACGAGAAGAAAGCTCTCATAGATGTTGGTGGGGATGAGGAATTTATTTTTAAAGCTCTGAAAAAATATATCGAGCCAAGAGAGCTTGATTATATCTTTTTGACTCATTCGCACTACGATCATGCTGCAGTTGCTGGCTACTTCAAGGGGATTGGAAAGATTGCAATTCATGAGGAAGAAATGAAGCTTTTAAGATTACAGAGATTTGTTTCAGTATTTGGAATGAAGTTCAAGGCTTTTGAGCCGGACATACTGCTTAAAGGTGGTGAAAAGTTCGAATTAGGCGAAACAACGCTTGAAGTTATCCATACTCCGGGGCATTCTCCGGGAAGTGTCTGTTTTTATGAGCCAAAAAAGAAGTGGCTCTTTAGCGGTGATACGGTATTTGCCTACGGTAGTTTTGGTAGATATGATCTACCGGGAGGAGACGGAAGATTACTCCTTAAATCAATAGAGAGATTATCCAAGCTCGATGTTGTCAATCTCTATCCCGGGCATGAAGATGTTGTTGAGGGGAATGCTAAGGAAAGCATTCTTGAATCCCTTAGGATTGCGAGGATGTTCATATAATATGTGAAAGCTTTATATGCACTCTTGAAATTTGGCTATATCAAAAAAAGGTAGGTGATGAGTATGCCGAAGGAAAAGGAGCACATCAATGTTGCCTTCATAGGGCATGTGGATCATGGGAAGAGCACAACGGTTGGGAGATTGCTTTATGAGATGGGAGAGATTCCAGAGCATATAATCGAAAAATACAGAAAAGAAGCAGCAGAGAAAGGTAAAGCTACCTTTGAGTTTGCATGGGTCATGGATGGTCTTAAGGAGGAAAGAGAGAGAGGTCTTACCATAGACGTTTCGCACAGAAAGTTCCAGACTGATAAATACTACATAACGATCGTAGATTGTCCAGGGCACAGAGACTTCATCAAGAACATGATCACTGGCGCTTCACAGGCTGATGCAGCGGTGCTTGTGATGGATGTAGTAGATAAAGTTCAGCCACAGACAAGAGAGCATGTTTTCTTGGCAAGAACTCTTGGAATCAACCAGCTTATTGTGCTTATAAATAAAATGGACAGAGTGAACTACGATAAGAAGGAATACGAAGTGGCAAAAGATGCCTTATCAAAGATCTTGAGAATGGTTGGATACAAAGTTGAAGAGATTCCATTCATTCCTGCAGCATCTTACGTAGGAGAGAATATAACGAAGAAGAGTGCAAAGATGCCGTGGTATAATGGTCCGACTTTACTTGAAGCGTTCAATTTGCTGAAGCCACCTGAAAAGCTCATCGATAAGCCATTAAGAATCCCAATTCAAGATGTTTACTCGATCAGCGGTGTTGGAACCGTGCCAGTAGGCAGAGTAGAAACCGGAGTATTAAAAGCGGGTGATAAGATAGTCTTTGAACCAGCAGGTGTTAGTGGAGAAGTTAAGAGCATTGAAATGCATCACGAAGCAATTCCTGAAGCATATCCGGGAGATAACATTGGTTTCAACGTCCGCGGAGTGGCAAAGAAAGATCTCAAGCGTGGCGACGTTGCGGGACATCCAACAAATCCGCCAACAGTAGTTAAAGACTTTACCGCACAGATCGTTGTCCTACAGCATCCAACAGCAATCACAGTCGGTTACACTCCAGTTGTGCATGCTCACACAGCTCAAGTTGCTTGTAAGTTCGTTCAACTCATTAAGAAGATCGATCCAAGGACTGGACAGGCAAAAGAGGAGAATCCACAGTTCATTAAGACTGGAGATGCTGCTGTTGTGAAGCTCGAGCCTACAAGACCTATGGTAATCGAGAAAGTCAAGGACATTCCACCACTTGGCAGATTCGCAATTAGAGATATGGGCATGACCGTTGGAGCGGGAATGGTTCTCGATTTGACTCCGAGAAAATAAACCTATTTTTTTGGTGGTTATATGGCTATTAAAGGACCAAAAGCAAGAATAAAGCTCTCAAGCTTGAATCCCACGGATCTTGACAGAATCTGCGCCCAGATAAAGGAAATTGCGATGAAGACTGGAGTTGAGATAAGTGGTCCAATACCATTGCCAACCAAGAAGCTTGTAGTGCCCACAAGAAAGGCTCCAGATGGAGAAGGAAGCAACACTTGGGATCACTGGGAAATGAGAGTTCATAAGAGGCTTATAGACAT
>JANXDJ010000039.1 GCA_025059545.1 Archaeoglobaceae archaeon
GGCGGCTAATCCCCGTCCTATACATACCCTAAGAAAAGCTAAATTTACGTCTCCCACAGGAGCCCTTACTGATATTAGAACATCATTTGCCTCTGCTATTTTAATCGGTTGAGAACAGTATAGTTTGGGCGAGGGATAAATTTCTCCAAATTCCATCTTACCCTGAAGAAAAGGCAGTCCGTTTTTATCTTCATTATAAGTGCTTGAAGGAGGTGATTGACCCATAATTATTTCTGCTATTTCTCCAAGTCTCACAACTTCCCAATCCTTCGGAATTTTCCCTATCTCCGTATCTTTGAACTCTTTATGCCCTATTCCCTTTGTTAAAAGCTCCTGCATTAAGCCCTTCTTTAAACGCTCAGTCTTAGCTATGACTTCATCAGTCTTTTGAATTGCCAAATCGACAACAGAAAGAATTTCAGCGATGGCTTTTTGCTCTGAAAGTTGTGGAAGAAAAACATGCAGCCTTCCAAGTTCTGTTTGATTTATAGATGCTTGGTTTACGGCTTTTTTAGACATAGACCAAAAGATTTTTCTCAGCTTAAATAGGCGTAACATATAGAGTAAATACTTGGGATGAATCCTATTTCTATCTGGTCTTAAAAGTAAAAGGTTCATTCCGTGAAGTAAAAATGGTGGGGCCCCCTCGTAAATCGCTGTCTTACCTATGTGTTCAAGGCTGTTAATATGGCTAAAAAGTATATCCCCCTCAAGTAGTTTATACTCATGTAGAGCTTTTTCATCAATTTGAGTTACGTATCCAACCTTAGAAGGCTCTATTTTTTCTTCCGAGATAGTTTCAATTCGTGTCACAGGATGCCCTATTCCATCTTTATTTTGTTCAATAGTTAAACCATTTCTAAGTAATAGCAATATATCATTAAGTCTCGTAACCTCCCAATCTTCCGGTATCATCCCTATCGGTGTCTCTTTGAAATTTGTTTCCTTATAAAATTCCATCTTATCCATTCATCGCACCCCTTATCTGATTTATGTATTCTTCAAGCTTAGCCATAGTTTCAGCTCTTTCCTTTTCAAGAGCTTTTAGCTCCTCAAACTCCTTGAATACGTCTATTTTCTCGCCTTTTTCAATTGGCATAACGTATAAGGTTACGTTTAGGTTGTAGTTGTTAGATCTAACATCCTCAAGGGTTACGACCTTGGCGAAGCCTTCAACATCTACAAAGCTCTTGTAGGCTTCAGCAATACGCCTAATATTCTCATCTGAAAGGCTATTCAGCTTCCTAACCGTAGGATGCTTAACATACTCGTTTGAGGCGTTGATGAATAGAATCTTCCCCCTACGCTCTTCAGGCTTATTCTTTCGCAGAATTATTATCGCACCGGGGGCACCAGTATTATAGAATAGCTTTTCTGGCAAGAGCAGAACGCATTCAATCAAATCCGCTTCAACGATCTTGCGCCTAATGTCTCCTTCTTTACCACCTCTGAACAAACAACCATTATCGATAACAACACCCACACGCCCATTTTCCTTAGCCATTGCGAGCATGTGCTGGATCCAAGCCCAGTCTGCACTTTGCTTAGATGTAAAGCCATACTTGAATCGCTCTCTCCAGAAGTCGCCCTTTTTCAAAACATCTTCATCATAGCCGTCTTGATTCCAAGGTGGATTGGCTAAAACGAGATCAGCAGAACCCAAAGAATGCTTAGGGTAGAGAAGGGTATCACCATGCCGAATCTTCGCATCCCTAATACCGTGAATATAAAGATTCATTATACAATAAGCTCTAATATTGGAATTAGCCTCTTGTCCATCCAGAAACAGCTTAGAAGCTTCATCGCGCCCAAAGTTGTGTTCAACAAACTTATGCGAGATGATCAGCATACCACCAGAACCGCAACATGGATCATAAACTCTCTCACCCGGCTTAGGCTCAAGCATTTCTACCAAAAGCCAAATAACCTCGCGAGGTGTATAGATCTCACCTTCCTTTGCCTTCTCAGGAGCAAAATAGCGCAGAACCCACTCATAGGCATCGCCTAAGATATCGGGAGATACATCATAGAGACGCTTCTCACTGAAGAGCTCAACGAGTTGTCTCAAAATCTCTAAGTTCTCACGGCTTTCAGCAAATTTGATAAAATCAGCCCTATCCACAACGCCCTGCAAATCTTTATTTTTCTCAGCCAAGACTTTCAAAGCCTTGGAAAAGTTCTCAGCCAAACGATTGGGATCACGACGAATGTTATCCCACAAACACTCCTCAGACAAAACAAAATCATGGTAAACATCGGAGCGAGCTTCTTTATCCGCCTCTTCTTTGCTTAAACCATCAGCTAAAGCATCTTCATAAGCCTGTTTATAATCAACAACCCACTTATCACTAACCCTCTTTAAAAACAAAAGAATCAGAATGAACTCATAATCAACACGAGTTCTAATAAGATCCGCAGCGCGCTTCATCAAAGACTCCAAATCCGCCCTACTCAAATCTTCTTCATTCAAAAAATTCTTAAGCTTCTTCGGAGGAATAAGTGTATAGATCTTCTTCCGCGAATCAAAAAGATCCGCTTCAACTTTAACCATTCTCGCCTTACGCATCTCAGAAAGCAGAGCATTAATAGAATCTTCGCTAAAAGCGGAACCCTCAAAACGCTTTAAAACATCAACCGCTTCTTCACGGGTGAAAGACCTATCACCAAAGAAAGACCACAATTTCTCATAACGACTCAAAACCCATTCTGGGACTTTTCCACCAATCCCCATAAATATAGATATGAGAAAATTAGTATATAAAGTTTGCTTATCTGATAAGTATAAAATTCATCAACTTACTTTTCCCCTTGAACTTTTCAGCTCTATACAAGTTCTTTGTAATGCGCCAGACGCAACACTAATAACCCCTACTAAGGCAAAGTGCTTATGGATCTTAGTGAGATCAAGGTTGCGGTTCTCAGAATTGAGGGCACGAATTGCGAAGAGGAAACAGCAAATGCTTTCAGAAATTTTGGAATTCAGGCTGAGCTCGTTCATTTGAAACAATTTTACAGTGACATGATAAGGTATGAAGAGCAGAGAAGTATTTTTGATTATCACTGCATAGTTTTTCCCGGCGGTTTTTCTGCGGGAGACTACGTTCGTGCGGGAGCAATATTCTCTGCGAGAGTTAAGAGCGTTTTAAGAAAAGATCTTGAAGAGTTCATTAAAATGGGCTATCCGATTCTTGGAATTTGCAATGGTTTTCAAATCCTTGCGGAGCTTGGCGCATTGCCCGGATTCGATGAGGACAAACCGATTGCAGATAAACCAGAGATGGCTTTGGCAATAAATGATTCAGGGAAATTTGAATGCAGAATGACATTGCTAAAGAAAGAGAGCTCAAGATGTATTTTTACAAAGAGAGTCGAAAAGGAGATCTTGAGAATTCCCGTCGCTCATGCGGAGGGAAAGGTTGTTTTTCCAAAAGAAAGAGAATCGGAATTTTTGGATCAGCTCATTGAAAATGAACAGATCGTATTTAGATACGTTGATGAAAAGAGAAATTATGCGGGATATCCTTGGAATCCAAATGGAAGTTTCTACAACATCGCTGGAATTTCAAATGCAACTCAAACAGTCTTCGGACTCATGCCTCACCCTGAGAGAGTTTTCTTAGAACATCGAAGCGGAAAATATGGAGACGGATATTATATATTCAAGAGTGTTATCGACTATCTTGAGAATTTATGACAATGGAGCCAATGAAATTAAAGGTCTCAGACTACATGACGAGAAACGTTTACACTTTAAAGCCAGAAAACACTGTAGCGGATGCAATTGATCTTATAAAAAAGACTGGTCATGACAGCTTTCCTGTTGTGGATTCAAACATGAGAGTGATCGGCTACGTTTCTGCAGTTGATATTGTAGGTCTTGATTCGAGTTTGAAAATAGAGACTGTAATGTCTAAACAGCTTTACGTTGCAAGAGAGTTCATGGATCTACGTGACGCTGCAAGAGTTATGTTTCGAACAGGACATTCAAAGCTTCCTGTTGTAGATGAACACGACAGACTTGTGGGCATAATTTCGAATGCGGATGTGATCAGGAGTCAGATCGAAAGAGCAGATCCTTCTAAAGTTGAGAAATTAAGGATGACGATTGAAAAAGTTCATGGGGTTAATACTGAAGTTCATGTAGGTAAGATCGAAGTTTCAAAGCTTATTCCGACACAGAGCAAGGTTTATGCGGATGAGCTCAAAGGTAGAATTCACGAAATTAAAAGAGGACTTGCGGAGCCGGTAATTGTCATAAAAAAAGATTCCCGGTTCTTTCTTGTGGACGGACACCACAGGGCGATTGCAGCCTTGAAACTTGGAATAGAAAAGCTTGATGCCTATATTATAGAAGTAAATGGCGATTTCGAGCTTGGAATTGAAAAAATGGCTAAGAAAAAAGGTTTGAACTCACTAAAAGATGTGGAGATCATCGAAGACGTTCCACATCCACTCGTCGAGGTAACTTTCAGGAATATGGGATGATTATGAAGTGTGTAATATGGTTGGCAAATTTAGAAGCTAAAAAAACGAGAGCTGAAGGTAGAAAGATACCAAAAAGATTTGCTGTGCCAAATTTAAGATTTCAGGAATTAACACAGGCTTGCAAAGAGCTTGGACTGAATTTTAAAGCTGAAAATAAGAAATATCCAAGAAGTTGGTGGGAAGAGAGCGGAAGGGTTGTTGTTGAAGGGAATGCGAATAAAACCAAAATAATGATAGAAATAGCGAATAAAATCCTCGAAATAAGAGAAAAAAGGAAAAAGAAATGAGATATCTTTTTTTACTCTCTGGCGAAAATCTCGAATTAGCAAAAGCTGAAGTTTTAAGTCTTGCAAAAGCTTTTGGCAAAATATCAGGCTATGAAGTAGATGGACGCATTCTATTGTTCGATTTTATCGGAGAACAATTTTTTGAACGACTCGCTTTATCTCACGAAGTTTGCGAATTTATCTCGACATGCGTTTTCGATGGACTTCGAAGTGAATTCGAGAAGCTAACCTTTGAAGACTCCTGTTGTGTTCGCGTGAGCGGAGTTGGAACAAAGTCGGATCAAGAGCTTGAAAAAAAGCTTGGAGCAATTCTCTGGAGAAAAGGAATTAAGATTGATTTAGAGAATCCTGAGAATTTGATAAGAGTTTATATAACTCCTCGAGCATGTCATATAGGTTTGCTGAGGTTCAAGCAGAATAAGAAGCAATTTAGAGATAGAGCCCCAAATAAAAGACCTTTTTTCATGCCTGTAGTAATCCTTCCAAAACTTTCTCGTGCAATTTTAAACTTAGTTTCGCTTAAAAGTGGACGAATTCTTGATCCGATGTGCGGAACAGGTTCTTTTTTAATCGAAGCTGGTTTAATGGGTTTTGAAGTTTTTGGAATTGATTTTTACCGAGACATCGTCAAGGGTTGTAAGAGAAACCTTGAATTTTTCAATCTCGATGGAGAGATTATACACGCGGACGTTCGAGAGATGCCATTCAAAGACGAATCTTTTAATGGAATTGTAACAGATTATCCCTACTTTAGGGCGACGAGAAGTGGAACAAAGGATGAACTATACACAAAGAGTTTTAAAGAGATCTCGAGGGTGTTGAAAAAGGGCTCGAGAGCGGTGATCGTTACGAACATAGATCTAAATGAACTCCCATTTAAGTTAATTTTAAAAATTAACCACAGAGTTCATGGCTCTCTTACGAGAAGAATTTACGTTCTTGAAAAGTGAACTTTTGGTTTTTATTTTCATATTCCTCTATTTTTGAATCTTCAACACAATCCAGTGCAGAAGAATACGGTTTTATGTCCAGAAGAGGAGTATTATCAATCGCATCAAGCCATTTTACTTTTAAAAACCTGCCTTTTCTTTCGATTAGCTTGACAACTGAGAAACCGATTGGATTCGGTCTGTTGGGTGATCTCGTTGCAAAAACACCGTGTTCTCTTCTACTGGATGGTGGAACCGCAATTAAAGAGTTTCTATTCGCTTCATGAAGCCAGTAAAGCAATATAAGATAATGGCACTTTTCTATGTCCCTTAAACCTTCTTCGAACTCTGGAAAAATTTCGATTTCAGAAATCTCCTTACTAAATCTTCCTTGATGGGGGGCAGAGTTTTTATCTTTGAATGGTGATCGAATTACACCTATAGGTCTGAGAAGCATAAAAAATTATTTGAATTTCTCAAGTATTTCGTCAACGAGTGCGTAGGAAGTCTTTATCTTTGTAACGTCTCCAAAGTAAGTCAAATTCCAGATCACTATGTGCTCTACACCTATTTTCTCGAACTGCTCGAAGGTTTTTGTTACCTCATCTGGTGTTCCGCAAACGAATGCAAGCTTAGAAACCTCATCAGGGACTTTAGCGATCGCTTCCATTATCTGATCCTTCGTGTATTTCGTTGGAATGTAGTCTAAAAGTCCATAGAATTTTCCAAACGGATGCTTGTAGCCAAGAGCTTCGTAGAATTCTGAAGGTAGCAATAGGGCATGGATCTTCAGAATCGGAGTTCTTAAAAGTCTTTCAACCTCCTCTCTTTTCTCATCCACTACTACGCTCACGAATATACCTTTCTTGATCTCATCTGGATCTCTTTTCTCTTCTTTTGCAAATTTATTTAGTTTCTCCATTCTTTCAGCGTAAACTTCTGGAGGAAGAGTTGAAGGGAGCCAGCCATCTCCATATTTCGCTGTTAACTTGAGCATTTTGTTTCCATGAGCCCCAAGCCAAATAGGAATCTTACCAATTGGTTTTAAATCAAAAACCGCATCTTCGAATTTGAAGAATTTACCTTGGAAATTTATTTTCTCTCCGTAATCTGCTGAGAGCATGATTTTTATGAGTTTAAGCCCCTCTTCGAGTTTACCCACTGGATTTTCAAAGTTCATTCCAAATGGCAAAATGTTTTCCGCTTCACCAGCCCCAATTCCAAGTATGAATCTACCATTCGTGGCGTGATCCGCTGTTACTGCCTGTTGGAGCATAACTGCGGGATGTCTTCTGATGATCTCCGTAACGGAAACTCCAAATTTTATCTTATTCGTTGCTGGAGCGGTATAGCAGATCGAGCAGAAGGGATCATAGAACATGTGGCAAGAAGGATATCGCATTGCAAAGATCGTTTCTGTCCATATTTCATGCGGATACCATCCCAAAATGTGATCCGCAAACCAAAGCGCATCGTATCCCTTATCCTCGAGTCTTTTAGCAGTCTTCTGAGCTTCGCTAATAGGTGGAAATGTGGGACCAACAGTTCCGAACTCCATAATTCTGGAAATTTTTTCGCAGTATTTGAACTTAATCTATCTTCACTTTCATTCAATCCATAATAAACTTATAAACAGACTCCTATATGGAGCATGGATGTTGGAAAACTGATGTTGGGGTTCACACTTGCGATTCTTGGACTCGCTCTTCTCTCACTCTCAAGCGTAGCAAACGTGAACTACGGTGCAATTTTGATGATAGGACCAGTTCCGATAGTTGTCTCTTCAGATAGTGGCATGGCTATTTTTCTAATCCTCCTTACAACAGTTATTATTGCTACAATTTATCTATTGAGGTGGTGGAAGTGATTTGGTTATTGGGCGTTATTCTGCTCCTAATCGGCATTTTTCTGATAATTTCTTCTTTTTTAACCAGAGAGAGGACTGAAGACTTAAAGTTTCCTGAAACTCCAAAACTTCCAAGCTTTCCGGAGCATCAGGAGGAGAAAAAATTTGGTGGAGTGGTTTTGATAGGTCCAATTCCAATAGTTTTTGGCAACACCAAGCTTGCAGTCGTCGCTTTGGTGCTTGCAATAATTTTAATGATACTCTCAATCGTATTTCTAATGGGGGTGAGAGATTGATCGAGAGAAAGATTTTTTACTTCGAAAAACCCGGAGAGGAGAACACAGAAGAAACTCTGAAATTGGCATTCGAAAGAGCTAAAGAACTCGGAATAAGACATATAGTTTTGGCTTCTTCCTATGGAGAGACCGCAAAAAAGGCTTTGAAATATCTAAGCGAGGATCTGAAACTCGTCGTAGTTACTTACCACACAGGATTCCTCGAAGAAGGGAAGAACTCGATGGATCCAGAGACCGAAAATTTCCTCCGGAACAAGGGAATCGTTGTCGTCAGACAGTCTCATGTTCTTTCGGGCATTGAAAGGAGCATAACGAGAAAATTCGGTGGGATAAGTAGGGTTGAAGTGATCGCTGAAGCTCTTAGAGCTCTTTTTGGGCATGGTTTGAAGGTATGCGTTGAAATTGCGGTTATGGCAGCAGACAGCGGAGCGATTCCCTTAGAGGACGTGATCGCAATTGGTGGAAGAATAAGGGGAGCGGATACTGCGGTCGTGCTCAAGCCTGCACATATGAACAACTTTTTCGACATGCAAATTAAGGAGATAATCTGCATGCCAAGAGAAAAAAGATAACTTTTTCAATTTTTAAAGGTTTTTGATTAGCAGAGAAAAATTAATAATTTATAGTAAAGTATAACCTTTGGTGATCTGTAATGGCTATCTCTGGCGGTGAGTTATTTGTGAAATGCCTTTTGAAAGAAAAAGTGAAGTATATATTCGGCGTTCCTGGAGCACAGCTTCTTCCGATTCTGGACGCGATTAGAAGAATTGGAGAGAAAGAGGGGATGAGATTCGTAAATTGCAGGCATGAACAGTCTGCTGCGAGCATGGCAGATGCCTATGCAAGGGTTAGCGGAGAGATCGGCGTTTGCATGGGCACCGTTGGTCCGGGTGGTGCGGATCTCGTCCCAGGAGTTTATCCCGCGTTTGCAGACGGAATACCGATACTCGTGATCACCGCGCAGAATCAGACTTGGAAGTGTTATCCCGATCGAGGTTCAATGCAAGCTCTCGACCAATATCATTTGCTCAAGCCTATAACGAAATGGAGTGCGGTAGTTTATCAATGGCAAAGAATTCCTGAATTACTACAAAGGGCTATTAGAGTTGCTATATCTGGCAGACCAGGTCCAGTACATCTCGATTTGCCAGCAGATGTTTTGTTCAATGACGCTGAGGAAGAATATGCTGGAATATATCCTCCTGAAAGGTATAGAGCAACGAGGAATCCAGTTGGTGATCTTGAGCTCGTGAAAAAAGCTGCTAAGATGCTATACTCTGCAGAAAGACCACTGATACATGCTGGAGGCGGTGTTTTAAGAGCAAAAGCTTGGAAAGAGTTAAGAGAGCTTGCAGAGTATCTTGGTGCAGTTGTCACTACAAGCATGTCCGCCCGTGGTGTCATTCCAGAAGATCATCCACTCTCTTTAATTCCATCAAGCCCTGCTGCTGTTTCAGCACAGAACGATGCAGATCTTGTGCTTGTTGTCGGTAGCAAGCTTGGAGACACGGATTTCTGGGGAAGACCACCAGCTTGGGGAGATCCAGATGTGCAAAAAACGATCCAAATAGACATAGAAGCAGAGATGATCGCCTTAAACCGCCCAGTAGATTTGGCAATTCTCGGTGACGCTAAGGAGACACTCAAGCTTCTCATAGAGGAGGTTAAAAAACTTGGTGATAGAAGAGATCCTCCTGAAAAATTGAAAGAATACAAAAAGATCCAAAATGATTGGTTGGCGGAGTTTTTGAGACAAGCAGAGTCAAATGAGAAGCCAATTCATCCGCTGAGAGTTATAAAAGAGGCAAGGGACTTCTATCCCAGAAATGCAATTGCATGCATCGATGGTGGAAATACTGCGGTTTGGGCGTATTACCTGAATAGGATCTACGAGCCAAACACTTTCCTATGGGCAGCAGACTCTGGGCATCTTGGCACTGGATTGCCTTATGCAATTGGAGCGAAGCTTGCAAATCCTGATAGACCCGTTTATCTACTAACCGGTGATGGAGCATTTGGGCTTACAATGCATGAGCTCGAAACTGCGAGTAGAGAAAAAGTGAAAGTAACAGCGATTGTTATGAACGATTGTGCATGGGGCATGATAAAAGGAGCCCAGAAGGCTTTGTGCGCTGAAAGATATATAGGGGTTGATTTCGGCGATGTGAGATACGACAAGCTTGCGGAAGCAATGGGCTGGCTTGGAATAAGAGTTGAAGAGCCAGAAGATATAGGATACTCTCTCGATAAAGCGGAAAGCACTGAAAAGCCCGCATTGCTCGATGTAAAAGTATCGCAGGAAATAAATCTGAGTCCACCAGATCTGATCACTCTAGGCATAGTTTGGCTCGAAGGTTGTAATTTGCAGAGATATGCGGGCGATCGTTCTTGAGCTTAGCTTACTGAAAGCAGGGCTTACTCTATTTCTTTCAAAGTTTTCGAAGAGTGCTTACTATGGCAGATTTTCGATCGTTAAGCACTACAAAGACTATCCAGAACCAAAATTACCAAATGAAGACTGGGTTAAAGTGAAAACTAAGCTCTGTGGTATCTGTGGGTCTGACATAAGGCTGATAACGCTCTCTGAGAGCTTTTATCTGTATCCACTTACCTCTTTTCCTTTAATTCCTGGGCATGAAATTGTCGGTATTGTTGAGGAAGCGGGTAAAGAGGTTAAGAATTTCCAGCCGGGCGATAGGGTTGTAATAGATCCGGCTCTTTCTTGCAATGTTAGAGGCTTAGAGCTCTGTGAAGCCTGTAAAAAGGGGCACACCGCATCTTGTCATAACACCGACAGAGGCAAAATATCTCCGGGCATTTTTACCGGCATATGCAGAGACACTGGAGGAGGATGGGCTGAATATCTAGTTGCTCATGAATCACAGCTTGTAAAAGTTCCTGAAAATATTAAAGATGAAAATGCGGTTTTTGCAGAACCTTTAACGATTGGAATCCACTCCGTCTTGAGAGCTTTTCCAAATGAAGACAAAAAAGTTGCAATTATTGGCTGTGGAATCATTGGACTTGCAACGATCTGCGCTTTAAGGCATTTGGGTTTTTCTGGAGAAATTTGGGGAATAGAGAAGAATGAAAAGCTCGTAAAAATAGCAAAAAGCTTTGGAGCGGATAAAGTAATCGTTGATGATCCAATAGAGGAAATTGCAAAGCTTACAGGGGGTAGAATTTACAAACCACCGAGAGGAGGAAAACTCTTCGTTGGTGGAGGCGTTGATACAGTTTTTGAATGTGTTGGCACAGCTGAAGCAGTTGACACCGCTTTAAGGATCGTAAAACCTCTCGGAAAAGTCGTTATCGCTGGAACTGTTTCAAATGTTTGCTTAGATCTTGCGCCAATTTTTTCAAAAGAGTTGGAAGTCCTTGGAACCTTTGGATGTGGTTATGAAGAAATTAATGGCAGGAAGAGAACTTTTGACATCGCAATGGAAGTTTTGAAGAAGAAGGAATTTTCAGAACTTCTAACGCATATCTTCAGCATAGAGGACTACAAAAAGGCTCTTTGGAGTGCAATAAACAAGAGAAAGTCTGGAGCGATAAAAGTCGCTTTCAAATTTTAGCATGGCTTAAATGTTAAGTAATCCAAAATAACAAATATTTTCATGCGGAGCGAAGTGGTTTTTGGAGGTCCGTTAAGAGTTGGACATAGAGCCTTGGCTCGTTGTTTAGGCTTTACCGAAGAAGATTTCGGAAAGCCAGTCGTTGCAGTTGTAAACTCATGGAACGAAGCTGTTCCGGGGCACATGCATTTGGAAAAGATTGCGGAGTTCGTTAAGATGGGTATAAGAGAGCGTGGCGGAGTTCCACTTGAGTTCAACACGATCGCAATTTGCGATGGAATTGCAATGGGTCATGAGGGGATGAGATCATCGCTTCCGAGCAGAGAAGT
>JANXDJ010000003.1 GCA_025059545.1 Archaeoglobaceae archaeon
TAGCTCCTTCCGATTTTCTCTTCTTAGCCTTTACTTCTTTCCCCTCATAGTAGTATTCTTTCTTCTTTTTCTCACCCTTCATATGGATTAATTATTATCAAAGATTTTTAAAACTTTCCAAGTTTAGCAGAAATGGGAAATTTTCAGAGCTTAACCGAAATCTTTAAACTTATTTGTGCAAGAACAAAACTGGGCTCGTGGGGTAGTGGACATCCTGAGGGCCTCCGGAGCCCTCGACCCGGGTTCAATTCCCGGCGAGCCCGTCATTGAAATAGCAATAATTATTTATATCCTTAACCAAATCTTACTGCACTGATTTGAAGGTGATGCTAATGGATGAACTTATCGCCAAAATTCTAAGCAAAGGTGCAGATATAAGCACGAGAAATGCGATGAAAAGGATTCTCGACTTACTCAGGATTGAGCAAAACTTGATCGATCAGCTTTACGTGGGCACAGTTGATACCGCATGCAGGAGTGCATGGGAAAAAACTCCAGCGAAGAACAGAGCGATTTTTCTTCCCCAGTGTATAAGGAATTCAAAATCCTGTCAGGCGGAACTAACGGAAAAGGGTTATATCTGTAAGAGGTGCAACAAGTGTCCAGTTCCTGAGATAATCGATTATGCGAAAAGCTTGGGATACGAACACATTTACGTTGTGCCGGGAGGGAGTATGATTTACAAAATTTTGAAGGAAACCAAGGATATAAAGTCAGTTCTTGGGGTTGCGTGCCTTTCTGAGGTATGTGAGGGGATAGAAAGGTTATATCCATTGGGATTTCCCATTCAGGCGGTTCAACTGCTAAAAGCGGGATGTGTTGATACGATCGCAGATGTGAATAAAGTAAAGGAGAAAATAAAGGCTGGGCTTCAATAGAAAATTTTACTTATTTGTTTTTCCATTGCCATGAAAACCGTTTTTACCATTTGAGGACTTTCCATTGCTAATTCCGTTTCTCTTTATTTCCTTATAACCATTGACGTTCTTTCCATTAATACCATTTCTTTTACCATTGTTTAGCCCATTGCCATTTATCCTGAAGCCGTTGATTCCATTCCCATTGTTGTTTCTATTATTACCGTTGCGTAGCAAGTAGTAGAGACCGAAAGCAATGCCAAGAATCAGTGCTCCAAGTGCTACAAGTTCTGGATGCTCTTCAAGCAATGTAGTTACCGCTCTCACGCCGAGTGCTGGACCGACTGCAAATATAGAAACAGCTATTAGAAATGGTGCAGCGATTAAAACGCTTAGAAATGTAAGAGAACCAGTTAGGAGTGATCCAAGGAGCATAATAATCCCTATTAATGCTATAACCGCCAATCCTGCGAGGGATAGGATAAATTCTATCATTGACTTTTTTTGTCTTTAACATTATATAAGGATTTCTACGATCCTCTTATCGGAAATAGCAGAGTCAATAAAAAGTCCTATTTATCACTTTACCCAATTCAACGAGAAACTGAATACTCATGTTGGTAACATTGACCAGATTCCAGGTAAAATTCCAGAGATCAGGCGGATTTGTCCGTAATCTATGGGTCGTGTTGTTTAGGACGTATGATAAACCCGCTCTGCCAGTAAAATCGCCTATTATGCTCGTTACATTCTTTCCAATATGGTTCACCGCATTCCCCACATTAGCCAATGCGGTCGTATTTGTGGTTGCAATTGTAAAGCTTGAGTTGAAAACACCCATTCCGTAAGATCCGGTAATAAGGGCACCGTAAATAATTCCCCAAACGTTTGAGAAGTTTAAGTTCTGCCCCTGAGTAACGAGAGTTACATTTCTTGAAGCTTCAATTGTTAGATTCAGTAAGTTAGTTAGGAATTCGAGATTTAGATTTATCATTGCCAACGTTAGATTTACGAGTTCTGGAAGTGGGGGCATTTCGAAAGATGATGGACTTTATCGTTTATAAATTTTTTTACAGTAAGATTTTAGAATACGATCGACTTCAAAGAAACGAAGAATAGGAAAAATATCGATATAAGGCTGAAGGGAACAAGAATCAAGTTTGGAGTCACTCTGAGAGCTACACCATCCCATCTCTTGTTTACGAGAACAACAAAGACAAGCGTGTATGGAATTACGAGTGCAGAGAGTGTTTTTAGTTCAAAAGAAGTGGCTTGAATGAGCACAAAAAACCAGAAAATGGAAGTTAGTATCCCAAGAGGATATAAGGATCTGAGAACTCTCTCTGGACCGAAAAAGATCGGTGTATTTTTCAGTCCAGCCTTTTTATCAAACTCGTAGTCTGAAACTGCTGTGGGAATGTAGAATGTAGAAGCGAGTAGGAATGCTGAAATGTAAACTATCAGTGGCTGTTCTGTATTACATGCTGAAACTCCAGCGTAGAACACGAGAACCGCAGCGAGAGCGTTGCAAATGACATCAGTCAGCGGATAAGCTTTGAATCTTGGCCATGCAGAATAAAAGTAACCTATTGCATTTGCAACCAGCATTGCATAGAAGAATTGCATGTTTATGAGATATGCGAAAAATTGCGAGGCTATTAGCGAGGCTATTGCAATAATCCAAGCGGTTCTAACGCTTATCTCTCCTGTTACAAGAGGTTGTTTTGAGAGATCAAGATCTTTTGTTCTTCCATCATGTAGCTTGTCAACTTCTCTGTCATAGATAGCATTGACTACAAAGCTAAAGCTCATCCAGAAAGAAAAGGAGAGAATGCCAAAGAGAAGATGATCTAGCTCGATCTTTCCACCTACCCATATTCCAGCGCTAAATGGCAAAAGGAAGCATGCCCATGCATAGGGGCGTAGCAGTCTGATGATCGCGGAACTCATGTGAAGTGTTGTATATGATTTATTTTAAATAACTTTTGCTCTTTGACTTGGATATTAAAAAACTTCTTGAAGTGCATCGTTTAAAGAGGCATTCGAAAGACTTTTATTTAGAATGATAGATTGCGATTGTGGTAAATGCTTTGGACTTTGCAATACTTCAGCTCGAAATGCTTCGAAGTCTATTCGATTTAGTTGCTAATACCTCAATGCTTCTCAGCAACGATTCAATAAGGGCAATAGACATCTGGAACGTAACATATTCTGCGATCAGCTTTCAGTATTGGGTTGCCAAGTCATTTATAGGGGTTAATGGTGCATTTGATATCGCAAGACAAAACTTAACTGCGATGAGAAATTACTCTGAGATGATCAACTTCCTTGGACAGAATGCAACAAAGATTTTTGGTAATGTAACGGGGGACAGAGGCATGGGAGCAGTTTTTAGGAATATGACGACAAATGTTGACCTAAACTTTACAATAAGCTTAACCAGAGCCATGAACGAGAGTGCAAGACTTTTAGGAAAGCTTTTGATGGCTGTAAATACTTCCTTTGTTTAAATCTTCTACTTCTTCGAATCCTTTAAAAAATGTTAGAAATTCGCTCCCAATAATAAAGTATCACTCTGGATGTATCCAGTTGTAGTCCCATCTCGGATAAGCCCATGGAGCGGTGGTATTATTGAGCTCTGGCAGTGCCTTAAATACTTCTATCTGCAAGTCAATGAGAGTGCTGAAAAGCTCCACCAATCTGTAAGCAAAAAGCTCTCTTTCCGCATATGTAAGAAGCCTACTGCCCATCCAGATGAAGTTCAGACCATAGCAACGATAAGCATTTGGATCATTCCAAGTTGCATTCACAGGACAGTTTGGTGGTGGAGGTCCAAGGATGTTGCCGAGATTTCTCATCAAAGCTTCCGCCGCTTCGACAGCTTTGTCGAAAATGGTTGTATTTGTGTAGCTAACTTTCATCAGATATCCAAAGTCTCCAAGCTGTAGGAAAGTGGTGACAACGAATGGATAAACGAGAGTTCTTGGAGCTGAAACCATTAAATCGAGAGTAACTTTAAGAAATGGTGTGAATTCAACGATAAGATCCTCAAATGCTCTTACAAGGTTTGCCTGAGCGGTTGCGTTTGGATATCTCCAATTCCAAATCGACATTTCCTTGCCTTGAGCTTCAGCGATGAATCTCAGATTCTCATAGAGATAGTAGAGCCATCTGTGCTCATAACCTGTCCAGCCAGCTGCAGTTGTCGGATACTCTGGAACGGTTTGAACTATTGCTAAGAAGGGATGAACTCCAAAGCGATGACCGAGAATGACTCCAACGATGTGATTCTGATCACCATAAAGCCCGAGGAAGCCTATTAATCCGAGACCTCCACGTCTATCAGGCTGTAAAGTTGCATATCCAGTTGCTGTCCCGAAGGGTGTGCTAACACGTATTGGTGCTTGAATGGGGTAGGAAAAAACGTATTCTGTGTGCGGTGGACTAAAAGCGTCTTGAGTCGAAGTAAACCCGCAGATAGTTAGAGAGCGTGAAGAGAGTGAAAGATTTCCTGGTCCTTCATGCTGGCTGTAATTTGTTTGACTCATAAATGCGCTCAGACTACCATACTGGGCTATAGCAAGCTGAGCGGTGTAGCCGAGAGCGTTGTCAGGAATTGCCATCATCATCAGCGGTCCAACTCTGTAGCCATAGAAAAGTCCACAGCGATGCGCACCTACGGGATTTCCATATTGATCTCTGTCGATATAGCAATTAGGAGCGGAAATAACACCTCCAACGGTAACTCCTATATTAACAATTGATAAGAGACAAAGAGATACATCCGCTCTAAGAGGTGTTAGCCCTACCGGAGGTCTATTGCAGAAGGGAGTAAGAGTTCTGTTTGTTTGTCCAATCACAATACATGCGGGATTCCATGGTGGGGTTGTTAAGTTAAAAATCCCTTCTCTATCACAAGGAGTTCTATTGTCTGTGCAATTGTAATCAAAGCCAAACTTCCATATTGAGAAACTTGCGGTATGGTTGATGAATTTCTGTGAGATCGATATACTCCTATGTCTTTGAACTGAGGGATCGTCAATATACCAAACAAATCTCGCCCAGTCAACTCCGCCGGGATAATACATTCTTCCAATTAGATTTAGAACGTATTTGGCTGGAACAAGTGCTATATTCCTCCCCCTATCAGGAGGAGGTGTTATACTCTGATTTCCGCATGTAGTATTCCTAACATATACCGAATTGTTAATCATCCATCCATCCCAAGCTTCTATTTTTGAGAAGTTCATTCGGTATCCTTCTCCACCAGTAATTCTGAAAAATGTCGTTCTACCTGTGGAATTGGTAATTCCAACACCTACGAATTGTTCTACACCATATTCGTCTATTGTATGAAGTCTGACTGGAAAGAATGGCACTAAGGAACCAGTAGCATTTCTCGCTTCAACTACGAAGCTTACCGTATCATTGTGCCAGAGGTCACTCCATATTGGAGGAAAGGTGCTGGTAATATTGTAGACACATACGGGTTGCAAAACCGCATCTGGGACATCCTGAACAAGCTCTATGTAATCCACGTAAAGCTCTGCACGCGCCAAAGAACCACACATAGCTTGTTGATCCTCCTCTCTGCCATAACAGTCGTATGCATCGACAAAAATACGATATCGAAGCTCACCTGTCGTGGCGTTAACATAGCCCGGATCTGAGATAGTTATGTTAAACCAACCCACACCACTCCGAACGCCAGTGCCTGTGCTGGAAGTCATATTAACCCAAGTGCTAGTGCTCCAGTTAAAAACTTGAATGTAAAAATTTGCATATTCAGTTCCATCACAATTCCAATTAGTCCCGTTCTGATCTCCCTCAGCTTCCCAAGCTAAGTAAGAGTTTATACGGACGGGTAGTGTGGCGTTTATTGAGGGTCTGTAAACGCTGAAATTCAACTGTAATATGGCTGTAGCCCAAGAGTGACATTGTGCTCGCCCATAAGATGAGATGGAAAGAGTTATAATGTTACATCTCCAGCTCTGCGTGTCATCACAATCTGAGTCGAGAGATGTTACGGATAAGTTGTTATCATCTCTGTAGGCTAAAACCAAAAAATCTCCGAGAGTGAGATTCTCTCTTACAATCGTTCCAAAACCATTGAAGACATCATCAAGTCTGTATTGGATAAAACCACTTGGATATGGCATATCTGGAGTTATACCTTCAAAGGTAAATCTAAAAACTCTTGCATCTGTCGTGCTAACTAATATCAAGATTATTAAAAAAACTATTAGCTTTAAGTTCATAACACCACCCCAAGGGTGTGTATTGGAGCAATTGCATTAGATGTGGAAAATCCCAATACAGTTGATAAGATTTGGAGTGTCATCAGTTCTTCATTTTTCATTGTTGAATAAAAAGTTTTCGTAGTCCTTGTAATTGAAAAATTCAAAATTTGGAGACTAAATAAGCCAACAAGAATGCCAGCAGAATTAAAATGATTGCATATGAAAGGTTGGGGTCGAAATTAAACTCAGAAGCTGTTCTCTGGCTATTGATAGACTTATTTTCTATTAAAACTTTATTTATCCCTAAATCTTCCCCTTCTTTGTTATCTTCTCTAATTCTGATATCAGATGAGATATTATTTTTGGTTTCCTCTTTTTCTATCTGAGTATAATTCAGGAATTCGTATTTGCGTTCCCACATGAGTTTGCCATCAAAGCTGAACTTACCAAGCCATAAACATGAACCATTACAACCACTTATTGTCACCAGATATCCATCTTCAACTTCAACCATCCTCATTGGTCCATAAATTGCAGAGACGATATTAAAATCAACACCATGAATCGCGATGATTTTTTCTGGTGTGGAGATCCACACATATCTCCCAGTGACGTTCACCGCTATACCAGAAACCACAATTTTCCCATTGCTCACAGCTACAGACCATGCGGATGAGATGTTGCCAAATTCAAGAAACTTTTTCCATTTCAGATTGCCATTTGGGTCTAAACTAATAATAAATGCCTTTGCTATTGTAGTGGAGTTTAAATCATAAGAATTTGAATCTGCACATTTGAAACAAGACATCATGACCCAACTTCCACCCACAATCACGTAGCTATCTCCAAACTCTGCAACATCCCAAGCTACTTCTTGAAGACCAAAATCAAAAAACTTGTTCCACTCCTCATTTCCATACGCATCGAACTTCATCACCCAAACATCGTAGTTCAAATTTACGAGATCTTCACTCACCGCACCAACTGCAATGAATCCTCCATCATTGGTCCTCTTTATCATCTTTATACTGTCATATTTTTTAAAATCGAACACTTTTTTCCATACTTCTCTTCCCTTTTCGTCGATCTTGATTAGCCAAAGATCTCTGTTGCTACCGTCACACCAAGTTATCGTTAGTGGTGCCAAAACTCCCCCATCATCAGCGACGATGCTAACAGCACTATCTTGCACCCCCACACAGCCATAGGTCTTCTCCCAGAGTATTCCCCCAGCATCATCGACTTTTACTACCCATGCATCCGCTCCGGTGCTAGCTACTCCTCCAACCGCATATCCATTAGAGACCCTTACAATGCTGTAAGCAGCAGCATTGCTGTAGGTTTTGTTCCATATCTCTTCTCCATTGGTATCTATTTTCATAATTAGAGCATGCTCATTTGTAGGTCTCAACTCGGATCCAGAATATAAAATACCCGCCACTATAAATCCATCATCCACTTTAATCATCGAAGCTGGAATAATCGTAGCATTGATAGGCGCTATTAAAGCAAAAATAAAGAGCAAATAAAGTCCAAATCTCACACCAAATCTGTTCACAAAGGACATTTAAACTTTTTCGAAATCCTAAAAAATCAATTAAACATAAAACAAAATCAATCTTTCACCAACTCTACCAAGAGCGGAGAAAAGCTGTTTAAAGAACTGTAGAACCCAATATACAGTTTCTGGCCCCTTGGCTGTGCAGTAGTAAGTGGGTTGGATGCACTGATAGCCGACATTCCAAAGATATGCCATGCCTTTTGTTGCATTCCAGTCGCCGAAGATAATTGTGGAATTATTTGCGGTCTTTTGCCACATTCTAACGCTGAAATTCATCGTGGTTGTGTTGTTGTAAACGTAGTAGATATGATCTGCAATGAAGTCGGAGAAGTATTTTAGATGACCAAAGAAGTAGTATAGACCTTCTGCGGTCTCGTTTGCAATTGTTGAATTTACCGCTATTGTCCTAAGAATTGTTCCAAAAAAAATAGCTAACCCTTGAACGAAATCCATTACATAACTTGCCGCAATCCAAACATCAATTGGCATTTTCTCACCTAAGGTGGGAAATAAACTGTTGGCACGAGCCTTAAAGCATCTGAAACGAGAAGTATGAGATTCTTGAGCATAGCCCAGAAGTTAAGGATAAATTCTGGAGAGATCGTCTGGTTGTTAGAAGCATTCGATAATTGTTGTGTCGCAGCTCTTAAGAGAAAAGTTATTCCCGCCTGTCCTTGAGCATCTCCAAACATCTTAGTTCCATTTCCTGCAGCTATTTCTACTACTTTTGAAAACTCGTCTCTAAGACCAACGGGAGCCCCAGTGAATGGATCTGGCACAGTTGTGTTATTTCTTATATGCCATATAAAGCCTCTATCTTCAAACAGCATCTTCCTAAGCCACGTCATCATCGCTGTGCCATTATACCAAATCTCCCAAAAGCTCTGATAATCCGTTCTCGTGGCGACAAGCCTTGTCTCATTACGACCAGTGTATACTAAATATATGAACAACTCTTTTAGCATTCCAAAAAGAGATGAGAGCCCCTGAAGGATTACGTCTCCAAGTTGCCAAAAAGCAGGCATAGGCTACAACATCTCGAAAGCCTTTGAGATGTAAATCACGACGTTCTTTAAAGCTCTGAAAAAGTCCACTGTAATGTTAAAGGCAAGCGGTTTATTTGTTGTAAAATTAATGTTTGACTGATTTGCTATGTAAGCCATTCCAGTATTAGCTGTGAAATTTCCAAAAAAGTTAGTATGATTGACCGAAAGCTCTCTTAGCGTATCGTTAAACGCAAGAACGAGTGTTTGATTACTCGCTGTAACACTCATAATCGCAGCGAGGAACTTTACAACCCATACTTGTATTGCCAGCAAACCGTAGACGAAGTCTGGATGTGTTGGGGGTAGTGTTCCTATAATCGGTTCAAGCATTCCGTGGGTTAGGATGAAAGAGTCTTGAATTGGTTGCAATATTCCTCTAGCAACAAACTCGCTTGCTGGTGCTATCGGCATTTTTTCACCTTAAAGCTTTTTTTATCAGGAAAGTTCGCTGAATCTACCTTTAAAGCCGTAAAACTACCAAAAATCGACCTTTTATCTAAGATCACCTCCATATTACTGTATAAGTGATTTGAAATAAAACTCCTTATCGTATTGGCATTATTGCGAGATGGAATCATTCTACCACATAATTATCCTTCTTAATAAAAACTTTTCCCCCAGTGCAAGATTGAAGATCATGATATATTTATGTAATACGAGGAGATTAGATGTAAAAGAAAAATAAAAAATAATATTAAATGCTTGTATAAAACGCTTCTTAATCTCTTGGCTTTGCTTTGGCAGAGTTATGGAAAATCTTATTATGTGGTTATTTTTAACCATCATATATGACCAAAGGTATGCCAAAAAAAGGTTTGAGTAAGGAAGAGATTCTCCAGAAATTTAAAGAATACAGCGTTGATGATGCAGATCCATACAGTGGAAGGCTTTTTACAATAGCATTCGAGCCAGGTGTTGAGGAACTCAGAGAAATTGCCTTTGAAGCGATGAAGATGTTCGCATTCAAGAACATGCTCGATTTTACAGAATTTCCGAGCATGATCAGGATGGAAAAGGACATAATAGATTATGCGATCTCTTTAATGCACGGCGATGAAAATGTTGCTGGCACCTTTACCTTTGGCGGAACGGAAAGTGTTTTTCTTGCAGTAAAATCTGCGAGAGAGAGATTTATTCTGAGTAAGGGGGCAATAAATACTCCTGAAATTGTGATGCCGATCACTGGGCATCCATGCTATGATAAAGCTGCGGAATACATGGGTTTGAAAGTCAAGAGGGTGAAAATAGATGAAGATAACTTCACGGCAGATATAGATGCTATAAATGAGGCAATTACTGAGAACACTGCAATGATCGTTGGTTCCACTCCAAATTGGCCTTTTGGCACCATAGATCCAATAAAAGAGCTTGCTGAAATAGCTGTTGACAAAAATATCTGGCTTCACGTCGATGCTTGCGTTGGTGGATTCATAATTCCTTTCATGAGAAAAGCTGGTGAAAAAATCCCGGAATTCGATTTTAGAATCGATGGTGTTTGCTCTATTTCAATGGATCCGCATAAATACGCCTACACACCAATTGGAG
The DNA here is from genome assembly GCA_025059545.1 of Archaeoglobaceae archaeon. Next base: position 10,250 of record JANXDJ010000003.1, read on the forward strand.
CTTCAGTTGTTCTATTCAGAAAGAAGTTCTACAAGATGTATTCTCAATTCTCCAATCTGAAGTGGCCTGGATACCCAATTGTAAATCCTGCAGTTCTTTCTTCACGTTCTGAAGCGACACTTGCAGCAGCATGGGCGGTGATCCACTTCCTTGGTGAAGAAGGCTATACCGAGCTTGCAAAGAAGATCATATCTGCGAAGAGTAGAATAGTCAAGGGTTTCAAAGAGACTGGCTACAAGCTCATGGGCGAACCTTCTGTGATCGCAGCCTTTACTTCTGACATAAACTTGTTCAGACTCAGCGATGAAATGGCTAAGAAAGGCTGGTTAATCCAGCCACAGAAAGGAATTCCAGCGATGAACATTCCACCAAGCCTGCATATAACGATAACCCCGATTCACGAGAGGACGATAGAAAAGATGCTTTCCGACTTGAAAGAATGCACTGAAGCTGTTAAAAAGCTTCCACCAAGTGAAGCTGAAGGTTTGCTCGATATATTCAGCGTCGCTCTTGGAATGCTCGCTCCAGGAGAGATGGATCTTGCAACTCTTGCAAAGTTGATGACAGAAGCAGAAAAGATGCTCACGGCATACGGACCAAAGCTTCTTCAGGCTTTAGGGCTTGAAAAAGGATTCCCAAAGGAGATGGGTCCAATATTCCAGCTTCTAGCTTCAGTCCCGCCAGAGATGGCTGAACTACTTGCAAGCTACGTTGTTATAGAGATGTTCAGCCGAGGAGTTTAAAAAATTTAATTTTTTCACTTCCAAATCGGTCCAACATCCGGAGCTCCTTGCCTTTGCCCAGTTCCAGCAAGCTTTTGCAATCTTTTGGGATTTAAGAGTAAATCGACTGCATTCCTCACGTGCTCTCTTATGCGGTTCTCAGCTACAGTCAAAAGCTCTTTCTCGTTTTCAGCTTCATCTTCATGCACAGTAACATCGATCACATGCTTCCCGGTCAGAATTTGCACGGTTATTAGCCCGACACTCATAGCTAAGTAGCTAACAAGATCTTTCTGAGTCTTTCCAACCCATCCCAAGGAAATTGCGATGTCACAGCCTTCATCAAGCAGTTTTTTCACTGCAACTGGCAGATCCTTAATTCCTGGCACTGTATAACGTTCGTATTTCAATGAAGAGATCTTTCTAAGCTCGTCTATCGCAATTTTGCCCATGTCAATTCTTGCAAAGGTTGTATCTACAATGCCAACCTTCATGACTGTAATTCTTTCCTTGCAAACTCAAGAGCAGGTTTTATTAAATTCTTCCGTAGCAATATGTCTTCCAATCCCGTAAGCACCGCCATTACCTCGAATTTTCCTATGCTTCCCATCGTAGCAATTCTGAAGATCTTTCCCTTCACCTTATCCTGCCCTCCGCTGATCACTATTCCATATTCCTTTCTAAGAGCATCCCTAAGCTCCTTCTCAGTCGTTCCAGATGGAACGTTTATCGCAGTCACAGTGTTGGAGTAGTCGGAGAATTTATCTGGTTCGGGGAATAACTTTAAGCCAGCATTTAAAGCCCAAGCTCTAACAGCTTTGGCAAGCTTTTTATGCCTCTTTATTCTGTTCTCCATCCCCTCTTCTTTTATCATCTTCAAAGCCTCTTCAAGAGCAAAGAATAGCGTAACCGCTGGCGTGTATGGTGTCTGAAGTTCGGGCAACTTTTTCTTGTATGCCTTCAAGTCCAAGTATAAAGGACACTTCGGATTGTAAAACTGCCAAGCTCTCTCGCTAACCGCAACAGCAGCAAGTCCCGGCGGAGCACCAAGGCACTTCTGCGTTCCAACAACCGCAACATCGATCCCCCACTCATCCATCTTCACATAATCTCCTCCCGCAGACGTTATAGCGTCCATTATAGTCAAAGCGTCATACTTTCTTGCAATCTTTGCAATTTCTTCCGCTGGATTTAGCATTCCTGTTGAAGTTTCATTGTGAACAAATGCAACCGCTTTTGCTCCATTCTCAAGAGCTTGCTTAAGCTTTTCCAAGTCGATTGGCTTCCCCCAATCAAAGCTTAACCTTTCAACTTCAGTGTAGCGTTCTGCAATCTCTCCCAACCTTTCTCCAAACTTCCCATTCTCAAGCGTTACAAACTTTCCAACCTTGCTGAATGAAGCAATTCCCGCTTCAACCCCGGCGGTTCCAGAACCTGCGATGAAGTATACTTCATTCTTCGTTCCAAAAACCTCTTTCATCGCCTCTCCACAAAACTTCAAAATTTCTCCAAACTCCGCTGAGCGATGTCCTATGATCTGTCTGCACATCGCCTTTATCACTCTCTCATGCAATTGAATTGGCCCGGGCAGCATTATCAACATCTCATTCACCTCCATATTTTTCCAAAATTCTATCAATAATTTTTCTCGAACTACACAATCCGCATTTTTCCTCAAACTTTATCCTAACAACTTCACAATTCAGACCCCTCTTTCTAAGTTCCTCTCTAAGCCACTGCTCGTTGAAGTGCTGATCGAAGCCTAAGGCTATAACATCAGGCTTTAGTTCCAAGATCGGCTTGAATATGTCACTCTCATCGCCAAGAATTGCTTTGTCAACGAATTTTATAGCCTCAACAACTCTTCTTCGCTGCTCTTCAGGAATCACTGGCTTTGGCTTGTGCTTCACGTTCTTCTCTCTTGCAACGATCACTATTAGCTCATCTCCGAGCTTCTTCGCTTCTTCAAGGAACCTAAGGTGTCCCGGGTGTATTATGTCAAAGGTGCCTGTTGCCACAACTCTCTTCATATCTCAAAAAAATTTCAGGCTATTGCATAAACGCTTTTCGAATCTGTTTTATTTTTGCTAAGATTTGACATCTGCAATTTTTGCATCGTAACCTTCTCTTCTTATGATTTCTATGAATTTCTCCACTCTCTCACCTTCAGGGATCTCAATTTCGAGTTCTTTAAGGCTTATTCCTTTCACGATTGCTCCAACCTCTTCAAGTGCTTTTTTGACTTTTGCTACGCATCCCTTGCATTTGAGTCCGTATAGCGAAAGCTTTACAATCATAATTGGCAGCTTTGCTCGTAATTTTTAACTGTTGTGCTGCAAATAAAGTCTGATTATCTTAAAATGCCGTAAGATTTATATGTGTAGGGATATTTAGGAATTAAAAGGGGAATGATGATGAGAAACTCGATATTCTTGTTATTATTGGTGATAGCTTTAACATCTATTTGCAACGCTCAGAGTTTTTGCGAAGCCAATGATTTTGTATGTGCAATCAGAAGTTCTCCAAGCACTTTTGCTGGAATAAATGTAACCAAGATTCATGTCTGGGATTTCTACAATTCCAGTATAGCGAACTACCAGTTTTATGGAGCTTCAATTATCCAAATACCACAAATAAGCAATATTGAGAGAAATCTTATACCCGGTAGCAAGGCACAATATACAGTCTATACAACTCCAAGAACTAATCAAACGCTCACGAGCTTTGCGAATACATTTGCGGTTTACAATGAAAATATGGAGCTTGATGTAAATATAAATATAGCTTCACAAGGACTTCCCTTGGTTTTGAAACTGAAAAATGATAAAATTGAAGAATATATTTCTAATTATCCTGATTCGATCCAGGGGATGAGCTTTGAGAAGTTAATGGATATGGTAGAATATGCGTTTGCTTTCAACAATTCTGGCTGGGCTAAAGTGAAATACAATGATAAAAGCAAAAGATTTGAAGTCGAGGGAAGTTGCAGTTTCAACCTCGGTTCGAACATAATTCAGACGATTCAGATGAATTCCATCAATTTGCAAAACTTCCGTTTAAACAACAGCACAATAACCTGCGGACTTCCGCAAAATCTAAAGCAAATGGAACCCGGATACTACTTCATTGCGGTTTTAAGTGTTAACAACTACGGAAATCCAACTTTTAAGCTTTTTGTGCCATTTGTCGTTCTAAGTGGCAGAGCTCAGGGTAACAAACCCTCAGTAAGCAATGTTACAATTGGAGATGATATAAAGTTGAATTTTAGCTACGAATTCAACGCTTCGTTTGCCATTTTGGTTAAAGATGTTGCATACACTGCAAGCTTCAAAATGAATCTAAAAAAGCCCATCTCGAACTCCTTTGAAGTGAACTTAACCTATGGAAACGAACCACTCACAGAAATAAAGGTTCTTGGCAAAGATCTAAACTTTTACGCTCCTGCAAAACTCGTGAGAGCGGTTTTCAATAACAGCGAAAACCAGCAGATGATAAGCACGAAGAATCTTGAAACGGGCAGCTATTCATTGTATGTGATTACTTTTGGAGATCAACTTGAGCCGAAGTATTTTGGTAAATTGAGTGTGAGTATTCTCCAACCAACACCCCCAACCACTACACCACCAACAACCCCAACCACTACGCCAACTACACCACCAGCTCCACGTCCAATCGTCGGCGGTGGTGGAGGAGGAGGCGGAGGTGGAGTGATTCCAGGAGTGCCGATCTACGTTAGCGATTATATAAAACTGAAGGCAAATGAAGAAAACGAGTTCATAATGCCTCAGAGCGCCTTTTGGGAGACGAATTTAGTCTCTATAATCTTTATACCAGCGGAAGACATAAATCTGAGATTTAGGGCTGAAAAGTTGAAGGAATGGCCAGAAATACCGAGACCACCTTGGGGAATTGTTGCATACGTATTTACAATACACTTAACTCTGAGTGCACCCACGGAAATCAGAGGATACATAACTTATGGTGTGGAGAGAGACTTCATAAAGGAAAACCTGTTCGATCCAGATGGTGTCATCGTAGTTCTCCAGATATTCGATGGAGAGAACTGGATTAGATGTGAAACAACTTATGTTGGCACAGATGGGAAGTATAACTATTATAAGGCGAGCGTTCCAACTTTTTCAGGCTATTTTGCAACTGTTATAGAAGCATTACCACCTACAGTAACTCCTCCAGAAATAGTTGCGGAAAAACCACCAGAGACACCAGCAACAACCCCCGCATTACCTGTAGGCTTTGAATTATACCTGGGTATATTCTTACTGGTTGCAATAGGAGCGATACTTGCGATGATCGCTTATATACTCTGGAGAACGAAATGACAAAAGTGATCTTTTTTTACTTGCTTTTATTTATATTTATATCATCTACAAATGCTGTAGAGATCTCGACAAATGCAAAGCTTGTTGGAGATACTTACTATGTTGTTAAAGGCGAAAAGATCGAGATTAAGATCTCTGGAAATCCATCGGAGGAGCTCGTTTTTTCGATCTACTACACTTTTATACTTAAATCTTCAGGAGATCACTATCATTTCTCTCAAAACAAATTCCCAATTCCTATCTCATCGAGCTTTGAGGTAAAAGCTTATCCAGTAAAGAATCTTACTGTGGAGGCTAAACTCTGGATCTTCAAGAAAAAATTAAGTGCAGAGGCTAAAAATGATGTTGCGATTGTAAAAGCAGAAGTTCCTGCAGGAAAGTATGATGTGCAATTCTACGGGCTCGCGAATGGAAACTATGTGACTATAGAATCCTTAGCAACTTCAAAAATTGCATTGGACGAAGGGGGAAAGTTCAGTATAAGCTACGACACTTCGTATTTACCCGAGGGCGAAATGACGGTTCAAATCGACTCAAAGCTATTAAAGGTCAAGATCGTTAGCCTTTCAGTCTCTCCAACTCCACCGAGCTACAATCCTCCTTTATACAATGCATCCGTAGTTCCCATAACTGAAGTTCCACAGCAGATCTTGATCGAAATAAATCCCTCAAAAACCACGATAATACTCAACGAAACTCTTGAAATAACAATTAAACTCAGGAATAGTTTGGGGCAACCAATATCTGGTTTAGCAGTATTTTGGAGAGTAAATGGTTCTGCAGTTAAATTATTGAACTTTGAAAATGAGACAAATCATCTTGGAGAGGCTACTGCGAAGATAATGGCTCTTTCAGTTGGGGAAGCTATAGTTAAAGCAGAAATTCCTGATTTAAATGCGTCAGCAGAGGCATTGATCTACGTTCAGAATGAAACGATCTCTATAACTTACACTCCTCAAGAGAACTCTTCTCCGCAAATAATTTATAGTCCAACTCAAGAAGTTTACGCTCCACCTCAAGAAACTGTGGTTAATACCGATCAAAATAAGGTTGAAATTGAAAAAAGAAACTTTATACCCGGATTTGAGGTCTTAACTGCTTTTCTCAGTGTTTTTTGTGTGTATTTGATTGTTAGAAGGTTGGGGAATTAGTAGTATTCTGAAAGTTATTTCTCCTTCATCAGGCGAGCTTCGGCTTCTTATCATAATTTCAAAAATATCGCTCATGCGGAGGGGGGGATTCGAACCCCCGAACTCCTACGAGACTGGACTCTAAATCCAGCGCCTTTGTCCACTCGGCAACCTCCGCTCACATCAATTTCACGAGCGCTTTTTAAATATCTTGCTCTGAGTAAAGTTTAATAATTCAAAGGTTAATGCTTGGGCGGGCTCGTAGCTCAGTGGTAGAGCGCCGCCTTTGCGAGGCGGAGGCCTCGGGTTCAAATCCCGACGAGTCCATTTTTTACGAAGATCTGAAGCATTGGAAAAATTATCGTTGAGTTCTATTTGCTCAGAATCGTCTGATTTTCGATTAGTTGGTTTTTAGTTTTTATCCTAAAATAGAAGTCGTAATAGATGATCCAGTTGAGCCTAAGAGAATTTGGCTAATAAAAAATAAAAAAGACTATTTCTTCATTAGCACCTCAATCGCTTCTCTACATGCTGCAACAGCCTGAGCACCACCAGCGACGAAGATTACACGGATTACTTCTATTATCTCTTCTCTCGTTGCTCCACGATTCATCGCCCCTTTCATTGCGGAAACAACGCATTCTTTACAATGCCTTTGCGCACCCATCGCCATTACGAGCATAAGCTTGAACTTCGCAGGCAAAACACTGTCTTCTTGGATCACTTTATCGCAGAACTCATAGAACTCAACAGATTTTGGATCAAGCTCCTTTACGAGTTTCATGATGTTTGGAGCAAATCCCATCTTCTTCTCAATCTTTTTCACGACCTTTTCGTGTTCGGTCATAAATACCACCGATCATAATCGATAATTTCGTATATAACCTTATTCCCCAATTCTCGGTTATTAAAAAATTGCACAATTTTTTAAAGTTAGCAACCTTAAGATTTGTAAATGCTGAAAGCTCTCAGAATAAAGCTCATTGGAATTGTTCAAGGAGTTGGTTTAAGACCTTTTGTTTATCGAATAGCCTTAGCTAATAGTATCTCTGGCTACGTTCGGAATTTGGGTGGAAGCGAAGTCGAGATCTTTGCAGAGGGATCGCATTCAGCTCTCAATTCATTCATAGAGTCACTTAAAAAGGAAAAACCACCTTTTGCAAGGTTTGATAAATTGATCATCGAAGACGTGAAACCAGCAGGTTATACAGAGTTCAAAATTCTGAAAAGCGATCCCAGATTTGAGGAAAGAAGCATAATTCCTCCTGATTTCGCAATATGCAAGGACTGCATTGAGGAGGTGCTAAATTTAAGAGCAAGATTCTACAGATATCACTGGAACAGCTGTGCATGGTGCGGGGCAAGATTTTCAATGCTCTATCGTATTCCTTACGATCGTGAGAACACTGCAATGATCCATTTTCCGCTTTGCGAGGAATGTTCTAAGGAATATGCGGATCATAGAAATTTAAGGAGATTTCACGCTCAGGGAATTAGTTGTCCTAATTGTGGACCCAAAACTTTTGTTTATGATATTAAAGGGAAAAAGCTCGAGGTTGATGATGTTATCAACTTCACCGCTGAGAAGATCCTTGAAGGTAAGATCTTCGCTATAAAAGGCATAGGTGGTTATCATATAGCATGTTTAGCCTCAGATGATTCGTTGGTTCTTGAGCTGAGAAAAAGGAAGATGAGGGAGAAAAAGCCATTTGCACTGATGGCAAGGGATTATAGCGTCGTTGAGAGAATTGCTAATCCACCAAATGGAGCAAAAGAACTTCTTGAATCTCCAGAGAGACCGATTGTTATAATGCCGAAGAAAAACTCTGCAGTTTCGGAATTCGTAGCTCCGGGGCTTTCAACGATTGGAATAATGCTTCCATATTCAGCATTCCAGGTTCTTTTGCTCAAAGAAATTCCAGATGGCTTTCTTATAATGACAAGCGGGAATCTCCATGGAAAGCCCATGTGCAAGAGCCTTGAAGAAGTTTTTTCACAACTTTCTGGAATAGTTGACTACGTTGTAGAGCATGAAAGAGAAATACTTCATAGAGTTGATGACAGCGTTATGAGATTCACGGATTCAGAGCCAATTTTTTTGCGAAGAGGCAGAGGATACGCTCCAGAGTGGATTAATATTTGTAAAAAATTGCCAGAAGGAATTGCTCTTGGAGCAGAACTTCAAACCGCAGGAGCCATCTCTTTTGAAGACAAAGTCGTTTTGACGCAGTTTATAGGGGATCTTGACGAAGTTGAGAATCTTGAAGCGATGAAGAATGAATTCAAGTGGTTCATGGAGAATTATCACATAAAACCAGAGTTTATCGCTTTGGACATGCATCCGCTTTATCACAACAGAAAACTGCTCAAGGAGCTACCAAATGCTTCAGTTTTTGAAATTCAGCATCATCATGCACATGCGGTTTCAGCATTTGCCGAGCTCGGTTTGGAACCAGAAGAAAAGGCTTTAGCGATCACAATAGACGGCACTGGCTACGGAGATGATGGAACAATTTGGGGTGGGGAATTGCTGATTGCGAACTGGAAAGAATACAGGAGAGTGGGAAGTTTTAGACCATTCAACCTTCCTGGAGGAGACAGCTCAGCAAAATATCCTGTGAAATGCCTAATTGCGTTGATGAGCTCGTATGGTTTTGGAGAGGAAGAAATTCTCGGGATCCTTAAGGAAAGAGACCTTTCTAACTCTCTTCCCTATGGTTTGAAAGAAGCAGAAATTACATGCTTACTCGCGAGGAAAGGAAAAGGTGTAATGACAACGAGTTTGGGGAGGATTTTAGATGCTTTCTCCGCTTTGCTCAACGTATGCACTGAAAGGACTTATGAAGGAGAACCGCCTATGAGACTTGAGGCTATTGCAGATAATGGCAGAGATCTCTGTTTCACTCCAGAAGTTCGTAGAGGGGATAGAACTCTTATAGATGTGAGAAATTTACTCGAATTTGCTATCCAAAGCGAAGCAGAAAACGCAGATATAGCAAGAACAGTATTGCAAGGGATTGGAAGAGCACTGGGCAGTTCAGCAATTCTAAATCTAAAAAATTCGGATTATGAGAATGTCATCGTTACTGGCGGAGCGGGTGTGAACACCTACATAGTTAAAGGAATAAAGGAGGTTTTGATCTCTGAAGGTATTGAAGTGATCCTTCCGAAAAAGACACCCCTTGGCGATGGTGGAATTGCTCTTGGGCAGATTCTGATTGCTTCTTCAAAACTCGCCGAGGATCTCGTAAACCGCTCTTAGATCGCTCTTTCTTAAATTCTCCTTTAGTTTTCTTCTAACCCTATTTTTGTCTTCTGGAATCTTAGCTACGCGGATTATTGTTAATGGAGTGAGAAAAGCTCCAAAGCGTTCTGAAATTTTTCTTTTCACTTCTTCTTCTGACCCCTCTGCAATTACAACTGGAAATTCGTTTCCACTTTCATCCTTAATTCCAAAGACCAATGCCCTCCCCTCGACAGCATTCTCTATTGCTCCGGGACTAAGTCGGTAGCCATTGATCCTCAATACAATATCTCTTCTTCCAAAAGCAAAAACTGACCCATCTTTACTGATCATTCCAAGGTTCATGGTGTCGTAGAAACCTTCTTTGAGTCTCTCTCTGAATTCGGTCTCCAAAGGCATTGCAGGCCATGGTGTTCTGAGCACGAGTTTTCCTATAGCGTCTCTTATTGAATTTCCTTTTTCGTCAATCACATCAAGCAGAAATCCGGGCATTTCTTTACCATAGTATCCAGGAATAGCTCTATTTAACTTTGAATTTAAGGTTACAAAGCTTCCAAGTTCTCCTTGAATGAACATAATTCTTACTGGAATTTTATCTCCAAAAAAGTTTTTTATTTTTCTTAAAGTCTCTTCATCGAACTGTTCGGGGGTGGATAAGATCGATTTCAATGTCTCCATTTTACTTCGCCCATCTTTATCCATCTTTTCTGAAAAAAGCTTTAAAATTGCTCCTGCAGTTATCAAAATCGTTGCTCCATGTTTTTCGATCAACTCCGAAGTTCTATTCCAGTTTGGATAATTTGGAGCCCCTTCATAGCACAGGATCGTGGAACCAAGCATTAAAGGTGCGAAGATACCATATGCTAAACCCGTGATCCAAGAATGCCAGATCATGCAGAATACTATGTCTTTCTGGGCAATTTCAAGCATTTTAGCTGTTGCAATGTTTTGAACAAGAAAACCACCAGCTGGGAACGTTAGAGGTTTAAAATCTTCTTCATAGCCAACATGCAAGCCAAAAAGTTGATCTTGGGTGTTGAAAATTGCTGAACCAATAAATTCTTTGCTCAGAATTTCTTCAAGGTCTTCCAATAAAAAGAGGTTAGTTTTGAATTTAACACTCTCGAGAGCCTTTCTAAGAATTTTTATTGGCTCTACAATTTTTCCGTTTCGCTGAAACGCTTCAACGGTAAAAATTGCCATTGGTTTTCTTAATTCAATTCTTTTCGCCACTTCTTGCCAACCAAATCCAGTGAAAACAACTTCGAATGGACAACCAAGCTTCGTTGCAGAAAGTATTACTGCAATGGACTCAAAATTAGGTGGAGAGTGGATCAAGATCCAGTCTCCTGCCTTTAATCCGATCTCTCCAAGTCCGGAAGCAATCTCGCTTGCAAGCTTATGAAGTCCAGCATACGTCATTTTTTGGTTTTCTCCAGATTCTCTCTCGGTTATTATAGCTATTTTATTCCAAGTTTCCTTTCCAGAATGCTTTTCTACCAAGTTCTTATATAGATCGATCTTACCTCCCACAAACCACTTGGCACTGCAAAGATCACCTTCTAAAACTCTATGCCACTTCTTTTCCCAAATAAGGCTATCAGATTCTTTATTCCAGAACTCTTGAAGTTTGAAAATACCATGTTTATTTGGACACTCTTTTTTAGACATAACCTCAGATTAATTTAGCAGATCCTTGGAACAAGTTCCCCTCTTGGAGGTTCAACGATCCTGAAGCCACCAACAGTTGTTCTCATTAGCACATAGCCCTTATACTTCTCACTCTTCTTAACTTCACCAATTATTTGAGCATTTTCAAAACCGTGTTCTCTTAAAGCTTCGACGAATTCCTTGGCAACTTCAGAACTTACGGAGAACAAAGCAGATCCTTCACTTGCTAAATAGATCGCATCAATACCAAGCATCTCTGAATATCTTCTTACCTGTTCTCTTATCGGTAATTTCCCTTCTATAACGAGAACGCTATCGGAATTTACAGCCCAATCATTCAAAACTCCACCAAGACCACCTCTTGTTATATCTCTGCAAGCATTTATGTGCTCTGAATACGCTTTAATGACAGGTAAAAGTCCTGTTAGTGGTTTCGCATCGCTTTTGAGGGCTCCAGACTTTATCTCTTCTACACTTTCCAAACCCATCTGGAGCATCATGATCACCGCTCCATGGTCTCCAACGTAGTCTGTGAGCACGAGCTTGTCGCCCTCCTTAGGCAGATCTACGATTGGTCTCTCAGCAACTCCGAGAACGGTGGTTGTGATCACAATTCTGTCTATCATGCCCTTTGGCATTACCTTAAAGTCACCTCCAACTAAGGAAACGCTCTCTTTCTTAAAAACTTCGATTAGAGAGTCTGTAATCACTTTTAGATCCTCGACTGGAAAACCTTCTTCAACTATGATCGAATCAAGTCCCGCTATCGGCTTCGCTCCCATTACAACGACATCATTGATCGAACCAATTGCAGAGAGCATTCCTATGTTTCCCCCCGGGAAAAAAGGCGGATTTACTGTATAGGAATCGGTTGAAATTACGATCTTGGTGTTTTTTACTGGGATCACTGCACCATCATCTGGAAGATCGATTCCTAAGCCATTTGGGACTTTTTTAAGATCATCGGGCACTCTTGAAAACAGAAGTTCTTTAAGAAGCTCTGAAGTTTCTTCTCCACCAGATCCGTGTGCTAATTTAACGAACTTCATTATCTACCACTTCTTTAGAAAGCTTTAGGATCTTTTCATAGTGTTCAAGCAATTCAGAGCCTTCTCCAGCGGTTCTTGCTATGTCTCTGAGCATCTCTGCTGTAGTAGACGCATCTTCGTAGCTCAGCTTTGAAATCACAACTCCCGCGTGAACGAGCACGAGATCACCTTTTTTAAGCTTCTCTTCCGAGATCCCAATGATCACTCTTCTGAGCACTCCGTCTCCATAGTCAATCTCAACGAATTCTCCCAAGAGCTCACGAACAACCGCAGGCACTCCCCAGCACATTTTATCACCTCAATTTTAAGTCTTCGGCGATTTGATCCGCTAATCCACCAGCTCCAAATCTTGCCCAAATTGCACAAGTTCCCTCAAGAGAGACCATGCATGGTCCAATTGGCGATGAAGGTTTGCACTTCTTCATGAAAAATGGGCAATTTGTTGGTTTTTCTTTGCCTATGACGATTTCAGCACATTTACAACCCTTGGGCAAATCATTTTCAAGTTCTTTTGAAGTAAGCTCTGGAATTCCGTAGCGTTCAAACGCATCAAATTTTCTATAGCTCTTCGCAACCTTTAAACCACTTTCAGGCAAAATCCCTATTCCACGCCATCCATCTTCAGTGACTCTAAACGCTTTACTGATCATCTCTTGAGCCTTCAGGTCTCCATCCCAGCTTACCGCTCTGGTATATTCTATACTAACTTTCGCCTCTTTTTTTAAAAGTTGTTTTAAAATCTCCGCTATTGCGATCAACACGTCTATTGGTTCAAAGCCAGTAACAACCACGGGAATTTGATGTCTCTCTACAACACCTCTCCAAGCCTTGGCACCTATGATTGTGGATACGTGTCCCGGAGCGACAATTCCTTTTACAGATCTTTCCTCTTCTCTACTCAAAATTTCTACCGTTGCAAGCATCGCTGGAGGGGTTAATTTTACCAAGCTCATCAGCTTCAAGTTATCAGGCAAAAGCTCACTTATGAGTGTTTTTGCATAACCAGAAGCAACTGTTTCAAAGCCTATTCCCAAGAAGAACGATTCTTTTCCATGCGATTTTGCATCGCTTATTGCGTCCCCTATTCCAGTTACGATCTTTATTTCCGCACCCAAAGCCTTTGCCTCAGCTAAGGAGTTGGCACCATTTACAGCTTTGAGACTTGGAAGCCTAAATACGTCTCCATAAGTGTAGACAACTATACCTTCAAAGCCTAAACGAATCGCGTTCTCAATGTAATAAGAGGGAGTAACACACACAGGACATCCAGGACCTGCAACAAGTTCCAAGCCTTCTGGCATCAAGCTTCTTAGTCCGTAGTGAGTTATAGTCCATTCATGTGTCCCGCAAAAGTCCATGATCTTGAAATCCCCCCATTCTTTTTGCAATTTTTCGTAAAATTTTACTATGTATCCAACGAGCGTTTTAGCTAAGCTTTCGTTGTTTCTGAAGGCCTTCTCGATCTTCTCTATAGGCTTGGGGCTTTTTATATCTTCAGTAGGCTCTTTCATTTCTCAACCAGAATTTGCAATTTATTTAAAAACTTTTCATTCCTCTTCTTCCGCTTTGGGAAATCTTTTTGCTGGAGAAGGCTTCAATAATTTGCTCCCATTCGAGGTTATGAGCATATTAGTGAGAGCACTTAAAGAACAAAGAGTCCCCCTTCCTATAATGCCTTCTCCAGGAATTTTGGCGACGATAAATCCCTCCGAAGTGACCTCGATCTCCATTCCGATCTCCGAAAGGCGGTGAAGAACGATGTTTCCCATTGCACCCATTGACTTCTCCATCCAGCAGTGCTTCATGGGGCAAAGGTTGCAATATGCCTTGAACCTCTTTGCGCTCTCTTGAGAGACAAAACCAGCTGAGATTTCTGCTTTTGTTGTTGAATAAGCAATACAGCATCCAATAACTCTATTAGCAAGTATTTGTTCTCCCTTAAGAATGCTCGCCCTTACTGCTCCACCACTTGCCTCGTATCGATTCTCAACACCCTCTTCAAATTTTAACTTTCCAGTGTTTCTGGTGTTTTTTAGCTTTTCTTTCACGAAATCCGCAATCTGATCGTTTTTAACAATTGCCTTCACAATTGCACAAGTTGGACAGTAGGAAATAGAAGATTGAGCAATTAATCGATCATTTTTATCGTAAAGTCTTGCAACAACGCCGATTCTTTCTCTCCTGATCACAGTTCTTCCGCCGATCTCGTTTATATACTGGAGAGCAATAACTGAAGGCGTAACAACTCTCCCATAGCCATAAAGCTCAGCAATAGCCTTTATTTCTTCTTCATCACTCAAAGCTTCTCTTAACTTATCCTCAAATCGCTCTGGGATCAACTTTGCATCTATTTCAGCTGCAAGAATCGCGGGAGACCAGACAATGTCAAAACCCTCGCCAATAACATTTCCTTTATCATCTTTTATCACAGCCAAGACTCCATTTTGTTTCTCATAGGCAGAAACTATTCCTTTTTCATCCGTAATCGCTTCAAGTGTTCCATGGCAAATTCCACATGCTCCTTCAACTTCTCTTAGCTTTTCAGTCTGTCTTCTAACTCTTGCTCTGAAATCTTCGGAACTCATCTTTTCCTATTCTTTCTACACGATGATAAGTCTTTCGAGCGATTGGACAAATCGGAAATTCAACAATCTTTGATGGATAAAAATATATTTAAGTCATCTTGATATGTGATGAACATGAGTTACCTTAGCAAAGAAGATCTTATAAAGCAATATGGAAGCTTGCCATGGGTTTCTCCTTACTCAAGAGTTATTGCGATGACAGATGGAGAACTTGTTGAATTGCATGAGTTTCATGCGAGAGAAAAATGCTATGGAGGCGCTTCTTGGGAAGTTTTGCATTATCCGAGAGTTAGCGAGCTGGTTATGGGAGCGAGAAGAGAAGGAGCGAGAAACATTTTCATTCTTAAACCAGGAAAAACTGAATTAAAGCTCATTCCTGGAGTTGCTGGAGCAGGAATTGAAGAAGTTAAGCTCACAGATAGAATCGAAATCACTTACGCAGGATTGGCTGGAGGGGGAATTGCTGCAACTGTTTGTAGAGGTATGGCGGAGGATGTTGATGGAATTGAGATCTTAGAGCTTGGAGGAGGAGCAAAGCTTGGAAAAGCAAAGATAAGGTTGAAGAAGTATTCTAAGGTTGTTATTGGAGTTGACGACACTGACAACAAGGAGAAGGGAGCAACATGGGCTCTTGTTAATGAAATAGCTTTCAAGCTTGAAAAAGCTGGCTATGGGCATTATCTTCTCCACACGATCACACAGCTTTACACTAAGAATCCGACAAAAACAACAAATTGCGTTTCAATATCCACAACTTTTGCAGCCGAGAAGCCTGAAAAGCTGATCGAAGCATTTAAGAAAGAGCTCGAAAAGACTACGCTGAGCGAAAATACCGCAATGGTGGTCTATAGAAAGATCTCTATTCCAGAAAAACTAAGAAAATATGGAGAAAAGGTAAAATCACAAATAGTGGAGCTTGAGGAGGCTAAGAAGGTTGCAAAAGAGCTTGGGATAGAAACAATCGTTGTGACTGGTGAAAGGGGACTCATAGGAGCGGTTGCAGCGTTAGCTTTCTCCAATTCGCCGGAGGAAGCGGTAAAGATCTATGCTTGATTACAAGACAAAGGCAGAACTCCTCGTTCTCGGTGTTCGCACTTCGATTGTCCCCCTAAGGCGTGGAGGCGGTGGACCAGTTGGAGGAATAGGATTTGCAGTCAAGGACTCAATACTTTCCGCTCCAGCTGTTCAATCTTTTGCCAAAGAGTCACCTTATCGTCTTTTAGAGAAAGATAGAGACTTCTGGCTTTACAGAGGAGAGGAGAAAATTGGAAAAGTCAAGATCCCGAGGGTTAAATACTACGAACATACGATAAAGGGAATTTCGGCTGGAAGATTCGTTGCACTCGATGGAGTAAATGCCCTTGTGACTGCAGTTACAAGAAAATGTGTTCACGTGGATTCTGGAAAGAAATGTGTGTTCTGCGTGATCGAAGAAAATGTTCCAGAGAAGCAGATCTTTGAAAAAGATCCAGAAGACATTGCAGAAGCGGTGAAAGTTGCGTTTGAGGAAGACAAGTCAAGACATCTTACTTTGACAACCGGAACGCCAAATCTTTTAGATAAAGGAGCACTAAAGTATTCTGAAGTTGCAAGGAGAATTAAAGCGGAAGTGAAAATCCCAATTCATGCGCAGATTGAGCCTGTGAGCAGAGATTATTTGGAACTGCTTTACTCTTCTGGCATCGACACGATTGGAATTCACGTGGAGACTTATGATGAAAGAATAAGAAAAGCAGTGGTGCCGGGAAAGCCGAGTATAGAGGATTATCTTAAAGCATGGGAAAATGCGGTCGAAATATTTGGCGAGTGGAATGTCTCCTCATGGATCCTCGTTGGCTTAGGTGAGAGTGTTGAGAGCGTTTTAGAAGGTTTCAAGGCAATGGCTGAAAGAGGAGTTTATCCATACATAGCTCCATATCGTCCACCTCCCTCTTCCGGAGGTAAAACTGATCTTTCGCATGTGATTAAAGTATACGACAATCTGAGAGAATTTAAAGGTGAATACGACATCAAGCTCAAGTTTAAGGCTGGTTGTCCAAGATGTACCGGCTGTTCCGCAATCTTAGAGCTTCTCAGCTGTTAAACAGATTTCCCTAACTTTTTCAACGACTTTTATCGCATCGAGCTTCTTCAAATTTATTTTGTTATTCTCTAATAATAAAATTAGCTTTTTGGCTTCTTTTTCATCGATAACGCTCTTTTCAATTGCTTTTAGAACTACGATCTCATAGTTTCTCATTGAGTAATGCAGATCCTTAGCGATCTTGATCAATTCAACTTTTAACTCTTTTCCAATCAATCCTTTCGAAGCCAAAGCTGAAAGAGTTGCTCTTATATTTACTAAGGGCTCAGAGATCGCTTCAAAAGTTTCCGGATTGACAACAACCGCTACTTCATCATCTGACTCAAGCTCACCGTTTTTGAACATTCTAAAAATATCCCCAACGCCAATCATCCCAAAATCGTGGAGCTCTGAGGCTCTTAAAGCTCCAATACTGCTACCACCCACAACTATAGTTCTTTCTCGGATCACTTCAAGAATTTCCCGTGGAGAAATCGCAACTTCTTGGTGAAAGACTCCGTCTATGATACCCAATACTTTAAAACCTTCTTTAAGAGCCTTTATTGCGTCCCCACGTTTTATTGGCGGTCTATATTCTGCTTGGGCAAAGATCTTTCTTGCCTCCTCATGGCTAAGACTTGGACCGGTAAAGATAACCGCTTTCATCTTTTTAGAAACTGCTTAGCTCTCTCGCCAATTCTCGTCGGATCCATGCCGAAAACTTCTAATCCTGGCACTATCACCCTCACTGTTGGAACTTCGAGCTCTTTTCTCGTCAAATCTACCACTATTACCCTTTCAAATCCTCTCTTTCTGAGCAGATCAAGCGTAAGATCTATGTCTTCTTTTAGGTCGTCGGTGGAAAACTTTGGGAGTTTTTCAAGCTCAATAGTCTCACTTTTTTCAAACCAGTGTCTGTTTATTCTTTTCATTCTCTCGTAGCCAACTTTTCGCATGATCTCAGATCTAATGGTGTCTTCTCTTGCTCCTTGGATCTGCACAACTCTGCTCTGGGCTACTTCTAATATGGCTCTTATACAAGCAACTTCTGGCTCTACATGTGCTCCAAAACCAAGTGTTAGAAGAGCGGGATCTTTAAGGGTGAGATCATCCGAAACTGCGGAAACAACAGGTATTTTTAGATCACTGGTGATGTCTCTCAATATAATATCTATTCCTGCTTTTTTGAACTTTTCAATCAGTTCTTGAACCAACGGACTATCTGTTTCGATCACCTTTCCACCATTTTTGCAAATCTCAGCTATACTCCAAGCGTCTCTTTCGATCACTTCCATTAGTCCATGTAGAATAGCTTCTTCGATCGTGTTTCCTGAAGCGAGCCCATTGGTATTAGTTCTGAAGAGATGTAGATCGCCTATGGGAGCATATGGATGGAAAACTGCGCTCACAGGAACAAGAATTTCTTCTTCTTTTAGCAAATCAAAACCCCAAATCCATCTAAGAACGATATCTTCGTTGTATGGACAGTCATTTGGTAGTATTAAGCTTTTAGGGTCTAAAGCGTTAAATTTCTCCGAGATCTGATTGTAGTTTCCCTTGATCGTTTCTTCGTTCCTAAATTCTGCGGAATACCTTTCAAAGCTTTCCATTATCGCAGAGATCTTTGCCAAAGTCTCTGTCAAGCCTTTGCCAGAGTAAACCGACACCGCTCCCTCTGCAGCGGTCGGTCTAATTGCGGAGAAGATCGGAATTCCTACTCTATCAAGACCGGTTATATTTGCAAGCCTTGTAATTCCAGCGATTTTTATCTTTGGTTCAATCCAACTTAAAGTGTCCTCTGGTTTTCTTGCTCTATGTGTTCCGTCTTTGTATTCCTTCTTGACATTCCTGATCCGTATTTCCATTGCTCATGCTTCTTAAATTTGAGTTAAAAAGGTATCGAAAAAGCTTTAGTGCAGTTTTTACCATTTTAATACGGGGTGATCTTTTGATCCTCGTCGATCTTCTGGAGATTAAAGGCAAGAAGATCATAGCTTTAAAAGTTGAGCTACCAAAAGCACCTTTGCTCTTGATGCTTTACAAAGATCTAATCATCGGTTGTGGATATATAAATCCGGAAGCTATGGAAAAGTTTGAAAATTCTGCATGTATTGTTAGGGGCGTAAGAAGCTTCGAAGATATGCTAAATGCGGAGATTGTAGAAATAACTTCGAAAGCAAGGGAGTTGGGTGCTGAAAAAGGAATGAAGGTTTTTGAGCTTTTAGAGAAGCTCGAATTTTAGTGTCTCTTGGATCTAAGCTCAGAAAGCGCAATAAACTAAAAACGGGCCGGGAGGGATTTGAACCCACGACTGCGGGATTAAGAGTCCCGCGCTCTTCCTGGCTAAGCTACCGGCCCTTTAACTCTTGTATTCTTGCGGACTTTAAAACTTTCTGTTTGTGGTATCCGCTCGCATGTTTGAGCGAGAAGGCTTTTAGGCTTTGAACATAAAAACTTTGTGTTCTATTTCTGAAGTCCGTGCTCAACGAAGATCTTATTCAGCACTCAAATCGGAGATTTTGGGTAATTGATAGCTTGAAACAAATTAAAATAGAAATTAAAAATCTAATCCCTTTTGACCAAAACATTTTCTGGCTTTCCTGCGGGTGGAGTGTAGTTATGGGGGTATATTCCGACTCTCTGAGCTTCTTTTATTAGCCAATCTCTGTGATCTGGATGGGCTATGTTTATCAACGCAGTAGCGCGTTCTCTTATTGGATAACCCCTAAGATAAGCAACTCCCCATTCGGTAGCGACGTATTGAACCATTGTTCTCGGAACTGTCACAGCAGAACCTTCTGGCAAAGTGGGCAAGATCGTTGAAGATCCGTTGTAAGTTGAGTAAAGAGCAAGGACTGATTTGCCCTTTCGATCTTTGCTGAATAAACAACCCGTTACAAAGTCAAGTTGACCGCCTGTGCCGCTTATTTGGAACAGCTTGCATGTTGGTGTTAGCAATCCTATTTGTTCAGAGTTCACCTGTCCCATCAGATCTATCTGTGCTGCTTGATTCAGGGAGAACATCTTTGGTTGCTGTGAAATTATGAAGGGATCATTTGTGTAATCCACCGGATAAGTTGCAACAGAAGGATTTCTATCTATGAAATCATATAATTTTCTCGTGCCAATCGTGAATGTGAACACTGACTTGCCTCTATCGATTTTCTTCTGAGTATTCGTGATTATGCCCTCTTCCATTAACTCCATAGTCCCATCTCCGATCATTTCAGTGTGAAGTCCGAGATCTTTGAAGTCAAACTCCTTGAGCAATTTTACTACTGAATCTGGCATAGAACCAATTCCTACTTGTAAGGTTGAGCCATTTTCGATCAGTTTCGCTTCTATTATGTTCTCTGCGATCTGTTCATCCTGCTCACTGGATGGCAGGGTAAATGGCAAGCAAGGTGTCGGCATTTCGTCTTCTACGATGTAATCAACTTCGGAGATGTGTATCGTCTCATCGTATCCTCCATTCACCCATGGCATGTCTTTTTTAACAACTAAAACAACTTTCTTGGATGATTCTGCCAAAGCTCTCATGTGTGAGCAAGTTACTCCAAAGTTGAAATATCCGTGCTCATCCATCTGCGTTGTGACGAGATATGAGACGTCAATTTTTCCACCGTGGACTTCTCTTGTTATCCTTGGCACATCACAGTAAAGATTCGGTAGATAAATGGTGGCACCGATCTCTTTTGAAAATGCTCTGCAACCCAGGTGCACAAAACCGCTCATCCATTTAAATACATCGCACTGCGGATCTTCTTTTAGAAATTCGTATGGAAGAACGTCGATAAAGGTCGACACAACGACTTCTTGCAGTTCGCTTTTTCTCCTTGCAAGGTGCGCGTCTATTGCATGAGCAAAGCTCATCGATCCTCCCAGGGCTATGATATTATTGCTTTTTACGATTTTGGCTGCTTCCTCTGCTGAGATCACTTTATTTTCGTATTCTGCACGCACATTCATATCTATCACTCTCGCCTTACAACAAATAGGAAGATATTTAAAACTTGTGTTTTATATATTATGTAGATTAATCTTTAAAATAATTCAAAGAGCTTATAATTAATTATGCAAAAAGTGAATATATTAACATGCTATTTTAATATATTTTTATTTTTAAAATAAGGAGAGTAAACGAAAAGTTTATTAAAGAAGCCATTTTTAAATTTTTATGGCAATTGTTGTGGCTATTGATGAGAAATCGAAAAGAAGCGAGAGAGTTGTGAATTTCTCGATAGAGGAAGCAAAAATAAGAAAAGAAAAACTGATCTTTATTCACTCCCTATTTGGTGGAGAGAGAACGACTCAAAAAGAGATCGATAGCGGAGAAGTTCTACTAAAATGGGCGGAAGAAACTGCAAAGAAGGCAGGAGTCGAATGTGAAACAAAGCTTCTTGTCCGAGGTAAAGAGGCTGCAGAGGACATTATAGACTTTGCTGACGAAGTTAAAGCAAGTATTATAGTGATAGGAGTTAGAAAGAGGAGACCCGCAGGAAAAGTTCTCTTTGGAAGCGTCGCTCAGGAAGTGATCTTGAACGCGAGCCAACCAGTGATCTGCGTAAAGTAAACAAAATGGGTTTTCTATCATGAGCTAAAATTTTTATTTCTGCTCATTCAGAAGCGGTGATCAACTTTTTCAGTCTCTCCCTCGCCTCATCGATTGTGAAGTTCAAGTATTTCGCAACTGACTTTTTTAGATCCAAGGGATGCAAAGATCCATTCTTGAAGTCCTCTATCAACAACTCGAAGCTGTAGTATTCAATATCTCCGCCAAATTTCTGATCTCGTTCAATCTTTATCCTACCGAAGGCAGGAAAAACATAATGTTTGGCAAGGTCTATTACTGGATTTCCTTCTATAACCTTTGGCGGGCAGAATGCCTTCATTATCTTCTTCTCCACTTCCTCAGCTGAATCGCTTATGGAAATGTAATTTCCCTTTGATTTACTCATCTTTTCACCATCAAGTCCAGAAATGATCGGTGTATGGATGCAGATTGGCGCTTTGTATCCAAGGGCTGGTAAATTCTCTCTTGCGAGCATGTGGATCTTCCTCTGGTCTATTCCTCCGACAGCAACATCTATGTTCAAGTATGCAATGTCTAAGGACTGCATTAGTGGATAGATCATTTGAGAGACCATTGGATCTTCCTTCCTTCTACTAACTTCATCCATACTCCTTCTTGCTCTGTTAAGCGTCGTAATTCTTGCCAATTTCAGGATTTCGAGCATGTAATCCTTGTTTAGCTGGTATTCACTACCGAGAATGAACTTTGTATTCTTTTCTTCAAGTCCAAAAGCTATGAATGTTTTCATGTTCCTTTCAGCAAGCTTCTTAATCTCTTCAAAACTTCCCTTTTCGTTAAGGTAAGCATGAATGTCGGCAAGGAGAACGACGATTTCAAAGCCTATGCTCTGCAGGTCCTTTAGCTTGTTCACAGTGATCATGTGCCCAAGATGGATCTCTCCGCTCGGCTCATAGCCTACGTAGGCTCTTGGTCTTTCTTTTGTTTCAAGCAAGGTTCTTAGCTCTTCAATTGACACGACCTCTTCTGAATTCCTCGTCGCAATGGCGATCTTCTTCTCGAGATCCATACCTGAAATTTGCATTCGATTTTTAAACTTCTTGGAAATTTTTGTAGAATTAAAGTTTATCTAAAACTTATTTTTCTTTAAATATGTATTTTTGACCAAAAAATTTATATTCAAAATTTGGATATGTATAATATAAGAACTTAGGGTGATAGATATGAATGAAGTTTGTAGTCTTCACAGGAAATATGGAGGAAAGATCGAAGTGCTTCCAAAATGTCCGGTGAGGTCTCTTAGTGATTTTAGCTATTGGTATACTCCCGGAGTTGCAGAACCGAGCAAAGAAATAGCAAAAAGTCCTGAAAAAGTATACGAATATACAAATAAGTGGAATACCGTCGCTATCATTACCGACGGTTCGAGAGTGCTCGGGTTGGGAGAGATCGGTGCATTGGCATCACTTCCAGTTATGGAAGGAAAGGCGATGATCTTCAAACTCCTTGGAGGTGTTGACGCTTTTCCACTTCCCATTGATGAGAAAGATCCAGAGAAGTTCATTGAAGTTGTCGAGAAGATCACTCCAAGCTTTGGTGGGATAAATCTCGAAGACATCGCAACTCCAAAGTGCTTTTATATCCTCGAAAGATTGCAGAAAGAACTTGACATTCCAGTTTGGCATGATGACCAACTTGGAACAGCTACTGCAACACTTGCTGGTCTAATAAATGCCTTGAAGCTTGTTGGAAAATCCATTGGAGAGATTGAGATTGGTATAGTTGGTGCGGGAGCAGCGAATGTTGCGACGATAAAACTGCTCGCTAAGGCGGGGGCGGATTTAAAGAAGATGTTTGTTGTTGATAGCAAGGGAATTCTGAATATGCAGAGAGAAGATCTCGAGAAATTGAAGTTAACAAATCCAGAAAAATTCTGGATCTGCAAGGAAACGAATGCGGAGCAAAGAATTGGAGGAATTGCGGAAGCCATGAAGGGAGTAGATGTCGTAATCGCTGCAAGCACAGCAGGAGTGATAAGGAAAGATTTCGTAAAAGAAATGGCGGACGATGCTATAGTTTTTGCACTTTCAAATCCAATTCCAGAGATCTATCCAAATGAGGCGAAAGAGGCAGGGGCAAGGATTGTTGGAACTGGAAGAAGCGATTTTCCGAATCAGATAAACAACTCTCTCGTTTTTCCCGGAGTTTTTAGAGGGGTGCTGAGCGTAAGAGCTAAGAAAATAACCGAAGATATGTGCATAACCGCAGCAAACACTTTGGCAAGATTGGCTGAAAGCAGGCTTAGCGAGGATTACATAATACCGAAAATGACCGAGATCTTCGTTTTCCCAGAAGTTGCAACTGCAGTTGGCATGAAAGCGATCGATCTCGGACTTGCAAGAAAAATGTTCACTCCAGATGAGTTATACGAACATTCGAGCAAGTTAATATTCGGGACTCATGAAAAAGTTAGAAAACTAATGGAAATGGGTTACATAGATTAAAATTTTAGACTATACCTATTTCTCCAAGTTTTTCTGGCAAATAAACATCGGTAACGTAATCCAGACCATATTTTGCAAGAGCCTGCTGTTCCGATTTCTTATTAAGATCTAACTGGAGTTTTACCTCTTTCTTCCAAAATTCTGTATCGAATCTTGGGTCGGTAAGTATTGCGTTTAGAGCTTTTATGTCCTCATCGCTCAGTTTGTCTGAAGGAAGATCGTATCTTACGATGTCAGAAGGCGTTACACCGAGGAACTTTGCCTCAGGTGTTGCAAGGTATTCAGACAAATGGGCGGATTTTATGCTTCCATAAGCAACACTTGCATAAATTCGATAACTCCATGGGTCTCCATCAGTAAAAACAACTACTGGAATATTTAGCTCAGTATTTAGCCTTCTTAAAAGTCTCCTCGTGCTTCTTGCGGGCTGTCCCTTTAGGTGGACTATGATAGCATTGAATTTCTCGTCAAAACCGTTCTCAACAAGTCTGTCCCTCATACCGCCAGTTTCGATGGCGATGGCAAATTTGGCATCATGATCTACGAATTGCAATTTGTCCACGTTTACTGGGATCTGATAACCACCTTCTCCAACATCGTCTTGGCAATGAATCTCTTTCAAACCCCTTCTCGTCTCTTCTCTGATCCTTATGGGTCCAACGATCGTCGCTCCGTCCTCTTCTGGGCGAATATGGAATTGTTCTCTTTGGTAATTAGAGAGAATTTCAAGATCTTCTATAAGTCTGTCACTTTCATCTTGTTCATCAAATTTCGCATATCCCCAACCTTCTGTTATATAGTAAAGTTCTCTGAGTGTTGATGACTTGTTCACAGCGAGCTGTTCTTTTAGAAAACCGATCACGTATGACATTTTGAGTATCTTTAAAGCTCCTTTTATTGTCTTTGCAGAAGTCAAGGATTTTCGATCTCCATACACCCAAACTCCAGACTCCTCGTCGAACTCGATATTAAATTTAGTTCTCGTAGAAATTTCAAGTTCTGGAATTTTACCAGATTTCATCTGCTCATAAAAGTTCTCAACGATCCCAAGCAATGCTGAAAGACATCTCTTCTCCACTTCGTTCATGTTTTAAGGTCAGCTCAAAATTAAAAACATTTTTCTAAAAGGATTTATAGTCTGAGGCTGATAGGTAAAAGATGATTCTTCTTACTAACGATGATGGCATATATTCTCAGGGACTCAGATCCGCTTACTTTGCTTTGAGTGAGCTTGATAAAGTAGTAGTGGTGGCACCGATAACGCAAATGAGTGGAGTCGGGAGAAGTATATCTATAATGCGCCCAGTAAGATTTTTTGAAATGGAAATAGATGGTATGAAGGTATATGCAATTGATGGAACGCCAACTGATGCTGTGATAATCGGGATTTATGAGATTTTAAATTGCATTCCAGATCTAACCGTTTGTGGTATAAATCTCGGAGAAAACTTATCAACAGAGGCTGTCACCACTTCAGGAACGGTTTGTGCAGCTCTTGAAGCTGCAACTCATGGGAGTAAAGCGGTGGCGATATCATCAGAGATGCATGAGTTACTCAAATTTGAGCTTAGCTGTAGCTACGATTTTGAGAAAGCGGAAAAGGTTTTAAAGTGGATTGCAAGAAGAGTTCTCGAAAAAGGACTGCCAGAAAGCGTTGATGTTTTGAACGTCAACGTTCCCAAGAATTTCAACGGCAAGATAGCGATCACAAAGCTCGCGAGAAAGATGTATCGGACGAAAGTTGAAAAAAGATTTGATCCAAGAGGAAGGGAGTATTATTGGATCCACGGAACTGAGGTTGAAAATGCTGAGCCCGGAACAGACATTCATGCAGTGAGGAATGGCTTTGTCTCAATAACACCGATATCCTTAAATGCAACTTCAGATTGCGAAGCTTTAAGGGGTTGGGTAGATGAATGGAAAATATAATGCCTCGAAATTAGCTCTTAGTTTTATAAAAGATGAGATGACAATTGGAATTGGAACTGGAAGCACGGTCGAAGTTTTTCTGAACCTTCTTGGAGAAAAAATAAAGAAGGAAGGACTTAGTATTTATGGAATTCCGAGCTCTTATCAGGCGATGATCGCTGGGGCTAAGAATGGCATAATAATGACAGACCTAATCGAAAGAGAGCCAGATATTTGCATTGATGGTGCGGATCAAGTTGATGCCAAGCTAAACTGCATTAAAGGAGGAGGTGCTGCGTTAACGAGAGAAAAGATCTTGGCATTTGCAAGTAAAAAAGTATTAATACTTGTAGATGACTCAAAGCTTGTTGAAAAGCTTTCAATGCCAGTTCCAGTTGAAGTTATGCCATTTGCATATGGATACGTTGTTAAAAAGCTGTCTTCTATCTGTAAACCGAAACTTAGAGAGGGAAAGGGCAAATTTGGACCAATAATAACGGACAATGGAAATTTCATCTTGGATTGTGATTTTGGAGTTATTGAGAACCCAGATTTGATCGAAAAGGAGTTGAAGTCCATCGCTGGTATCATAGAGAATGGTATATTTAAGTCAGAAATAATAGATGCGGTTATCGTTGGCAGCGGATCATCTGCAAAACTTCTTGAGCTTTGATCTTTCCGATAAAATTTATATATGGGGAAATTGGATGCATGATTATGACTGATAGTGAAAAAAAAGTTATCCTTATCGTTGATGATGACATAGCTCTCCTTGAAGCGCTGGAACTCATGCTTAAAGGCAGATATGAAGTTGTAAAAGCAATAAACGGTAGGGAAGCTGTTAAGATCTATAAAAATATCAAACCTGATCTTGTTTTAACCGATGTTGTGATGCCTGAAATGGATGGAATAGAGGCAACTGAAGAAATCTTGCGGATCGATCCAAATGCGAAGATCGTAGGAATTACTGCTTACTATATGAGTAAAGAAAAGGACTTGCTCAAAGCGGGTGCGAAAGAAGTGTTGGAGAAACCTTTTACGAGAAAAAGGCTCATCGAGGTTATCGAAAAGTATATTAATAGTTGATAATTTTCTCCTTAACCCTGAGCTAAATTTTAGCTTTGAATTCGCCAATTAAGTGCGGTCGCCGGGATTTGAACCCGGGCAACGGGCTCGGGAAGCCCGTGTCCTGCCACTAGACTACGACCGCTATACTGATGTTTAATGAATACTGCTTATAAAGTTTGCCAACTTTCAAAAATACTGCATCGACAAGCTCTTCTATCCTATTAAAATTTTAAAAGTTTTGAAAAGTTTTTTATATTGCAAAGCAACGAGCTTTATGCCCTTAGTCCCTCATCGACACTGTATAGTTTGCGGGAAAGCAATTGAAGTGGATAAATACTATTGCGGTGAGGAATGTGAGCAGAAAATGGAGAAAGAGAGGAAGAGGCAAAGGAATTTCACTTTGTTCATGTTCCTAATGCTCCTAATAATTTTACTAGTGTTCTGGCTACCACTCTTCATATAGCTCTCCGGGAACTGGGACAGGGTATCTAGCGGTAAGACAAGCGATGCAGAATTCTTCTCCCCCCAATCTTTTTAGTGCAGTAAGCAATCCTTTAAGGCTCAGATAACTTAAGCTGTCTGCTCCAACAATTTCTTTTATTTCTTCAACAGTGTGAGTCGAGGCAACAAGTTCTTTTCTCGTTTTCATGTCAATACCAAAGTAGCAGGGAGCGATTATTGGCGGACTTCCAACTCTTAAATGCACTTCTTTTGCTCCAGCTTTTCTTATCATATCCACAATTCTCTTCGAAGTTGTTGCCCTGACTATGCTATCGTCTACGAGCACGATCTTCTTGTTTATGGCATTTTCCTTGATCACATTAACCTTGAATTTGACAAGGAGTTCTCTAAGCTCCTGTTTCGGCATTATAAAAGTTCTACCTATATATCTGTTCTTTATTAAGCACTCCATGTAAGGTAGTCTGGATCTTGTTGCGTAGCCAATCGCCGCAGTGATTCCGCTGTCTGGAACTGCAGAAACAAAGTCAGCATTGGCTGGCGATTCTTCAGCGAGAATTTTTCCCATTTCAGTCCTTGCTTTGTAGACGTTTATACCATCAATGATTGAGTCTGGACGGGCAAAATAGATGTATTCGAATATACAAACCGCTTTTCTTTTACTCTTTGCAAATCTAACAAATTCAAGCTCTCCATTCTCCATTATCACAGCTTCTCCTGGGGCTATGTCTTTTATGAATCTTCCATCAAGTGCGTCAATTGCACAGCTTTCACTGCAAACGATGTAGCCATCTTCAAGCTCACCAATACAGAGAGGTCGGAAACCCAATGGATCACGATACGCAACAATTTTGTCGTTAATGAGCAAAACGCAAGAATGGCTACCAATGAGCTTTGAATTTAGCTCTTGGAGGTAATCCTTAAAGTCACCTTCTTTGAGTAGTATTTTTGATAAAAGTTGTGCTATGATCTCGGAGTCGGAATCGGAAGTGAAAACGCTACCTTCATTTTCAAGCTCTTTTCTTAGCTCAAGATGATTTACGAGATTTCCGTTGTGTGCAACCGCTATGTTTCCGATCTTTGATTTAACAACAAATGGCTGAGCATTTTCAAGTCTTGACAAGCCAGTCGTGGAGTATCTTACATGTCCAATGGCGTATTTAGCTGGAATTAGATCTTCCTTGCTGAATACCTCAGAAACCAGACCCATTTGCTTTTTATAGCGAAGCGTATCACTGTAGAAAGCGATCCCAGCAGATTCTTGCCCACGATGCTGTAGCGAAAAAAGTGCGTAGTAAACGTTTTCTCCCGCACGAGATCTCTCGCTATAAACTCCCGCAATGCCACACATTAGACACTGTCCTTAGTTTTGTTAACCCAATTGTAGCTCCTTAGTCTCTTGCTTCGCCCGAATCCACAAGCGGAACAATATCTCTTTCTCCAGTGGAAAGAGTTTCTTCCACACCTTCTGCATCTAATGTGAACCTTTTTTCTGTTTCTTCTACCCATAGAAGCTGTTCCTTCCGACATCACTCACCACCCGGAAATGGAGAGATGAAGACTACTGTGTCTCCTCTGATTATTACACTTCCAACTTTCCTAACTATTTCTCCTCCCTGAATCTCTTCAGCGTTCAAAAGAACGAGATTCATGTGAATGTCATAACCATCCAGAGTTCCTCTGAACTCCCTTCCACCTTTCAATCTCACTATTACTGGAGATTTTAACGATTTGTTTAAGATATCCAAAGGACGAACTGGCATTTCAAGACCCCCGTGTTTCTTGAGCATCGTTCTTGCCTTAGCTATTTAAAAGTATCGCTAATTCTTAAAGGCTATCATTATTCAAGCCCAATTTCTCAAATTCTCTAAACTTTTTAAAGCATGTTTTAAAAATCCTAAGCTATTTGATTTGTGCAAATCTTGGAGGAAAAACTGAAAGATCACGAGGGGGAAATAAAGCTTATTCCAGAAAATTTAGAGGATTTATGGCATCTCAGGTTTATAATAGAGAAAGGGGACTTAGTCTTTTCGCTGACAAAAAGAGCAAGTCATAGTGACGATAAGCTCAGAGGAGACAAAGAGCTAATCACTGTTAGGATCGGGGTTGAAGTTGAAAAACTCGAATTTCACAGATTTGCGAATAGGCTTCGTATAACCGGGAAGATCGTAGCTGGAGTAGAAGAGGCAGGATTTCATACTCTAAATATAATGGTCGGAAGAGAGTTGAGTATATCAAAGAAATGGAAAGAAGAACAGTTGAAGAGATTAAGAAAGGCATTAGAAAGCTCAAAAAGACCTGAAATTGTTATACTAACAATAGAAGAGGGCGAAGCAGTTGCAGGAGCATTGCGCGAGTGGGGAGTTGAAGAAATCTTTGAAAAAAGACACTCTTATGCCAAGGACTATGGAGGAACAAGGATAGAATTTTTTGAAGAAATATTTGAGTCCCTGAAGAGTTTAAACTTCAGATATATAGTAATAGCTGGTCCCGGATTTACAAAGAAGGATTTTTATGAGTATATTAGGCAGAAAGATGCTGAGATTGCAAAAAGAGCTGTTATAGCGGATACTTCGTCGATTGGCAGGAGGGGATTCATAGAGGTTCTGAAGAGAAGGACTATTGATAAGATAGTTGGTGAGATAAGACTTGCTGAAGAAGCGGAAATTGTTGAGAAGCTACTTGAAGGTATTGCTAAGAACGAAAAGGTAGCTTATGGGCTTGAAGAAGTGAAAAAAGCTAAAGAGTATGGAGCCATAGAAATTCTACTCTTGTCAGACGATTTTTTGCTTAGTGAACGAGAAAAATGGGGAATTGATGATTTTATGGAAGAGATCGAAAAGATGGGTGGGAAGATTTTAATTCTGAGCTCAGAATTCGAGCCAGGAGAAGTGGTGTCAAAACTTGGTGGTATATGTGCGATCCTCAGATTTGAAATCAAATAAATGGGCAATATTTGCAGTTCTGGCTTTTATTTACTTCTTTGTATACTTCCACAGAACTTCGCCCGCTGTAATGGCGGACGAGATCATGAAAGAGTTCTTGGTATCTGCATTGGCAGTGGGAATTCTTTCTTCTGCCTACTTTTACCCTTATGCGGTTTTACAAATTCCGGTTGGCGTTCTTTCAGATACAAAAGGGGCGAAGTGGACGGTCATGAGCTTCACATTAATTGCATTTTTTGGCGTCCTTACTTTCGCTCTTGCAAAAAGCTACGAAATGACAGTATTTTCGAGATTTCTAATTGGAATTGGCGTGGCAGGTGTTTACGTTCCAACAATGAAGATCATATCTGTTTGGTTTAAGCAAAACGAGTTTGCAACTGCTACAGGAATTTTATTTGCAGTTGGAAATCTTGGAGCAATTCTTTCAGCCTATCCGTTAGCTCTGGCTATAGAGTTTTTTGGTTGGAGGCTTCCATTCATTTTTGTCGCTCTGATAACTCTTTTTCTACTCTTTCTCTGCTGGAAAATAGTTAAAGATGCTCCAAGCGATTTCAAGGAGGAGAGAATAAAAAGAGACGATGTAAAATTGCTCTTAAGCAATTTGTCGCTCTGGCTTATCGCTATTTCTGCGATGCTCAGATACGGCATAGTAATGGGATTTCAAGGACTATGGGGCGGTCCTTATTTGATCGATGTCTACGGAATGTCAAAAGCGACTGCGGGAACGATTTTAATGCTTGTCGGAATTGGGACTATAGTTGGAGCAATTCTTTTTGGTAGAATATCGGATCTGATCGGTTTAAAAAAGGCAATGCTGATCCTTGGTGGTTTGGGATTCACAATAACATGGGCACCTCTTGTTTTATCAACTTCAAGTCTGAGTATTGCCTCGATATGCCTTATATCCTTTTTTATAGGATTCTTTTCGAGCACAGGTCCAGTAGCCTATGCGATTGTAAAGGAACTTTTCCCACTAAGAATGACGGGTTTGTCGATGAGCGTGGTTAACGTATTCCCATTTTTCGGTGCTGCAGTATTCCAGACGATTATGGGATATTTAATGGATTCTGTTGGTAAAATTGGCTCAGTTTATCCAGCAGAGGCGTATAAGTTATCATTCGAGTTCTGTCTCTTTGCATCGATTTTATCGGTATTATTTGTCCTCTTTGTGAAAGAAAACAAATTAGAGGAGCGGTAAATTTAAATTTTGTAGAAAAAAATATATATCTTCAAGTCAAAAATAATCAGAATGTTGGAAAGGTATGCCTTGCTGAGAGAGTTCGTAAAGTCGGAGATCATCGAAGAGGCAAAGTTAGAGAACGTTGTTAATGAATACTGGGTCGCGGAACCATTTATAAAGATTTTCGTCTTTGAAGATCTTGAGCAACACAAGCTAAGATATCACGCTATCGAACCTTCTTTAGATGTAGAAGAGATAAAGCTTATTTCTTCACTTATTGTTGATCTTAGGAGGGTTTTAACTCTTTATGATGTCTCTTTAGAGCTAAGAGAAAGAGCTAAGGTGCTTGTTAGGAGTTTTGAAAAAGTCTTGAAAGAATACGGAATAGCGGTTAATAGTGATCTCTATTCAAGAATGCTTTACTACCTTTTCCGAGAATTCTTTGGATTTAGCGTCATAGAACCGCTAATGGTCGATCCAAATGTTGAGGATATATCTTGCGATGGCTATGATATTCCGATTTTCGTATACCACAAGAACTATGGCTATCTTGAGACGAATATCAAGATTCCTAAGTTCACCTTAGACAGACTTGTAATGCTTCTGACTCAGAGAAGTGGAAAGCACATATCCTTAGCTAATCCGATCATCGATTCAACTCTTCCAGATGGTAGTAGACTTCAAGCTACTTTTGGAACTGAAGTGACGCCAAGGGGCTCAAGCTTCACGATAAGAAAATTTACAACTCAGCCTTTAACTCCGCTCGATCTTATAAGATTCGGAACAGTTCCACTTGGAATTATGGCTTACCTATGGCTTGCAATAGAGCACAAGCTTTCAGTAATTGTTGTTGGAGAGACAGCAAGTGGAAAAACGACAACGCTTAACGCCATTCTTATGTTTGTCCCCCCTGATGCAAAGATCGTCTCTATTGAAGATACAAGAGAGATAAAGCTCTACCACGATAACTGGCTTGCTCAGGTAACGAGGACGGGAATAGGAGAGCAGGAAATTGATATGTATGATCTCTTAAAAGCTGCTTTAAGGCAGAGACCAGATTACATCGTAGTGGGGGAAGTGAGGGGAAAAGAAGCTCAGACTTTGTTTCAAGCGATGTCCACGGGACATGCGAGCTACTCAACTTTTCACGCTGGGGACATAAATCAGATGGTCTATAGGTTTGAGAGCGATCCGCTAAACGTCCCAAGGAGCATGCTTCAGTTTTTAGATATTGTGCTTGTTCAGAACATGTATCTGATGGGGGGAAAAAGAATAAGGAGAACAAAGGAATTGAATGAAATATTGGGAATTGATCCTGCAGATAAAAATTTGCTTGTGAATCAGTTTGCGAGATGGGATCCAAAGAGAGATGGGCATGTTGAGGTAAGTGTGCCAAAGAAGCTTGAAAAAATTGCAATGTCGAGAGCGGACGATGTTTACGTGGAACTTGATAGAAGAAAGAAGTATTTGGAATGGATGATAAAAAGTGGAGTTAAAGAATACACAGAATTTACAAGACTGATCCACAGCTATTACAGAAACCCTGAAATCGCTTTTTCAAGAGTCTTATGATCGCCCCCGATTTCATGAGGAGATACTTCCGAAATAAGATTGATGCAAATCCCAATAGATATTCTGAGCTGGATAGGACGATTGAAAAAGCGAGACTCAGAACCACAACTTCAGAGCTGCTTGCTGGTGCTCTTTTCTACTCTCTAATTGCAATGGTCGTTGGAGTTTTTATAGGCATTGCCATTTCATTTTTCATAAAAAGCACTTTTGGTATTGAATACGTCTATCTTGGTGGAGCAATAGAGTTTTGGAAAATTCAAATTGCAATATCGCTGATCCTCGCAGTTTTATCCTTTGGACTTACCCGTTATCTTATTCTTTCACAT
The DNA here is from genome assembly GCA_025059545.1 of Archaeoglobaceae archaeon. The sequence goes on from JANXDJ010000003.1 coordinate 43,546, forward strand.
CCATATTACGTCGCGAGTTCAAGAAGTGGCAAGATAGACTCTGCGCTTCCCCATGCAGTTAACATGCTTCTTGGAATGGCAAAAGGAAATGTGCCAATAATCTCAGCGATAAGATTCATTGCAGAGAACAAGCACCTTTTCAGCGAGCTGAGCGTAGAATTTGAGAAGATCGTCGTTCTTGTTGAAATGGGCGGAGACTTGGAGAGTGCGATGAAATTTGTTGCAGAAACAACCCCATCAGAAAAGTTAAGAGTTTTTCTCGATAATTTCATTGATGTCTATCGTGGAGGCGGTGATGTTTTGGATTATCTGAAGGCAAAATCTGAGCAATTCTTCTCAGAAAAGGAGAGACTTTACACCCTGTATTCGGAGTCAATGCAGATCATAGCAGAGATCTACCTTGCTCTCTTTATAGTTGCTCCTTTGTTTTTCCTAATAGTTCTTGTTGTGTTCAATATGATGGGGAGCGTAACTTTGGATCTTTACAGGTTTTTCCTTTATTCTGTTTTACCCATAGGTTCCTTTATGGTTCTCTGGCTTGCTTACTCCTCTACTACGAGAGAGAGCAGAGAATTTAGAAAAATTGAAAGCGAAGTTGAAGAAATTATAGCGAGGACTTCAGAAAAGCCAATTGGTTTTCGACTCATAAAACTCAGAAGGATCTTTGGTGCAATAAGGAGTTTTCTTTTCTATCCAATCCTCGAAATGCCTTACGTTGTTAGCTTCAAATACCTCCTCTTTTACCTCCTTCTTCCGCCTCTAATATTCTTCTTAGTATTCTATGGTAGAATGGAGTTCGATTACCTCGTATTTACAACCCTACTCGCATTTGGGCTTCCTGCAGTCTTTTTCATCGAATACCGTGAAAAGTTGCTTAGAAGAGCAGAAAAAGAACTTCCGGAGTTTCTGAAACAGCTTGCTTCTCTAAACGAGGCTGGACTAAACGTTGTTGAGGCTCTAAAGAATATCAGCGATACGGAAGTAGGTGTTCTTGGTAAGGAGATAAGGGCGATAAAAAGAAGGGTTGAATGGGGAGAACTTGTGACTTCCGCTTTTATCAGGCTTGAGCGCCGTATTAAGAGTAGTGTTTTCCAGAAGGCTATTTCCATGCTTGTAAAGGCTATCGAAGCTTCTCCTTCCATAAGAGACGCTTTGGTTGTTGCTTCGAACTTCTCAGAACTCGAGATAGAGATGAGAAACAGGCTCAGAGATATGATGAGCACTTATATAATAATAATTTATCTTGCCTTTGGCGTCTTCCTATACACCTCATATGTTTTGATAAAGAACATGCTTTCTGTTTTCGCATCTATTGAAAAAACGCAAATTGCAACCGCTATTAACTTAGCAGAACTTGAAAGCGTATTTATGGAAACTTCTATTCTCGTTGCAGTCTTCTCTGGAATTGCTGCCGGTGTGATGGGAGAAGGGAGAATTGAAGCGGGATTAAAGCATGTATTCTTACTGGTGGCGATCGCTTATGTCTTCTTTAAATTCGTCGTATAAAACGAGGATCTCAGCTCATTTTGTTGATGCATTTGTGTCAGAAGGAGAAATGGTTACTGTTGATGGCTGGTTAACGTTTTATGACGAAAAAGAAAAGGAATGGAAGCCACTTGACGGCAGAATAAAATTTTACCTAGATGGAAAAGAAATTGGTGAAGCTGATGCAAAGATGGGCTCTTTTTCTTTCTCCTTCTTGTCTCCCTATCTTGGGAAGCACAAGCTCGACATTAAGTTCAAAGCCCAGGGATATGAGTCGAGCTATAGATCACTTGAATTTGAAGTTGTTAAGGCTGAAAGGAAGTCTAACGTGGTCAGGATTGCAAGACTTGCGTTCATTCTTATAATGCTACTCTTGATAGTCTCATTCATCTCGATTTTCATAGCTAAACAATTCTAACTCTTTCAAAACGCAATGCAGGAGTTATAGTATTCTCAACTTGCTTTGATTCTGAGCAGAATCCCTCCAATCGCTTTAACAACTCGAAAATATTCCCATAGATCATTGCCCCTTTTATCGCTTTTCCGTCAAATTCAGCGTTCATACATTCAACACTGAAATCACCGCTCAATGGATTAGCTGTATGAGAACCTATAAAGTTTTGAATCACCAGAGCTTTATCTAAATCCGCTTTTTCATCGATTTCGATCAAAAAGTTGCTCGGCATCGGTGAAGGCGGAAGATCTATGCTTGCTCTTATTCCATTGCTAGTTAGACCAAACTCTTTTGAATTTTTCCAGTCGGAGTAGAAGCAAAGAACATTTCGATCAACTAAGGTCTTCCTTCTCGCTTTCACTCCTTCATCATCGAAAGAGTAGCTTTCTATTCCTCCTTCAATCGTTGGATCATCTATGATCCTAAGTTCTCCTAAGAATGAACCTTTTTTTAGCATACTCCTTCCTTTAGAAACATTTTCAGCTGAAAGCGACGGATATAGAGTGTTTGAGAAGAGCTGGTGAATCGCGTGGGGTGTTAAAACGACATCATAATGACCACTTTCGATCTTTACTGCTTTTGAGGAATTTATTGCGAGTTCTTCAGCATAAAGAGCGGTTTCAGCAATATTGAGCTTTCTGTTTCTACTCTCACACTGCGAAAAGCCACTCCCCTCACCATAAACTGTTTCTATGGAGAAAGATGAAAAAGTCCCCTTCTCGTTCAGATCCGCTCCTGAAGAATTTCTTATAGAGACTTCAAATACCCCATGCATGATGAATGCACTTGCTATCGTGGCTCTTTCAACGGAATTCACAAGTATCTCGTATTCTTCTTTCAAAAAATCTGATTTTAATTCCTCAAGGGTTTTATCATAAATTCCTAAAACTTTTGCCGGCTTTTCATTCGGAAAGCTATCCATTTTTTCCTCTGAAATTCTTGCAGTCTTTTTAGCATTCTCCAATGCTTTTTCAACAGTTCTTCCAGCCGAAAAACCTACTTTTCCGTCTATAATCACTCTAACCGCATAAGAAGTATCTTTTGAGGATTGAATCAGTTTAAGCTTACCTCCAGAGATTTCCGCTGAGATCCCCTTGACTCTTTCCTCGTAGATCTCCCACTCCATTAAGCACCACCAACCTTCGCTCTGCAGAGAACCACTGGAGCCCCATCTGCTACTGGAACAGTCTGAAAAGCTTTTCCACAAAATCCCGGATCGAATTCAACTTTATTTCCGAGCTTAACGTCTTTTAGTATTTCGAGTGTCCCAGAAAGTGAAACGTCTCTGATCATCTCTCCTATTTCACCATTCCTTACAATATAGCCGTATTGGGCACTGAACTGAAAATAACCAGTTGCAGGATTTGTTTCACCGCCTCTGGAGCCCAGGAGAAAAACACCGTTTTTGCATTCTTCAAGTAGTTCCTCAAATTTAAAATCACCTGCTTTGATGTAGGTATTGCTCATTCTAACGATTGGAAACGCTACTCCTTCACTTCTTCCATTACCAGGCTCTCCTCCAAGCTTTTTAGCGGTCTCTTTGCTGTGCAAATAGCTTTTCAAAATTCCATTTTCAACCAAAACTTTACCTTTTGCTTTAACACCTTCATCGTCAAAAGGATAGAAACCAAATTCCTCTATACTTGGATCATCCATTATGGAGACATTTTCACCAGCAATTCTCTTCCCAATTTTCCCGATCAGCACACTCGATCCCTGTAAAACATGATCCGCTTCGACAGCATGTCCAAATGCTTCATGAATGAAAACTCCTGCAAGCTCTGGATTCATCAAGACGTTCATTTCCCCTGAAGGAGGAACTTTTGCATTCAAAAGTTTTGGAAGAATTTCATTTACCTCATCTACGAGCTCAAAAGCTTTTTCAAGCTTTTCCCATCCTCCAGGTTTCATCAAACGTTTTGATATGAATTGCAAACTTTCCCCTTTCCCAATTGCAACAACGGAAATCCCTATTCTCGGTAAAGCGTAGTAGACTTCGTTTCCAGAAGAGTCACGGTATTCAAACCTCTTTAAGCTTTCTACATAGCCGATCCTTTTTGTTTTAGTTAAAATTCCTTTATTTATCTCCTTAAGCAGATTCAGCTTTTCTTCGATGCTTATATCTCTTGGGTCAATTTTTGCCTTATACTCATATTTTCCGCTTGATTGCACTTCGAGAATCTCTTCTTTGCCTTCTGCAATGATATTCATTTCTGCATTCTTAAGTCCTTCAGAATCGCTCACAAGTCCTTCAAAAACACCCCAAAGTCCATTTTTTAAAACTCTAAAACTTTTGGAATGGAATTGAGTTAATTTAGGTCTTTCAATAGCGCCATTCTCGATTGTAATTGTTAAGTTCTCAAATTCGACTTCCCGAATGTCGTAATACATATTCAATTCTCTCTCAGAATACTTTCCGCTGCAATTAAGCCTGTAACAGCAGCACCAACAATTCCTCTGCTTATTCCTGCCCCGTCACCAATGGCATAAACATGGGGGATGTTTGTCCTCATTCCTTCATCAACTTTGAGCTTCAAAGAGTAGAATTTAACTTCTGGCGCATATAGGAGTGTTGAATCATCTGCAACTCCGGGAATTACTTTGTCAAGCCTTTCAAGTGCGTCAACGATGTCATCTATTACTCTGCTTGGATAAGCTAAGCATATGTCTCCGGGAATAGCAGTCTTCAAAGTCGGCTGGACGAGTCTGTTGTTTTTTATTCTGCTTTCTGTGCTTCTTCTTCCAAGCCTAAGATCTTTAAGCCTCTGAACGATTGGATTTCCCCCTCCAAGCTTTGTTGTAATCCTCGCAAGATCTCTTCCCCACTCATTAGGCTCATCAAATGGTTCTGTGAAGGCGTAATGTCCAAGTAAAGCAAAATTTGTGTTATTAGTTTTCTCTTTTGCCTTGCTATGTCCATTGACGAGACAGAAGTCTCCATATTCTTCTCTTATAACCCAACCCTTTGGACAAGTGCAGAAGGTTCTCATGTAGTCGTCATGCCTTTGCGTGATCACTCTAAGCTTCGGATCGTAGATCGTGGAAGTTATGTCGTCCATGATCGAAGCTGGCACTTCAACTCTAACACCAACATCTATTGCTTTGGAGTTCTCTGCAACTTCAATTCTATACTTCTTCACCCATTTTTCAAGCCAGTCTGATCCACTTCTTCCAACTGCAATTATGAGCTTATCATACTCGAACTTCTCTCTTTTATTCGTTTTTACGATCTTCCCTTCCGGATCTATGTCCACAACTGTTTTTTGAGTGAAGATCTCCACGCCTTTCTTTTTAAGCGACTCTTCAAGACTTCTAATCACCTTTGGCAGTTCATCGCTTCCGACGTGCCTTTGTCTGAGGGGAACAAACTCTATTCCTGCTGCATTTGCATCTTTTAGAAAACGTTCTAATTTTGCCTCATCTTCTCCATAAAGCTCTCCAGAAACACCATGAGCAGAGAAGATCTCATCTACCTCATTCATTTTTTCGATCAAATAATTGGAACTTAGAAATTCGAAATCCCCTCCAACTGTAAAGCTCGAGGGATAATTAGGATTAACATAATTCAACTTTCCGTCTGAAAGTCCTCCCGCTCCGCCTACACCGCAGGTGATATTACAGGGATTGCATTTCTTGCAGTAGCTCTGAGAGAGATCACTAGGGCATTTTCGCTTAGATATATCTCTCCCCATTTCAAAAATCGCCACACTTTTACTCCCAGCGAGTTTGTATGCTGCAAACATCCCTCCAGGACCAGCGCCAACGATCACGACATCAAATTTCATACATTTTTAGCCTCTTCGAATTGTGTCATTTAAACTTTGCGGATTAAATCAAAATTTCTGCGACTAATTATTTAAAAATTTGAATTTATAGCTCATACAATAATGAGAGATATCTTTTTCTATCTCCATTGCTGTATTGCACAAGCCAAGTCATCCAACATAGCTCTATTGGTCTGTAGTTGCAGATCTTTGCAATTCTTTCCATGGTCTTTATGAATTCGAGATCATCTTCTACAGTTTCTAAACCTGCAGAGCTAAGAATCTCATTTATAACTCTCTTAACGATCTTGTCTGGCATAACAGTGTCAATACCGCCCATCATTCTAAGATATTGGTAAGTTATGAGTCCAACCCCTTTAATTCTACCAATTGGATCTTCTCTCCAATTTTCCAAGCCTGAATTTTTTGCCCAAGTCCTTAAAGCGTGCCTATCGTCGTTACTAAGCTTGGATAAATATCTCGAAGCTTCTATTGCCACATTCCAAGATCTCGAATTTTTCCAAATTCTTCTAACTTCTTCAACATTTGCATTTGAGAGCTCTCTAAGAGTCCTTATATTTTCAAACTCTTTTTTGAATTTAAGCACCTTTGGAACGACTGCCTTGAAATAATTTAGCCCTATGGACGTAAATGCTGCATCTATGAGCATTAGAACAACATTGCCATTATACCTCTCGGTTCTAAGACATCTTTCGCAGTGGTCTCTTATCTCTGGAACAGAATTCATGTATTTGTTCACGATCTTGATCAACTTCTCTTCAGGCACAGTCAAAATTGTTAATTTTTAGAGTTAAACTTTTTGCTGAACTTCTAACGAGTTTAAAATGAAAAGCCTCAGACTCTCCCTATCATCACAGCTCAGATCGCCCATCAGTCATCATCGGCAAAGAAATTTTGTTTTTGAAATAAATAACTTTTTGTTCAAAAATCGTAGGGTGGATAAATCACCCTTTCTTCCGTAATTATGGCACTTACAAGCTCCAATGGAGTAAAATCGAATGCGGGATTATATACCTTCACATCTTTCGGAGCTAAAAGTTTATCTCCGCAGTAAATCAGCTCCTCTCCACTCCTTTCCTCAATTAGAACTTCTTCTGCAGTCCTACTCAGGTCGAAAGTGCTCTTTGGTGCTGCGACGTAGAATGGAATTCCATGGTATTTTGCAACGATCGCTAAGGTGTATGTCCCGATCTTGTTAAAAACCGCATCTTTTACAATTCTGTCCGCTCCTACAAGAACCTTGTTAACGAGCCCTTTTTTCATCACAACCCCGATCGCTGAATCTGTGATGAGTGTCACGTCTATACCATCTTTCATAAGCTCGTAACACGTTAGTCTCGAACCTTGGTTAAGCGGTCTTGTCTCGCAAGCAAAAACCTTGATCCTCTTTCCTTCTTCAACAGCAGATCTTATAACCCCCAATGCGGTTCCCCAATCCACTGTTGCAAATCTGCCCGTGTTGCAGTAAGTGAGCACGACATCTCGATCTTCGAGCAACTTCGCCCCATTCTTTCCGATCCTTCTATTCCTTTCAACATCTTCCGCAGCAACCTTTTCCGCTTCTTTTAACGCAATTTTACAAACTTCTTCTATATTCTTCCCACTGAGAGCTTTTTCGAGCACCCTTTCAACTCCAACGGAGAGATTAATTGCAGTTGGTCTTGCAGAAGCGATCATTTTAGCTTTTTCAACTAAATAACGCTTCATTTCTTCTAAATCTGAAAATTCTCTCTCCATAGAAGCGAGGGCTACACCATATGCTCCCGCAGCTTCAAGCGCTGGAGCACCACGAATAGAAAGCCTTTTTATTGCATCAATTAGCTCATCAACAGTTTTACATGCAATTAATTCCTCTCTCTCAGGAAGTTTAGTCTGATCTATGAGCCAGATGTAGTCCTTCCAGAAGATCGTTCGCATGGTAAAGATAACGACACCTTAAAATATTTAGCTCTCGTCAGTAAATTTTCCTTCTGTCCCCCTTGTGGGAACAAAGATGAATAGAAACATGTCTTATATTTGGAAAATTCCTCTTCAATTCTTCAGCTAACTCTTCAATCAGCTCATCAGCCTTTTCAACGCTCATTCTCCCCTCGACGGTCACATGCATGTCCAAGTGAATAGCTCCTTCGTCCATGTAAAGAGCGACCATATCGTGAACACCTTTAATTCCCTTATTCTGGCAAAAATTCTCGATCTCGTTGTAAAACTCCTCTGGTGGTGATAAACCAACGAGGAATTTTGCATTTTCGACAAAAAGCTTGATCGAGTTGAAAGCTATGAGGAGAGCGATAACGATTGTTGCAATACCGTCAAATACCATGTAACCTCCAAAAATTGCAAAAATACCAATAATAGCTGCGAGAGTTGAAAGAGAGTCGTTTAAACTCTCAAACATCACCGTTCTGCTTACAACTCCTTTTCTTCTCCAATATAAAACCGTTGCAAACATTAAAAGTCCTAAGACAAGAAATTCTGCAATTAGAGCTATTTCAAGGTTAGGATAGCTTTCAGCTGGGTTTAGGATCTTATTTATCCCCTCTCTAAAAAGCTCGAATGCTAATACTGTGATGAAGGCAACGGAAATCGCAAGTGAGGCTATATTCTTAATAAGCCCGTGTCCCATTGGATGTAAATGATCCGGCTTTCTTTCAGAAGCTCTTGAGGCTGTAGCTAATATTAGCAAGAGAACTATGTCAACAACTGAGTGAAGAGCATCTGCAAAGATCGCCGTGACGCTTGAGAAAAAGTATGCAAGTAATTTTATAATAAGAGTTGTAATATATATTACGAGAATTAGTCTCATAATCTCTTAGTAAATTCAGAAGGTAATTTAAGGACGCTTGCTAAGCCTATGAGATTATTCTTTGAAATGTTTCCGTCGGCAATTTCCTTAAGAATTTTTTTGGCATTAAAAGCAATACCAAGCCCAGCTTTTTCGATCATGATCCGATCGTTTGCACCATCACCAACTGCAACAACGTTTTCGATCTTCACACCTTCTTTTCTTGCAATCTCTTCCAAAATTCTCGCTTTTTCTTCTGCATCTATTATCCGACCTTTAATCTTCCCCGTTAACTTTCCATCTATAATTTCAAGCTCGTTTCCAAATGCGTAGTCGAGTCCAAGCTCTTCTTTTATTCGGTTGGTGAAATACGTAAAGCTACCGCTAACCACTGCGATCTTATATCCCGCCCTCTTTAAAGCGGAGATCAATTCTTTAGCTCCCTCGGTGAATTCTACCCTTGAGTAGATCTTCTCAAGAACTTCAACCGGTAAACCCCTTAGGAGTTTGACTCTCTCTTGCAAAGCCTCTTTGAAGCTCATCTCTCCGTTCATAGCCTTATGTGTAAGTTCTTTAACTTCTTTTTCAACTCCTGCCTCTCTCGCAAGTTCATCGATTATTTCAGCATCTATAAGCGTTGAATCGAGATCAAAAACTATGAGCCTTTTCTCTTTGAATGCGGATTCGTATTTCTGCACAACTATATCGAGTCCAATTTTCTCTCCTTCTCTCAAAAGCTCCCTTTTGAGTTTAGAAAGATCAGCTTTGCCAGCATCCACTATAAATTCTATTGAAATAAGCTTGTCTCTTGCTGTAAGACTTGTCTTTTCGATGTTGATTCCAAAATTCAACAATATCCCTGTAATATCTCGCACGATTCCAATTCTATCCTTTCCAAGGACGTTGATGACGTATAAATTCTTCTCTTTCGATTGTCTTCTTTCGAATGGGCTTAAGGAGATCTTAATTCCAAGCAAATGGCTTATCTCGCTAATTTTCTTCTCAACACATTCAAAATTCTCTGTTTCAGCAACTATGAACATTGCAAAGATCCCTTGCAGAACGGTCTGCTCTATGTCTACAATGTTAGCATTACAGCTTGCCAATGCTTTTGCAACCGCATGAACTAATCCTGGCTTGTCTTCTCCATGAACTGAAAGGGCAATCAGCACATTAAAATTAGTCTTCGCTTTTTAAGAGTATTGCGAAAAATCTGTTGATCTCGTAAAGCGGAGCTTTAGCCTTGCCTAAACTTCCACAACCGACGGTTGGACTGATCAAGCCTGAACCCTTTAGTTCAGAAATAAGAGCCCCAGGCTCTCTTTTGTATTTCATTGCAATGTCAACGATTTCTTCTCCACAAACGATCAAGTCTTTAGCTCTTTCAAGGATCTCGCGAAAGATCTCAATGAACTCTTCAGGAGCTTTTTCGCCGATCTCTTTAAAATATTCAAAGATCGCCTTCTCTGGATCTTTGCCTTTTCTGAAGTAAAATCTGACAACATAGGGAATCTCCATCTCAGAACCGAATTGCCTCATTTTCCAAGCCAAAGAATCGTTGCTCGATCTTCTCGGAACTGCAAGTCTAAAGAAGTCTAATTTGAGCATTTTCTCTTCATCAAGCTCATTTAGCGGAATTATTCCTTCTTCACAGTATCTTTCAACCAGTGAGAGAAGTTCTTCAAAAGCTCTCAGTCCATCGCGATCAAAGCATGATACGGACATATTTTCACGCATTCTAAGCATTCCTTACACTTTTCCGGATCAATCTTGACGACTTTTCCGCCTTCTCTTATGATCGCATTTGGCGTTGGGCAAACACGATCACAGCTTCCACAACCCTTACAGCTGAGAACTGCGATCTGCAAGGAAATCCCTTAGGAAATTCCTCACTTTATTGCAAAAATCATTCAAAAGAGACTCAATTTCTTTCGCAACAACTTCCTTTGGCACAGCTTTGTATGCGTAGAAGTATCCTCCTGAAGCTATTGTTCTCTTCTCTCTATAAGCCAATCCTGCAAGAAGAAGCTTTTGAAGAGACTTGTAAACCGAGATCTCTTTCTTTCCAAGAGCGGAGCTTAGCTCTTCTATTCTTTCCATTCCCTTCAGTAGAGCTTCGTATACCTTCACGTCTTCGGAATTTAAACCAAAAAAACACTCAAATAAATTCTCACAGTTAATTGACTGCGGGATCTGTTTTAGATAGATCATATGCCCAATGCTTTTTCAATCTCCGCTCTAACCATGCTCTCTGGCATCGCTCCAACGAATCCACCAACTATTTCCCCATTTTTGAAGAACAAGACTGTAGGAATGCTTGATATTCCGTATTCAAAGGCAATTTCTTGGTTCTCGTCCACATTTAGCTTGTAGAATTCCACATCTTTGTATTCCTTGGATATTTTCTCGAGCACTGGGCTCAAATAACGACATGGCATGCACCAATCCGCATAGAAATCCACTACTACAAGCTTTTCACTTCTTATCACGTTCATGAATTCTCTCTCGTCGATCTTCTTCATTTCTATCACCCATTTTCTACAATCTCACTCAGGTTTAAAATTTTTTATCGGTTTTTACAAAACCATAAAATCAGTCCGCATATATTGAGAGAATATCACCATCGCTAAGAACATGCTCTAATCCAACTCTTTGCCCTTCAAATTTGACCGATTTACCCCAAACTTTCGCATATCTGAATTTTTCTATGAAATCTTTGTGCAATTTTCTGCATACATCCTCAACTCTCGCACCTTTCCTTAAAACCATCGGTTTTTCAGCAACCTTCTCCCCCGGAGGTTTGAGATATATGTTTATGAAATCGAGCTTTCTGTAAATCTCTTCTTTTAGCATTTCAAGATTTATTCCCTTTTCAGCTGAAATTTTGAGACCTTCAGAATCCACGTTCATCAAGTCGACCTTGTTCACGACTACTACTGAAGGAATGTAAACACGATTTCCAGCTAAAACATCTATAAGCTTTTCAACAGTTGCATCTTCCCGAAATATGATCTCTGCATTGTGTATTCTGTATTCTTTCATGATTTCAGAAATCGTTTTCTCGTCAATGTTTAGTGGGATTGTTGATGTCGTCTTTATGCCACCACGTTCTCTCTTTTTTATGACAATGTCTGGACGTTTTTGATCTAACCTTATTCCCCCCTCGTAAAGCTCTTTTCTAACAACATTGATCGTTTCGAGTTTGAAAACGTCAGCGACTATAACGATAAGATCTGCGATCCTAACAGCTGAAATCACTTCCTTTCCTCTCCCTCTTCCACTTGCAGCACCTTCGACAATTCCGGGCATATCGATGATCTGGATGACCGCATGCTTATATTCTAAAATTCCAGGCACAGGTTTTTTTGTTGTAAAATCGTAATCCGCGACTTCACTTTTTGCTCCAGTTAGAGCATTCAAAAGCGTTGATTTGCCAACGGAAGGATAACCAACGAGTGCAACTGTTGCGTCCCCCTCTTTTTTTATGGAAATCGTCTGCTGTTTTGCACTTTTTGCTTTTTCTTTTTCAAGCTCTTCTCTCAGTCTTGCAAGTTTAGCCTTTAGCCTACCAACATGATGCTCGGTAGCTTTGTTATAGGGAGTTCTTTTTATCTCCTCCTCGAGCTCTCGGATCTGTTGTGCTAAATCCATTGAAAAAATCGACGATCTTAGGAATTATAAAAGTTCCTTAGTGCTCCAGATTATCGCTCAAACCTTAACTCCTCCCTTCATCGAGAAGGTGAGCTTTGCCACGTAATTGTGGTAGGCAATAAATGAATCTTCACTTTTAATGATCTCTATAAAGACGTCGTGAAAAGTTAGAAGCTCACTTGGGACTACTGCTGTAATTAAGATCCCCCGATCGATCTCTATGAGCTCCTCAATAGCTTTAGAAATTTCATGACCGTAGATTGAGAGAAAGTTTACACCAAAAGAGATCACAAGTTTACTTTCGGGGATGAAATTTTTTATATCTTCAATCTCTTCAATATCCAATTTTTCCACGTTTCTCAAGTAGATGCAATCCTTTTCTGATGATATGATCAACGCCTCGCCAGATATAGGAAATCCGCACTTCTTTGCAAAGTGATTCATTCTTTCAACCGCTGCATCTGTCCAAAGGTCCAGAAGGTCTCTCCGAATCTCTAAGATAGCCAAGAAGAGACTGTGTAGAAACTATACACATCAGAGAAAGATATCAGAATCTTGTCCCCCTCCTCAGCAGTTTCAAGAATGCTCTGGATTATTTTCATAGATCTGATTTACTTGTCTGATAAATAAAATTTTCCTATACGATTAAAATTTCTTTTTTGTAATTACCTCTCATTTGCTAAAGTTGAGCTATTGGTTTAAATAACAGAAAAGAGATATAAATCGAAGAGAAAATTGGAGATATGGAAGACGTTCTGAAAAAGATTACAGATTATAAATGGGAGCTGAGCAAGGACTACAAGAAAGGAATGAGAGTTCCCGCTTACTTCTACATAAGCAGAAAGCTGATGAAGGATCTTGAAAAGGACGCTGTGGAGCAGGCTGCTAACGTTGCAACAATGCCGGGAGTAAGGCTCGCTTCTCTTGTGATGCCAGATGTTCACGTAGGCTACGGATTTCCCATAGGCGGTGTTGCTGGCTTTGAAATTGACGAAGGAGTGATCTCTCCAGGAGGCGTTGGATTTGACATAAACTGTGGAGTTCGATTGTTAAGGAGCAATTTGAAGGTGGAACAGGTTAAGCCAAAGATCAAAGAACTCGTAGATACGCTATTCGTCGCAGTCCCTTCGGGAGTCGGTAGTGAAGGTAAAATCACGCTAAAGGACAAAGATCTCGATGAAATATTTGTCTCAGGAGCAAAATGGGCTCTTGATAATGGCTATGGTTGGGAAGAAGACTTGGAGAGATGTGAAGAAAACGGAGCGATGCCTGGAGCAAGACCAGAAGTTGTTAGTAGAAGGGCAAGAGATCGTGGGAGAACGCAACTGGGAACACTTGGCAGTGGAAATCACTTCCTCGAGGTGCAGTATGTGGAGAAAGTATACAATCCAGAGGTTGCAAAAGTCTTTGGACTTGAAGAAGGCACTGTAACGGTTATGATTCATTGCGGAAGCCGTGGGTTAGGGCATCAGGTATGCACAGACTTTCTTGAAATTCTCGACAGAGCGGTAAAGAAATACAACATCTCTTTGCCCGATAGACAGCTTGCTTGCGCTCCGATAAAGAGCAAAGAAGGCGAGGATTACTTTGCTGGAATGGCGGGAAGTGCGAACTATGCATGGTGCAACAGGCAGATCATTGCGCACTGGGTTAGAGAGAGCTTTGGAAAGGTCTTCAAGATGAGCGAAGAAGAACTTGGGCTTGAAGTTGTATACGATGTTGCGCATAACATAGCAAAGATGGAAGAGCATACTTTGAACGGGAAGAAGGTTAAGGTTTGTGTTCACAGAAAGGGAGCAACAAGAGCTTTTTCAGCTGGGCGTAGCGAAGTTCCAGCAGTTTATCGCAACGTTGGTCAGCCAGTGCTAATTCCGGGAAGCATGGGGACTCCGAGCTATGTTCTTGTTGGCACCGAAAAGGCAATGCAGGAGACCTTTGGAAGCACTTGTCATGGCAGTGGAAGAGTTTGGAGCAGGGCGGAAGCGAAGAGAAGGATGAGAGATAACGTTGTGAAGCAGAGTCTTGAGAAAAAAGGAATTTACGTCAAATCAGCAGAAAGAGGTTTGCTTTCCGAAGAAGCTCCAGAGGCTTACAAGATCAGCGATGATGTCGTCGACGTTGTGCACAGAGCGGGAATTTCAACGCTTGTAGCCAAGCTCGTGCCGTTAGGAGTGACTAAGGGTTAGTTTTTACCATAATTCCATATTATTTTCTTTGGAAGAGATATATTTAGATAAAATAGAATTTTTAGCTAAAATGAAAAGGGAAATCTATGGAGAAAGCCTTATACGATCTCTTGGGAAGAGCATAGCTTCTCTTATGTTGCCTAAGTTCAGCATGGCCATTGTAAGCCTTTCAAGTCCAAGACCCCAACCAGCATGTGGTGGCATGCCGTAGCGGAATGCTTTTAGATAAAAATCAAAGCTCTCTGGGTGCAATCCTTTCGCTTTTATGTTCTCTACGAGCTTTTCATATCTATGCTCTCTTTGAGCTCCGCTTGCAAGCTCTAAGTAGCCATGCATTAAGTCAAAGCTCTTGCTGATCTTTTCATCCTCAAAAGGCATAACGTAGAATGGCTTGATCTTTGTAGGCCACTCGGTTATGAAATACAAACCACCGATCTCCGCTCCAAGAATTTTCAAAGCTTGCAGATCGAGATCTTCTCCCCATGGAATTTCTTGCGATCTGCTAACTATTTCGATCGCTGAGCTGTATGTTATTCTTGGAAAGGGAATTTCTGGAACCTCAAGCTTTATTTCGAGGATCTGAAGGAATTTATCGCAGTTCTCAATGATATCTGCATAAACCTTCGCTAGTAATCTCTCCAGAATTTTCATAACACCTTCGTGATCTGTGAAGCTCATTTCGATATCGACTGAAGTTGCCTCATTGAGATGCCTTGTTGTATTGTGCTCTTCCGCCCTGAAGATCGGACCAATTTCAAGAACCCTTTCAAAGCCTGCGGACATCAGGATCTGCTTGTATAGCTGTGGACTTTGGTTAAGAAAAGCTTCCTTTTCGAAGTAGCTTATTGGAAAAAGCTCCGTTCCACCTTCAGTAGCAGTGGAAACGATCTTTGGTGTTTGGACCTCTATAAATCCCTCCTCGTAAAGGAATTCTCTTATACTTCGCACCACTTGACTCTTAATTCTAAAAATCGCATTGATCTTTGGTCTTCTAAGATCCATAAACCTACTATCAAGCCTTGTATCGAGATCCGCGGGAACTTTCTCGGTCACTTCTAATGGCAATGGAGCCAAACTATCGTTTAAAACTTCAATTGCCTTTGGTATTATTTCAAAGCCGTTTGGAGCCTTCTCTTCTTTCTTAACTACTCCTTCAACCTTTATAACACTCTCTCTGCTGATCTTTCTTGCCCTATTGAAAGTCTCACGCTCAACCACTTTTTTTGGTAATGTGATCTGCATGAAGCCTTCACGATCCCTTAGGACTATGAAAACGAGTCCACCAAGATCCCTGACTTCATGAACCCAGCCTGCAACTGTAACTTGCTCTCCATCCTTCTCTGGTGTGATCTCTGTTGATCGCATAAAGGAAAGAAGGCAAACAGTTTTTAACATTATCGTAATATTTTAAAACTTGGAATTGTGGAGGAAATTTAGAGAATGAGCAAAGAAGCTGTAAAAAATAAAATATTCGTCTCTAAACAGCTCTTCGGAGCTTTAAAAATGGAGCATAGAGAGCAAAAAGAACAAAAGAGATCACCGCTACAACTTCGAGTAGCATTCCATGATTTTCAAAAATTTCTGAAAGTTGCCAGAAAACTGCAAACAAGGCTATACCAATGAAGTAATAAAGGAATGCTTTAAAACTTTTGAGCTTTGCGATGTCAAGGGCGACGAAGGAGAAGAAGAGGGCAAAGAGAAATATTTGAGGTATAGAAGTGAAGAGCAATAGGAAAGTTAAGATGAAGCCAAGAGCTGTGAAGCTGAATTTACTCTTAGCAACGAAATCCCACAGAGCGAG
>JANXDJ010000040.1 GCA_025059545.1 Archaeoglobaceae archaeon
CAAGAGAGTAGACGAGATCTTGCTTAGACACGAGGAAGAGACCAAAAAGCTACGGGAAGACATGATTGCTGGATTTAGAAGGCATGATGAGATCTTGGTTACACATGGAGAAGAGATCAAAAAGCTGAGAGAGGACATGAGCAACGGGTTTAAGTTGTTGAGAAATCAGATCTCTGCAATCGGAGCAAGATGGGGAATAATGAGCGAAAATGCCTTCAGAGCGGGAATCAAGGGAATAGTTGAGAAAGAATTTGGAATGAAAGTTGAAAGATGGGTTAAAAGAGATTTAGAGGGCTTTGTTTTTGGATATCCAAGCGATATTGAGCTTGATATGGCTATAAGCGATGGAAGAATTATTATTGAAATCAAGTCCAGCATAAGCCAAGGAGACGTAATAGCTTTCAGAAGAAAGGTTGAATTTTACCAGAGAGAAACTGGAGCTACACCTTCTCGGCTTGTGATCGTTAAACCCTTTGCAGATGAAAAAGCTATAGAACTCGCGAAAAACTTTGGAATTGAGATCTTAAATGCTTAGAATTTTCTTCTTTATATTCCTAACTTTATCGATTTTTCTCAGCAACCAGATTTATCTAAATGATGAAATGCTCGTTGTTCTGCAATTAAGGGGTATAGAGTCAAGTTTTGAAGTAGAAATTGGAGATCTTTTTTCCTACCAAGGCACACCGTGGTTCGAAATCGATCATAAAAATACGCTCCTTTCAGCTACCTTCTACCAATTCTTGCCTATCCGATTTACAAAATCCTTTTGTTCCTAAACTTTTTTGGCTATCCCGATCTACTTTTAGCCTTAATTCCACCTACGGGACTTTTGATCATCTCATTTGAATATAAAAAATACAGAATTCCCGCAATTGCTTTCTTCATCTCAACTCTCTTACTTTTCAAACCAATTTACAGATTCGAAGACTGGGCGGGAATTTATGCGTTAAAACTCGTCAACTTGATCGCAATCTCCTTGACAGCAGAGATCCTTTACAGAATGCTTAGAGAAAATGTAAGCGATAGGATCGCTATATCAGCGGTGATTATATTCATTTTCGCAACTCCAGTAGCTTATTGGAGCCTTTCAGCAAAGCTTCACGCTTTATCCTTGCTCATAATCTCTTTATCATTTTACTTCCTCGATAAATTCTTGAAAAAAGAGAAATTTAGAGATCTTTTCATTTCTTCATTCTTCGCAGGTTTTAGCTTCTTTTTAAGAGCAATGGAGGGCATAATTATCTCCTCCGCAATTTTCTTATTTCTTTTCCTATTCAAGAGGCAAAAAATTCTCTATGCAATTCCAGCGATGGCTTTAGGTTACCTCCCATGTGCCATTTTTGGTCTTGCAGTCTTTGGAATCCCTCTCCCAGTCGAGATCATAGGAAATCGATTCTCAAACGTGAGCTATATCGAGGTTTCAAGTTTCTCTGAGACCGTTTCTTTAACCCCCCTCATCTTTCTTGGCATCAACAACAAAACTCTTGGACTTCTCAGCTATTCTCCCGTTCTTGCATTACTCATTCCACCGATCTTTAAAGCATTAAAATCCAGAAAGATCTCTCTTTCGCCATTCGAAAAATTTTTGCTCATTTTTACTTTCCTCTGTCTCATAATATATCTACCCTATCTGAAAGATGGAGTAGTTGAGACTGGAGTCCGCGACTATCGCTTCCTTCTTCCCATTTACCTTCCATTCACATTCTTTTTAGCGAGGTTAAAGGTTGAAGTTGAAACTCGCTCATTGTTATTAATTTCCCTATGCTTAATCATTCCCACGATCTTCTTCGTAACACTTCTCAATCAGTTCTTAGATCAGCTAAAATTCGGCTATCTTCTGCTATCAACTGCTTTAGCAATTCTTTTCATTTTCATTGAAAAATTCAAGAAAAAGTCAGAGATCTTATCTCTATCGATCCTACCGATCATCTTCATCATTTCAGATCTCACAGGAGCATATTTCAGCCCATACGACGTTCATTTCGTAAATCCAATAATTGACAGGCTCGTCGAGTTTCTGATCTGGCTTAAAGGTTAAGAATAATCAAATTGTTTCCTTTTTGTGAAATAGTGCGGGGGGAGGGATTTGAACCCCCGAATCCCTACGGAACTGGCCCCTCAAGCCAGCGCCTTTGACCGCTCGGCAACCCCCGCTTTTTAGATTTAAATGAAGATAAGCATATTAAACTTTTGGTAATCGTGCTAAAGATCGGAAAATCTTAAAGATTTTCAATCGAAAAAATTAAATATCTAAAAATTTAGTTTCATCATGGATCGCATTAGTGCAACAAAAAAAATTGTTGTCTTACTAGTTCTAATTTCTGCTATTCAAGTTTCGAGTTCTGCGGGCTGGATAATAATAAACCCATCTGAAGGAGAAGTAGGAACAGAATTTTGGGTTAGAGGGGGTAGTTTTGTTCCTAATTCAAAGGTCGCGATTATATTTGAGAATATAAATATCGGAATAACTACTGCAGATCTACGTGGTAACATATTACTTAAGTTAGAAGTTCCAGAAATTTCATGTGGGTATCACAGAGTTATGGCTGTGGATGAAGTAAAAAATAATGCCTATACATTCTTTAATGTAACCCCCAAGATAACACGTTTATCCTCAACAGAGGGTAGACCGGGTTCAGTTATAACAATTACAGGCAAAGGCTTTTCAGCAAATTCGGAAGTTAAGGTTAGATTTGTGAATCTGTTTGAGATCACAGGATTTCTTCAAGAGGAGATAATAAAAGAGGAGACTGTAAGAACAAATGAGAAAGGAACTTTCGAGATAAAATTCAAAATTCCTGATGTTATTTGGGGTTACTACCTTATCTATGCCTACGACTCAAAATGTGGAGTTGGGACAAAATATACGAAGTTTGAGGTTTTAGAGGCAAAAACCACTCCCACTCCAAAACCCACGGTTGTGAAAACACCAACAACTGGAAAGAATGAATTAGCAGAAGAAAGTGAAAGTGGTTTAGTTACACCTCCTAAAACTCCGAAGAGCACACCAGCAAAAACACAAAAGTCAACTCCGGGATTCGAATTGTTGCTCGCATTAGCTGGTATATCAACCGCTCTTCTGGTTTTAAGGAAGTTCAAATGAATAAAATATGATTTATTTTTATTTTAAAACTCATGAATGACAAGGGTTAAATATCTCTAAGCGAATTTTTGTTATGAAGTTTCAAAAGGTAACCAAATGGCTATTGGTTGTAAACATAATTCTCTTCTTTGTGCATTCTACCAGTGCAGTAATACCATCACCCTCAATTGAAATAAAACCTACAAATGGATCTGTAGGCAGTTCTGTAAGCGTAAAGGGAACAGGTTTCTCCATGGATGCGGAAGTTAGAATTTACTGGGAGGACAAACTGTTAGCGTCGACTGAAACAAGCTCTAATGGAGAATTTTCAGCATCTATAAAAGTTCCACAGGCTCCATGCGGTTATTACAAGATTAAAGCGGTTGATGAAGTGCAATACAACGCCTACGCCACTTTCAGAGTGACACCTAAGATAACAAAGATCTCCACGACGAAAGGCGCTCCCGGGACGGTTGTTAACATTTCAGGCAACGGTTTTTCCGCAAGTTCTGAAGTGGATCTGAGATTTGTAGATCCATTTAACGAGACTTGGATCCTCTCAGAGAAACGTGTTTATGCGAACGAGTCAGGAGTAATTCAGGCGGGTTTCGAGATCCCACAAGTCTCTGCGGGAGAATACAGAATATTTGCAATAGACTCAAAAACAGGACTTAAGACAGAATACTCAAAGTTTACCGTTGTTGAACCGAAAGCAACTCCGACTCCAAAGACAACTCAACCACAGGATCAAACAAATAAAACAAATCAAACAAACCAAACAAATCAGACAACAAAACCAACCACAACTCCAAAAGCTACTCCTAAGACCCCGGTAACATACTCTCCCAGATCAACTCCGGGATTCGAATTGTTGCTCGCATTAGCTGGTATATCAACCGCTCTTCTGGTTTCAAGAAAAAGATGACATCAATTTTTTATTTCCTTGTTTATAGTCTCTTTAACTCGCTTTGGTCTGCTCGCAAAATATTTAAATATCGCTCATAAACTCTTTTTCCATAGCGGTGATGGAATGTTCAAGCACATAGTAAGAATTGCAGACACGGATCTGGACGGAAATAGAAATGTAGTTCATGCTTTAACCGGCATACCTGGCATTGGCATAAGAATGGCAAGAAGTATCGTTAACGAACTTGGATTAGACGGAAAAAAGAAGCTGGGTGTTTTAGAGGATGAAAAAATCGCAAAACTTAAGAGCTTGATCGAAGAGGAGATCGAGAAATTCCCACCATGGATGCTCAACAGGCGTAGTGATCTACACAGTGGTAAAAACCTACATTTACTTTCCAAAGATGTTAACTTTGCTAAGATGCTCGACGTTGAAAGAATGATGAGAATGAAATGTTATCGTGGCGTTAGACATGCAAAGGGCAAAAAAGTCAGAGGACAGAGAACGAGATCTACTGGTAGAAAGGGCAGAACGATAGGAGTTGTAAGAAAGAAGACTTAAAGGTGGTCTTATGGGTGATCCGAAGAAGAATAGAAAATTTTATGTGGCTCCTGTGCGTCCATGGGATAAAAGCAGACTCGAAAGGGACAATCAGCTTGTTATAACTTACGGACTAAGAAATAAAAGAGAGCTATGGAGATTTCAGAACATTCTCAGAAAGTATAGGAGAGTCGCAAGAGATCTGCTCGGCAAGATAAATCTTCCGGGCAGAGAGGGGGAAATTGCAAAGTCAAAGGCTCAAGCTGTGATCAAGAAACTGCAGAAATATGGAATACTGCAAGATAACTCAACACTCGACGACGTTCTTGGACTTTCAGTCGAGAACTTTCTTGAGAGAAGATTACAGACGGTAGTGTATAGGCAAGGACTTGCGAAGACGATAAAGCAAGCAAGACAGATGATCGTGCATGGACATATAGAAGTTGATGGCAGAAAAGTCACGTCACCAAGTTTTATCGTTCTCCGTGATCTGGAAAAGAAAGTTGGAGTGAGGGTGAAGGAGAATGCCTGAAAAAGAGAAGGTTAGATGGGGAATTGCACACATTTACTCTTCATACAACAATACGATCATTACGATAACCGATATAACGGGTTCTGAGATCATTGCCAGAATTAGTGGAGGAATGATCGTTAAGGCTGCAAGAGAGGAGGGGAATCCGTATACTGCAATGCAAGGAGCTTTGAAAGCTGCGAGTATAGCTATGGAGAAAGGAATAAATGCGGTTCATGTGAAAGTTCGTGCTCCGGGTGGGAATAAGCCAAGAATTCCCGGTCCAGGAGCTCAGGCGGCGATAAGAGCTCTTGCAAGGGCTGGGCTTAAAATTGGTAGAATAGAAGATGTTACTCCAATTCCACACGATGGCACTCGATTACCCGGTGGTAGAAGGGGTAGGAGAGTATAATGCCGAAAATTGAGATTGTTAGCGAGAAAGAAAATAAGATTATTTTTAAACTTCTTGACGCTTCACCAGCTTTAGCAAATTCTATTAGAAGGACGATGAAATCTCTCGTCCCTGTTTTGGCTATCGATTACGTAGACTTCTATACAAACTCTAGCAATTACTATGATGAAATGATCGCCCACAGACTTTCGATGCTTCCAATAAAGACAGATCTTAACAGATTCAACATGCGTGAACAGTGCAGTTGCGAAGGTGTGGGCTGTCCAAATTGTCAGATCTCGTTCAGATTGAACGTGGAAGGTCCGAAAGTTGTTTATGCGAAAGACTTCATAAGTGATGATCCTAATGTTCACTTTGCTTTTGAAGACATCCCTGTTATTGAGCTTTTTAACGGTCAGCAGTTGATGATCGAAGCAGTAGCAAGACTTGGAATTGGCAAAGAGCATTCCAAGTTTCAGCCTGTCTCCGCTTGTTTTTATAGGGTTATTCCAAAGATTGAAATAAGCGATAAATGCGATTTGTGCAAGAATTGTATCTCAGCATGCCCAAGAAAAGTTTTTGAGGAAAAAGATGGCAAAATAATAGCTAAAAAGTTGAAAGAGTGTTCAATGTGTATGGAGTGTGTTAAGATCTGCGAGCAGAAGGCAATAAAGGTGCTTGAAACAAATGATTTCTTTTTTGTTGCTGAAGGGACGGGTGCGATTCCCATTAAAGAAGTTCTATCAAGAGCGATAATGATCTTAAAGAACAAGGCCGAGAATTTTAACAAGCTCCTTTCTGAAATAGATGTTTAGAGTAGTTCCTGCAGTTGATTTAAAGGATGGAAAGGTTGTTCGGCTAAAAAGGGGTGAAGAGAGGGAAATAACTTTTTCTGCTGAAAATCCAGTAGAAGTTGCAAAAGGTTGGATCGAGCAAGGTGCGAGAGTTTTACATGTAATCGATCTTGATGGAGCTTTTCATGGAAAACTCAGACACGAGGAGATAATTTCAGAAATAATAGCGCTCGGAGCGGAAGTTCAGGTTGGTGGTGGTATAAGGAGCTTCGAGACTGCGAAAAGATTGCTGAAGCTTGGAGCTAAGAGAGTCATACTTGGCACAATTGCTGTGGAAAAAGTAAAAGAAGTGAGAGAATTTGCTGAGGAATGGAAAGGAAGAGTGATGATTGCAGTTGACGTTAAGCATGGGAAAGTAGCTGTGAAGGGTTGGAAGGAGAGAACGATGTTAGAACCACTGGAATTTATAAGGCTATACGAGGATCTCGAGATCTCTTTCCTTTATACAAACATCGATGTTGAAGGGCTTGTTTCTGGCATAGAGAGAGAGAAAATGCAGTTTTTGAGACAAATAGCACGTCCATTTTACGTTGCGGGTGGAATTTCATCCTTAAAGGATATAGAATTTGTAAAAAGACTTGGAGCCGCTGGAGTTATATTGGGTTCTGCACTTTACATGGGAAAGATTAAATTAGAGGAAGCGCTCAAATTTGAACATGAGGAAAGTTAGTAGAAAAACCGCAGAGACTGAAGTTACAACAACCTTTGCTTCGGAGAAACTAGATATCAAAACAGGCTTAGCATTCTTTGATCACATGCTTGAAACGATTTCGAAGCATTCGGGCTTCAATCTCGAAGTAAAAGCCACTGGAATTGACAAGCATCATATAATTGAAGACGTCGCCATTTGTCTTGGGAAGAGCATATCAGAAATCGACAAGAAAGGAATAGAGAGATTTGGCAGTTCAATAGTTCCAATGGATGAAGCTGTTGCAATCTGTGGACTTGACTTCAGCGGTAGAGGTGTTTTTGTATTTGAAGGTGAATTAAAGGACAGCGAAATGAAGGCAGAGGACTTTTTGCACTTCTTTGACACCCTTTGCAGAAATTCGGGACTGAACGTATACTTGGCGGTCAAGGGAGGTAATTCTCATCATATGATGGAGTGTGCATTCAAAGCATTTGCAATAGCTTTAAAACAAGCTTTGAACAAAACTGGAAAAGAATTCAAGAGCACAAAAGGTGTCCTTGATTGATTGTCTGCGATAAGCTGAGCAAAAGATTTGGAGAGATCTTTGCTTTAAGGGAGCTAACTTTTAGTGCAGAAGGTAAGATCGCTATTTTCGGATTCAACGGTGCTGGAAAGTCTACGCTTGCAAAGATCCTTGCGGGAATAATTAAGCCGAGTTACGGTAGAGTGGAAATTTTTGGGCTTGATCCAGTTAAAAATGCGGAGCTGAGAAGAAAAATTGGAATTGTGACCCATAATCCAATGCTTTACAAAGAGCTTACAGTTAAGGAGAATCTTGAATTTTTTGCCAAGCTCTATCAGGCTAAGGACTGGAAAGAAGTTTTACAAAATTTAAAGCTCGAAGAAAAACTGAATTCGAGGATTTCAGAATTATCCAAGGGGTTCGCACAACGTGTTGCGATTGCAAGAGCTCTGCTACCGAAACCAAAAGTTCTGATCCTCGACGAAGCTCTTACTGGGCTTGATGCAGAAAGCAGAGAAGTGGCACTTAGCATAATGCAAGAATTCAATGGAATTCTTGTATTCTCGACTCATCAATTCGAAGATGCTGAATTCTGCGACAACTTTTTAGTTCTCGACAATGGAAGGCTGATCTACTTTGGAGAAAGCTATGAAAAAGCTATCAACTCTCTTTCTACTCATTGAACTCATAAAAAAAGACCTTAAGGTTGAAGCAAGGAGTAAAGCGAGTCTTAATCAGATGTTGATCTTTGCCTTAACCGTAGCTTTTCTCTTCAGTCTATCCATAGACGCTGAAAGATTTTTTCCACAGATCATTCTTCTAATAATTCTTTTTACTTCTATTGCGGGTAGTTCTACCTCTATTTTAAGAGAATTCGACCTTGAAACAATAGAGGGACTAAAAGCTTCACCGTTAAGTAGTTCGCATATAATGACTGCAAAGACGCTTTCAAATCTAATCTTCGTTTTAATTCTTTCTTTCTTTGTATACTCAATTTGCTATGCTCTCTTCGATCTCGAAGGCAAATTTTTACTAACTTTGGGTATCCTATTAATTGTAGCAACTCCTATCTCTTTTGCGATAACACTTCTTGCTCCCCTTTCAGCAAACTCCAAGGGAAGAGAAATGCTTTTGCTCGCAATGATCTTTCCTATAATCTTCCCTATCCTAATGCCAGCGACAAGAACGATAAGTCTTGCCTATTCGGGAGTTTTTGATACAATAGGACTTTTTTACATAATTTCCTATACCGGTATTATTTACTCTCTCTCCCTTCTGCTTTCAGATCACCTTATCTAAAAGATTTTTATACTCTCTGCTGAGAATCGTTCAATGGCTCTCGATGCATTGAAAGACATCGCAAAAAAGATCATGGGATCTACGGCAATAGACAAGAAATTCGTCGAAGAGATGGTTCGAGACATTCAAAGAGCTTTGATAAAAGCGGACGTAAATGTTAAGCAAGTCAAGGAAATAAGTGAGGCTATAAAAAAGAGAGCTCTAAGCGAAGAGGTGCCTGAGTTTTTTGATGCAAGAGAACAAGTGTTGAGAATAGTTTATGAAGAATTACTCAAAGGCGTTGGAGAAGGGCTTGAGATCCCGTTAAAGAAGGCAAAGATCATGCTCGTCGGTTTGCAAGGTAGTGGAAAAACTACGACAACAGTCAAGCTTGCGAAATTCTTCAAAGATAGAGGACTTAGAACCGCGGTTGTAGCTGGCGATACTTGGAGACCAGCTGCGTATGAGCAGTTAAAACAGCTCGCTGAAGCGAATTCGATACCATTTTATGGTGAGAAGGATAAAGATGCGGTAAAAGTCGTCAAAAAAGCACTTGAAAATGCAAAAGAGGACGTAATCATAATAGACACAGCTGGAAGGCACGCTCTTGAGAAAGAACTGATTGATGAGATGATTGCAATTTCAAGGCTCGTAAATCCAGAATACAAGTTCCTTGTGCTCGACGCTGCGATTGGACAGCTTGCGAGTAGACAAGCCAAAGCTTTTCATGACGCAATTGGTATTAATGGGATAATTATCACCAAATTCGATGGCACAGCAAAAGGTGGTGGAGCTTTGAGTGCTGCAAGAGAAATAGGAATTCCGATCGCCTTTATAGGTGCGGGAGAGAAAGTTGAGGATTTTGAAAAGTTCAATCCAGCGAGCTTTATTTCAAGACTTTTGGGAATGGGGGATCTTAAGACGTTGATGGAAAAAGTTGAGAGAATAGCAAAAGAAGAAGAAATAGATGCTGAAGCTTTTTTAAAGGGTAACTTTACTCTTAAAGACATTTACAAGCAAATCGAGGCTATGAATAAGCTTGGTCCGATTAGAAAGGTTTTAGAAATGATTCCGGTCTTTGGTTTGGGTGTTGATGATCAAACAGCAGAGATGACTCAGGAAAAGATGAGGAGATTCAAAGTGATAATGGACTCAATGACAGAGGAGGAGCTTTTGAATCCAAGAATAATAGACAGCTCGCGAATAAGAAGAATAGCAATAGGTAGCGGAACTTCACAGCAAGAAGTTAGAGAATTGCTGAAGTATTACGAGACTGTAAAGAGCTTCATGAAAAAGATGAAGAAGAAAAAATTGCCGATGAAAGGCTTGAAGTTTGGAATATGAAAGCTGGAATTGATGAAGCTGGTAAAGGATGTGTAATCGGACCATTGGTCATTGCCGGAGTTGCTTGCGACAAAGAAGATTATTTGAGGAGTATAGGAGTTAAAGATTCGAAGAAGTTAAGCCAAAAAAAACGAGAAGAACTTGCTGAGAAGATTAGGAAAGTTTCAAAGGTTGAAGTGATTAAGATACCCGCAGAAAAGCTTGATGAGATGATGGAAAGCAAAACTATTAATGAGGTCCTCAAGGAAAGTTATGCAGAGATCATCAAAAAGCTAAAGCCAGAGGTTGCCTTCGTAGACAGCCCTGATGTTAAGCCGGAAAGACTTGCAAGTCAACTGAAGGAGATGACGGGTATTGAGATCGTTGCGGAGCATAAAGCGGATGATAAGTATCCTCTTGTTTCTTCCGCTTCGATCATTGCTAAGGTTGAGAGAGAGAAAGAGATTGAAATGCTAAAGCAAAGCTGTGGAGATTTTGGAAGTGGTTATGCAAGCGATCCGAGAACAATTGCATATCTGAAAAACCTGAAAGAGATACCATTTTTTGTTAGAAAAAAGTGGAGAACAATCGAGAAGCTCTCGCAAAGATCTCTTACGGACTTTAAGTTATGAAATTAAAATAAATTGATTTCAAGTAAAACAAATTTTATATGCAAATTCCTTTTTTCAATGGCTTCAATAGCAATGCTGGCGTAAGATTTTTGTAAAAGAGGATAATAACTTCTATCTAATGGAAAAAGATTATGATTTAGAGTTGAGCAAAAGATTGATTGAAAAATTGGAGAAACTCAAAAACAAAGACATTTCAAAATACAATGCAGTTGTTAATAAAATTCTTCAAATTGCAGAAAATCCTAAAATTGGAAAACCGCTTAAGGGAAGGCTTAAAGGAAAGAGGAGAGTTCATGTTGGGTCTTTTGTCCTAATCTACCAAATAGACGATAAAAATCGGAAAGTAATCTTTCTTCAATTTGCGCATCATGATGAAGCATATAGGTAGCTTTTAAATCTTTCCATTAAACGTTCAAAGTAGAAAAAATAATATATGGTTATTGTAAATTATAAAGTTAGGGAGGGGAAGACGAATGAATGAGGAGATGATAGAACAAATTGCGAATAAGGTTGAAGAGAGAATAAAATATCGTATAGTTAGAAGTATAATAGAAGCACTTGAAGAGCATTTTTATCCGCCTGAAAATTCTTTTAGAGAGGAATTTATTAAAGAAGTTGAGATAGCGGAAAAAGAGGTAAGGGAAGGTAAGAGTAAGAGTTTATCTACTGAGGAATTCAAGAAAGAGTTTGTCAATATTTATTGATTTCAAGTAAACAAAATTTTATATGCAAATTCCTTTTTTCAATGGCTTCAATCGCAATCCTGGCGTAAGCTTTTTGTAAAAGGAGAGAACTTATTTCTGGTGGTTTAATGATTCTTGGAAAAACAGCTGAGACTGTGCTCAGGAAGAGATATCTGCTTAAAAATGAGGAAGGAGAATTAGTTGAGACTCCAGAACAGATGTGCTGGAGGGTTGCCAATGCTGTTGCAAGTGCAGAAGAGAATTATGGTGGCGATTCTAAG
>JANXDJ010000041.1 GCA_025059545.1 Archaeoglobaceae archaeon
AGTGATAAAATGAAAGAGGAAATAAAAATCTCAGATATTTCAAAAAAAGATGAAATGCTTGTCAAACTTAGTTCTGAAGATTTAATGAAACTTCCAAAACCATACGATGAAATTTCAGTAAAGTTGGGTGAACCTATAATAAATAAGGGCTACGTTTCCGATCTCGATGGATTTGTTGCGATAGATCTTGAATGGAAGCCGAAAGATGAGGAAGAAGAGAGAGAGCTAATTTTGAAATTTAGAAACGGGGTTAAAAAGCTATTGGACAAAGAAGCGAATTGGACTTTTCTTTATCCACTACTCCTTTCGCTTAACTATTGCACTCGATGTAAATCCTGCTCCTTAGCCTGCCACGTTTATCTTGGTTCTGGTAAAAAGGAGATTTATCGTCCAACATACCGCTCAGAAGTTTTTAGAAGGGTTGTAAATAGTCAAAAAGGAAAATTAAGAGCAAAGTTCTTCGGTAGCATTGAGATTAATTCAAAACTCGTGCTGAGATTAGCAGAATTGGCTTATAGATGCAATTTATGCAGGCGTTGTGCTCAATTTTGTCCAATCGGAGTTGATAATGGGCTAATAGCAAGAGAAATAAGGAAGTTGTTTGCTCAAGAACTTGGAATCGCTCCAAAAGCTTTGCATTCTCAGGGCTCTATTAAACAGCTACAAAATGGATCCTCCACAGGACTCACACCAGAGGGCTTTAAGGACATGATCCGTTTTATCGAAGAAGAGATACTTGAAAAGACTGGAAAGAGAATAAAAATTCCTGTTGACAAGAAAGGATCAGAGATCTTGCTAATTCACAACGCTGGCGATTATCTTAGCAGGCTTGAGAACGTCATGGCTTACGCACTCATATTCGAAGAAGCAGGAATTGACTGGACTTTAAGCGGTGAAGCGCTCGGATACGATGTTGTGAACTATGGAGTATGGTTCGACGATCTTCAGCTTGCAAGAATCGCTTTAAGGCATGTAGAAGTTGCGAAGAAGCTTGAGGTTGAAAAAATCGTTGTTGGAGAATGTGGGCATGCTCATAAGGCTTTATTAGCAGTTTCAGATAGAATAATACCCGAAGAATACCGAATACCGCGAGAAAGTTGCATTCCTTTACTCTGGGAGATCGTTAGGAAAAATTTAGATCTCGATCCATCTAAAAATGACTTTCCAGTCACTTTACACGATCCATGCAATATCGTTAGGAATCTGGGGATTGTTGAACCGCAAAGAAAAATTCTTCAGAAAATTTGTCCGCAATTTAGGGAAATGGAGCCAAATGGTTTTTACAATTATTGCTGTGGTGGTGGCGGAGGGCTTGCAGTGATTAACTCTCTAAACTTCCCAGAGTTCAAAAAAACCGTCTCAGGAAGAGTGAAGTTCTCTCAGATATTGAATTCTTTTCAAGATGTTCCCCCGCATGAGAGAAAATTCGTTTGCGCACCTTGCAGTAACTGTAGATCAATGCTAAGAGATTTGTTTGCGTTCTACAAAGCAGGAGAGAAATGCAGAATTCATGAGTGCGGTTTAGCGGAGCTTATAGCGAATGCAATGTTGGATGCTAAAATGTCTTTTTTTAATTCAAAGTATTAAAAGTATTGGAAATTTCTTTATACATTCTCGAAAATTGTTTTTGTGGCAACGCTTGATCTTTACAGCTTTCAACTGCTCATAACGCTCGTAAGCGCTTTAGGAGTCTCGTTCGTCCTAAAGGATTATGTAGCAAGTGCTATCGCTGGGATCATCTTCAGAAGAGTGAAACACATTAGACCGAACACAAGGATAAAGGTGATGGTAAATCCAGTTATAAAAGGAGATGTAATTGACATTGGATGGTTTAGGACGACACTAAGAGAAGTAGGAGATGGAGAAAGGCTTCCAAGTGTTCACACTGGAAGAATTCTTAAGCTTCCAAACTTCTTTCTCTTCAACAATCCGCTCGTGATCTATGGGGAAACGATCACGGATGAAGTTGTTGCTTATATCGAGACAAAAAAGTTCGATCCTTGCTGTATAGATCTCATGCGTTCAGCAATCGAAGAAGAGGGACACAAAGTTGTCGAGGTTGGTGTTTTCCAGAAGGAAAATTACTTTATCGTCCACGGAATTTTCGAAAGCGACATAGACGAGATGACGGATGTTAGAAGCAGAATTTTACTTAGATTCTTCAAAAAATTGAATAGTCCATCTTTCTAGCCTTTTTTCTTCTTGAATTTCTCCATGATCTCATTATAAACTCCTTTTGGCATAAAAATGCCGAAAACTATGAGAATAACATACAGTATAACTTCCTCGTTGATCATTCCAAAGGCAACCGACTTTAACCACCAGATCTTTGAAAGGTAGACTATTATACTCATGAGAAGTGGACCGATCAGAGTTCCAAGACCACCAATAACTGCAGATAAAATGATCAAGAGCATTAGTGGAACTCCGTAAAGATCGGGTGAAACTGTATAGCGGTAGTTCACTATTACCGCTCCCGCTAATCCTGAAAAGAAAGAACTTATTACGAATGCGAGAATTTTATATCTTGTTGTGTCAAGTCCTAAGGCTTCTGAGAGCTCTTCACTATCCCTAAGTGCTTTGAATCTCAAACCCACTTTTGAATTGGTTATTTGCATCATTATAGCAACAGAGATTACCATAAAAATTAGTGCAAAGTAGTATTTCTCCAAAGTTCCAAAGAAGAGCACTTTCTCTGTCTGTATTGAGAAACCTTCCTCTCCTCCAAAGATCTCTCGCCATATGAAGACTTTCTGCATAAAAACAAGAGGCAATATTGCTGTGACAAGAGAGAAATAATAGCCTTTGAGTCGAAGTGTGATCAGTCCTATTCCAAGACCAACAAGAGCAGAGAAGGTTCCTGCGAGGAGAATTGAGATCAGGGGATGAACTTCAAATGTAAGACCAATTCTCGAAGGGACTTGAAGAATTGCGGTGAAATACGCACCTATGCCTACGAAGGCAGTATGTCCAAGATTCACCTGACCAGTATACCCTACAATCAGATCCCAGCTTACAACGATCACTGCGAAGATTAGAGCGAAACCTATGAGATATAGATAAGCTTCCGGGGTTACAAGTGGTAGCAAGGCAAAAAATACAAATATAGGGAACAGGATCTTCATTCTTTCACCCCGAAAAGCCCCGTGGGTCTTACGACGAGTATTAAGACTATTGCCAAAAGCATGACGAATTCTGACCACTGAGCACTTAGAAGCATCATCGTGATGACAAATAGGTAGCCGACAATGAAGGATGCAACAATGCTGCCCCTAAGACTTCCGAGTCCACCGAGAATTACCACTGCAAAGGCATAGATCAAAACTCTGAGCACCAATTCTGGGTATATATTGAAAACTTGGGCGTATAATATACCTGAAAAGCCAGCAAGAGCTGAAGAAAGGAGAATTGTCACGATGTATATCCGTTCCACATCTATTCCCAACAACATCGCAGATTCACTGTCCTGCGAGACCGCATTGATCCTCTTTCCAAGGATCGTTCCATTTACAAAAATTTCTAAAAGCAGTATAAGAGCTACTGCAATGAAAATTGCAATAATTCTTATTTTTGCAATTCTGAGATCTTCGTGAATCACCTGAAGCCCCTCCACGAACGGTTTTAAAGTCAAACCTCTGTCTCCAAAACTCAAAAGTAAGAGTTGTTCTACGAGGAGAGCGAATGCAAGAGTTACTATTATGACCATGATTATATTACTCCTTATCGGTCTTGTAAGGCAGTAAACGATGAAACCGAGCAAAATTGAAGCAATAACACCAAAAAGAGTTGCAAGATAAACATTAAAGGAAAAATGGTTGACTAAAAAGATCGCGAGATATGCGGAGATGGCGAAACATGCACCGTGAGCGAAATTCAGAATCCTTGAGACACCAAAAATAAGTGAAAAACCCGAGGCCAACAGTGCAAATATTCCGCCCATTGCGGTTCCAAAGACTATGATCTCCAATGCGGAAGTCATGCACTGGGACCTCGGATCATTAGTTTTTTATTTTACCCAAGGCGGAAGTTTCAGGTCTCCATTTGCAACAGAGCTCGGATATATTATAACCTGTTTTCCACCCTGCCACTGGGAGATCCAGTTTCTAATCAGATTGTCACCCCAAGCAAGATCGTGGTTAGCTGTGAATGCGATCGGTCTTGTTAGCACAATTGGGTTGGAAGGTGTGAACTTTTCGAGGTATTTCACAAGAGTTTCGGAATTGAATGGATCTTTCTCTCCCGCCTTATGTGCCTCTTCTACCGCTCTCTTGTAGATATAAACAGCATCATAAGCTCCATATGCTTGATGAGACTCCGGATAATGCCCGTATTTGCTCTTGTATTTTTCTACAAAGTTCTTACACATCTCCGTGATCGGAGCTGAAACCAGAGCTCCGCCATCTGCGGTGAAGATCATGTAATCTGCTGCACCTCCTGTTTTGTTGTAAAATTCGTAATCGATTGCTGCGAGATCATGTCCAGCGATCAGCAGATTTGGTTTTAGATTTGCCCACTGCTTCACAAGCACGTCTCCAGTTCCAGTTAGTGCGAGAACGGGTATGATCAGATCTGCTCCGAGCTTTTCAGCTTCGAGTATCAATGGTTCGTATTCTGCGTAGTTTCTTGGAATGGGAACTTCTTTTACTATTTCAACTTTCAAACCATCCATTAGTGGTTTTAAAGCTTTCATCACATCTCCCGCCCAGATATGCTCATCCCTGATTACGTAAACCTTTTCCACACTGTAACCTTTTTCTCTAAGCATTTTGACCATGTCAGCAATGTCATATGCGAAGGTTGTGGCGTTGTTCTGAGTCACCCTGAACCAGTATTTGTATTTCTCATAATTTTCAGCTACCTTTGCTGAATGCGAAGGTGATGATGCGTCAGCTAAGAAGAGCGTCTTTGTTTCTGCCATTACTTCCATGGTAGCGAGCATAACTCCACTTGAGAATCCACCGATTATGACGCTGGCTTTTTCAACCGTTGCAAGTCTTCTGAACTCCGCTGAACCAACACTCGGATCCAGCTTATCATCTCCAACAACAAGCTCTATTTTATGTCCTAAAATTCCACCCTTAGCATTTATTTCTTCTATTGCAAGTCTAACAGCCTTCTCCTCCGACTTCCCCTCGGGTAAAGACATCGGTCCAAGAACGCCTATGACAATCTTTTTCTCCTTTTCTTGAGGCTCTGTAACACATAGAGCTATTAGCAATGCTAACACAAGTAATAGTCCCCATCGCATGTTTCCTTGGTATTGGAAAAGTATTTAAGCTTTGCCATTTAGAGACACATATGCTAAGCGTTGTTAATATTTCAAAAAACTTCAATGGACTCAGAGTTCTCGATAATATCTCCTTCGAAATAAAAAAAGAGAGACTTGGAATAATAGGTCCAAACGGAGCGGGAAAAACTACGCTCTTTAATATTATCTCTGGTTTTTTGAAACCTGACTCTGGTAGAGTTATGCTTAATGGGAATGATATAACTGGAAAAAAACCAAGTGAGCTTGCAAAAAAGGGCATAATTCGAACTTTTCAGATAATGAAGGTTTTTGAGAATATGAGCGTGGAAGAAAATTTACTCACGATTACTGATGATATAAGCATCCTCAAAGATTTTGAGTTATACGAAAAAAGAAAGGAATTGGCAAGGAATTTATCTCAGGGCGAACTGAGAAGATTAAGTATTTGCCTTGCAATTGCAAAGAAACCGAAAATAATGTTATTGGATGAACCATTTTCAGGGCTTAGCAAAAAAGAGGCGGAGAAGATTGCGGGGATCATTACAGAGATCGGATGTAATGGGACTTCACTTGCAATCGTGGAGCATAGGATAAAGGAACTTTTTAATGTTGCTGAACGTGTAATTGTTCTCAACTCGGGTAGCATAATATTCGACGGAGATCCAGCAAACGTTACAGAAGATCCAGCGGTCAGAGAAGCATACTTCGGAAGAAATTATGTTAGAAGTTAAAAATCTCTACGCTTCATACGGAAAAGGAGACGTTCTAAGAGGCATAAACCTCAGGGTTGGTAAAAGAGAGGCAGTAGGGATCATAGGACCAAATGGTGCTGGCAAGACGACGCTACTAAAAGCCATATGCGGTTTAGTTGAGAGCAGAGGAGAAATAATATTCGACGGAAGAGAAATATCGAAACTAAAAACTCATGAGAGAATAAGACTTGGAATTTCAATAAGCCCGGAAGGCAGAAGAATTTTTAAAAATCTCAATGTGAGGGACAATTTGCTGATCACAGGTAAAAAAGATCTGAATGAAGTTTACGAAATCTTTCCAAAGCTAAAGGAGAGAGAAAAACAGCTTGCGGGAACATTAAGTGGCGGAGAGCAACAGATGCTGGCAATTGCAAGAGCTTTAATGTTAAATCCAAAATTATTACTACTCGACGAACCAAGCTTCGGACTTGCTCCAGTCGTTGTCGAAACAGTTTCGGAAGCGATCGACAAAATAAGAGAGCTTGACGTCTCGATTCTTGTTGTAGAGCAGAATTTGTCTCTTATCCACGAAGTAACAGACAGGGTTTATGTTCTGTCTGGTGGCGAGCTTGTTGCTGAATGTGCAAGCAACGAACTTGAAAGGATCGAAAGAACCTACTTCTAACCCTTTTTCATTTTAGGATATAAGATCTCCTTTACTGGCTCAAGAAATCCAGAATAGATATGAGCGTCAACAGCAAAATGTGAATAACCATAATCGGTGAAGCCAGTTAGCTCAGCAACGTATTTAGTAAGCAGAGCAAATCCAAACATGTTCGCATGCATCGCTCCGTATGCGTCGTTTGATCGCATGTAAAAAACACCTTTAAGCTTTCCACGGTTGTTAACGAACTGATAGCCTCGCAAACAAGGGGGATCGTTGCTAAGCAGATCCCAAACTCTTGAAATGCCAACATAGCAGTCTCTTCTGCACTTGTCTTCCTTAAGCTTTCTTATGGCTTCAAAAAGCTGATCTACCTTTATTAAGTCTTTAACGCAAAATCTTGCCCTCTCTGCATAAGTATATTCTTCTTCCTCCTTTAAAATGCTTCTATCCACTCTTTCAAGTAATTTTTCAGCGCAGATTACATACTCATGGGCGTAATCGATGCCATAACGTTCTGTGAATGGTGCTTTATCGTGAAGCTTGTTCTCATCAGGTTTTTTAACCTCTATAAAGACTCTATGGGCGAACTTGCTTGTCTTTTGCCCCTCAAACATGTCCCACTCAGTCTCCTTGCTTTTTCCGTGGTTGTAAATGATTTCAAGAGCGGAATGCCATGCAGAAGAGAGATAATCCTCGACTAAATGAGTTCCAAGCTCACTGTATCCGAAAACTTCTTCTTTATGCTCCGAAATAGACTTAGCTCTGCTCAGATCTCTTTCGTAGACGTGTGGAATGCCTACAAGCATTGCAATGCTCCCTTCTTGCAATTCAGCTTTCTCTGAAACGCTTTTCAATGCATATGAAAGAAAACGGAAGTTCGGTTCAAAGTAGTTTAAACAGTCAAGAGAACGGATATAAGCAGTTAAATGCAGTTTTTCGTCAAAAAGGAATGAAATTTCGGTTATAGCTGGAGGATTTGTAGAAAGAGTCTCTTCTGGTCTCCAAATTGGAATGGATACCCTTCTTGTGAACTTTCTCTCTTTCAACTTCTGCACCGCTACCTCAGAAACTTCCTTAAATCTGTCAAGATACTTCTCACCAAAATAATCCTTCACTATTTCCGCATCAGTTGGATTTTCTACTACCAAAAAGCTTGGATCAACACTTAAATAATTTCCAAATCTCGACCTGCATAAAAATCCGTTTTCAACTATTTTTCCAACTATTGCTCTCCTCGCCTCTTCAAAGTCTTTTGCTAAAATCATCCAAGTTCTGTAAAATTATTGATTTAAATCTTTATCCACTGGCAAGCGTTGTTTATACATGCACATCTCACTTGGCTTTTTTCATAGCAATCTCTCCACTCGCAAGTAGTTACTATTGGATCCTCAAAAGCTGACCTGCATACCTGCCCAGAACAGCCATCTATTACGCAATCCTTGTCGCTGTTGCACTTGCCATAAGTAGACCAGCCACAGAATTCTGTCTCCCTTTCAATCTTCTTCTCCAACTTTACTGCTTCTCCAGAAAGGCTGAGGAACTCAACTTCAAGCTCGGTTGCGTTGAAGATCTTCACTTCTTTTTTACAAACACATCGAAGGAGTTGTCCATCGTAGTCCTTTTCAATTATTCTGTAATTTTCGTCTCTCTCAACTGTAACCTCATCGCTTCCGCAGTTTACGGTAACATAGGCTATGAGCGTTTTAGTCTGCGGATCGTAAGTGTAGTAGTTCTGAGCTCCACGAGTCAGATCAGAGCAATTTCCGACTTCAAACTGCAACTTTGCCCATTTCTGACCACATTCACCTCTGTAGAATGCCCATTCATCACATTCAGTCTGATCTGGAAAAACACAGACTCCGATCTGTCCCTTTGGAGTATTCTCTACCTTGTATTTATATCCCAGATCCACGCAGTAAACCGCTGCAGGATTTGCCAAACCTAAATTCTCACTCTGGCTTTCACTTTCAAGCGCTAACTTTAAAACCAGAATTCCGCAGATTGCTACGACTAAGATCACCAAGCCCGTGAAGATCTTATTCATGCTGCTAATTAAGTAGAATTGTATTTATGCCTATTTTATTTGGAATATTTAATTAATTTAATGAAATGTTTATACTAAAAGAAAAATTTTCTAATAACGTGAGCATATTTGAACTGTGATTGAACTCCAAAACGTTAAAAAGAGCTTTGGAAACAGCGAGATTCTTAAGGGTATCAGTATAAAAGTTCATGGAGAGATCTATGGACTCCTTGGTCCAAACGGAAGTGGAAAAACGACTTTGATGAAGATCGTTGGGGGAATTCTGAAACCTTCAAGCGGAAAGGTTTTTGTTGAAGGGATTGACGTTGAAAAAGATCCTTTAAGAGTCAAGGAGATCATCGGATTCGTCCCAGAAACACCCGTGCTTTATGAAAGTCTAACAGTTTCCGAGCTCCTGAACCTAGTTGGAAAAATAAGAGGTTTGAAGAGGGATGAATTAGAAGAAAAAGTGAATAATTTCGCAAAAGCCTTCGAAATTGACGAGTTTATGGACTCGCTGATCGCAACCCTTAGCTTTGGAAATAGGCAAAAGGTTGCAATAATTTCTGCATTGCTTCACAATCCAAAAGTGCTCGTTCTCGATGAAGTTATGAACGGGCTTGATGTCAAATCCGCAAAGATTCTAAGGGAGCTTCTCTTCAGATTTCGAAAAGAGGGGAAAAGCATTCTATTCTCAACACACATAATGCCGTTCGCTGAAATGCTCTGTGATCGCGTGGGCGTTATTTATGAGGGAAAGATCGTCGCAGAAGGGAAAGTAAATGAACTAAAGGACTTTACAAAGGTTAAAGACCTTGAAGATGTTTTCCTTAAACTTACGAGAGGTGAGGACATATCAGAAATCCTTTCCGCTTTGATGTAACCTCAAACCTCGTTTCCGCACTTTATAAAGAAGCCCATTTCCAGATGATGAAAAGGAATCCGGGAATTTCTGAAGAAGCATTATTGAAAAGGATAAGGAAATTAAACATTAAAAGGAGCTTTATAATGCTATTTTCTGTCTTTTTATTTCTCGGAATACTCATAGTATACTCATATCCTGATCAGACTTCTTTGAAACTATCAATGGCTTTGTTTCTGTTTTTATCCTCGATCTTTATGACCTCTGTAAGCTTACAGCAAACAACTGCAGCAGGAGTTTTTGAACCCTTGAGAGTTCTTCCCATTTCCGGAATCGAAAGGCACATCTCGATCCTGTTCCTCATCGACTCACTTGCAATCTTGGGGATTGCGGTCCCATCAACTGCGCTTATGGTATTTCAAGATCCTTTAAGCGCTATTATTTACTTTTTTTGGCTAATTTTCGCCATTTTATTAGGGCACACGTTTGGAATGCTATTCTTAGCACTATTTGGTGTGAGAATTGCTCAAAGATCCAGATTGATCTCGAAAGCACTGTTTGGGGTATTCATCTTTCTTCTGATCGTGATAATGATACCTGAACTCTTGGGATCTGGGATTGCTGGAGAGCTAATGGAAATTTCAAACAAGTATTACTTCTTATATCCATTCACAGTGCTTTGCGACTTGCAGAAGAGCTTTGTTCTACTCTTAATTTACTTCGCTTTTCTGATCCCAATAAATATAAGGATTTCAAAAAAGGGTGTTATTGCCCTTTTCGAACCAAAATTCGAGAAAACAAGTAGAGTGCCTTTCAGAGTTCTAAGTGGTGGAAAGATGCTTAATCTCGTCTTAAAGGACCTAAAACTGATCTACCGCCACCCATCCGGACTTTTGGGAGTTCTTCTACCTTTTCTGCTCACCGCCCCGCAGATAATAGTAATAGGCAGTATAAGCGGAGGAAGTGCGGTAGTCATTCAAGCGATCTCAACTGTATCTCTTTTCTCTCCCATCATTCTTGGGCTAATTACAAGGGGAGAAGGCAAAGAGATCGACTTTTTGCGAATTCTTCCACTGTCAAAGAGAGATTTTATGCTCGAAAAAGTTTTCACCACCTCCCTTATAATCGGGATAGCTTCGATCTCGCTTACTTCTATCGCATACATATTTGGAGCGGCAATCCTTGCTTTCACAATAGCGATCTCGCTACCCATAACGATTTCTTTATTCAGCGCTATATATCTTTTTAATTATCCGGGCAATGAGATTGGGATCCCAGAGATGGGGTTAAAAAGAATGGCGACTCTATTTATTCTCTGCATTATCTTAATAGCTCTTCTCATGGCTCCGATGTATATTTTTACGGAGAGCTTAGGATATGTGTTAACATTTTTCCTCTCATTGATCTCTCTGGCAATCATGGTTTGTAAAATTAGAGATTAGAAAAAACTATATTTTTGGGAAAGATTGGAGATAAGGTGATAACGTGATCGATTGCGACATAGCGATCGTTGGCACTGGGCTCGCTGGGATGCGTGCGGGTGTTGCGATAGCCGAAAAAAGCAAAAAAGTCTCAGTTGCTCTGATCTCTAAAACTTATCCGATTAGATGTCATAGTGTTTGTGCAGAAGGTGGAAGTGCTGCAGTTCTTAGAGAAGGAGATAGTTTTGAGCTTCATGAATGGGATACGGTAAAAGGCAGTGATTTTTTGGCTGATCAAGATGCTGTTGAGTTCTTTGTTCGCGAATGTCCAAAAGAAATAATAAGGCTTGAAAACTGGGGATGCCCATGGAGCAGAACTCCTGATGGAAAAATAGCTCAAAGGGCTTTTGGAGGGCAAAGCTTTCCAAGAACAGTTTTTGCTGCAGACAGAACAGGATTTCACGAAGTTCATACACTCTACGAGCGATTGTTAAGCTACGAAAATGTTGAGTTCTTCAATGAATACTTTTTGACAAATCTCGTGATCGAGGACAACAGAATTCAAGGGATTGCCACGATCGATCTGAGAACTGGAGATCTCGAATTTTTCAAAGCCAAGGCTGTGATCATCGCAACAGGAGGAGCGGGAAGGCTTTATGGTTTCACAACTTATAGCCATCAGGTAACTGGAG
>JANXDJ010000042.1:0-1470 GCA_025059545.1 Archaeoglobaceae archaeon
AAGCTCTCGAAAGCTCAGGAGATCGTGATCGTTGCAGGAGTGGCTGAGAAAAGTGAGACTTTATACAACTCCGCAGTTATTATTAGCAGTGGTGAGCTCTTGGGAATTTACAGAAAGAATCTTCTATTTCCTCTTACACGAGAAAGGGAATTTTTCAAGCCCGGAAACAAGCTGGAGGTTTTTGAAACTCCTGTTGGAAGGCTTGGAATAATAATTTGCTATGAAATAAGATTCCCAGAGCTTTCAAGGAGATTGATGAAAAAAGGGGCGGAGATGATCTTGGTGCCAGCGGAATTTCCAAAGCAGAGAATTGAACACTGGAAGACTTTAATTAGAGCGAGAGCGATAGAGAATCAGTTATTCGTTGCGGGAGTTAACTGCGTAGAGGGAGACTTGGATTATGGCGGAAACTCGATGCTCGTAGATCC
This sequence comes from Archaeoglobaceae archaeon, assembly GCA_025059545.1. The sequence continues at coordinate 429 of JANXDJ010000042.1, forward strand.
TGAAGGCAAAGTTCTTGTTGAGGCGGGAATTTATCAAGAAGTTCTCATGGCGGACATCGATTTAGCGGATGTGCAGAAGACAAGGGAGAAGCTTCCATTTTTGAGAGACTATGAGAGTCTTGATTCTTCGTCCCGCTGAGCTTCTGAAGGAAACATTAGAAGCCTTTAGAAATTCAGGAATTGAGGCTTACGGTTGTCCATTTGTTTCCCTGCAGTATCAAGATTTTCAAGTCCCTTCACACGACTTCGCAATTGTTACAAGCCAGAATTCTGCAAGAGAGATTGTAAGAAGGGGAATAAAGCTTAAAAAAGTTATTGCGATAGGCAATAAAACTGCAGAGCTTCTTAGAAATGCGGGCTATGAAGTTCTTTTGCCAAAGAGATATGAGTCATCCGCTATCGTCGAGGACTTCAGAGAACTTCTAAAGGGAAAGAGAGTTATCGCAATTCGAAGTGAGCAAGGAAGCGATGTTTTGCGAAAGCTTGCTGAATTTGCAGATTATAGCGAAGTTTACGCTTACAAAATTGTCAAGCTCAAAGGAGAAGAGCAGAAAAAGGAGATAGAGAAGGTTAAAGCGAGATTCTACGATGTGATCGTTTTTTCAAGCAGAATGATCGCGGAGAGCTTTCTGGAGCAATGCGATGAAGAAGCAATTGAAAAGCTTCGCAATACAATTCTGATCGCAATTGGCACACCAACTGCGGAATTTCTTGAGAAAAAAGGACTTTCAGCAATAGTGCCAGACGAATTTACATTTGAGGGTATAAAGAAGCTTATCAAAGCCCTAAGAGATGCAAATTCCCAATGTTGACGTTTTTCAAATACTTCTTTGCAGTCTTATAGCAATTAAAAACCTGTTCTCTTGGCGTTATAGGTAGATCCCTAAGCCTATAATCTGGATGGAAGATTAGCAAGCTGTAGGGTATTTTTTCATCTATGGATGCAATAAAACTTGCAATTCCCTCAATCTCTTTCTCATCAACATAGTATGGCACAAGCAATGTTGTCGCTGAGAGCACTTCAGGAAATTTTTCTCCAATG
>JANXDJ010000042.1:1480-11341 GCA_025059545.1 Archaeoglobaceae archaeon
CCGGTCAAGAGAAGATGGAGATTTTCGTTCCATGCTTTCAAATCGAATTTAACAGTTCCATTTGATTTTTTACTTAGCTCAGCAGATTTCAAAGCTAATGCTGAATTTCCCGCCCCATTCCATTCCCAACAGATCATCAAATCCTCTCTTAATTCAAGAGCCTTTCTGCTGAATTTCAATGCAAAAGGAAGCTGTGGTTCTGGAGAACCTCCAAAATGGCAGATACATCTAACTCTTCTTCTCATAATCGCTTTAAGCAATTCTTCAAGGCTAACAAATTTCCTGTTAACATTCTTATGACTCCAGTTCTGACAAAAAATGCAGTCGAAATTGCAACCATAATAGAATACCGCTAAATTCGTTCCTGAAAGCTTACTGCCTCTACAAAACCATGAATTACAGCAGTTCGTTGGCAATGGGTCTTCGTAGTAGATCAGATTACCATAAATTGGCTTCCCACACAAAGCAAGCTCTTTGCACTCGTTTGCACAAAGCTTGCAGTTTTTCACAAAGGCTCCATTTCTTGGGTGGATTTCATTTATTAAGCTTAAAACTTTTTCAGATCTTGCGCATTCCACGCAAACGCTCAGAAATTTGGATGGTGCTCTTTTACCGCAGAATCTGCAGTTCATACTCATAGTTCCTACTTCAGTTTAAATCTTTCGATCAGCCCATTCTTAAGGCTTTTCATGTAAAAAAGATCTAAAACGAATTCCTCAGAACTTTAAGAATTCTTTCGTCTGTGCAAAGTTTTTAGATGTTGATGACCACTTTGGGGAAATTTTGAAATGGTTTATCCACTAAATGATCCACATCTGTGCTTATCGATTGAAAAGGTGTCTTCTTTCCACTCCAATTCGGGTTGTATCTGATGTTATTGATCTCGAGTTCTTCTCCAAAACCATCAGGGGTTAGCAGTAGGATCAAATTTCGAAGTTTGAAAGAAAATTAATTATACTCACCCAAAACTTCTGCCATGGATCTTTGGGGTTTCATAAAGGAATACTACATAGACTCTATCGTTTACAAGGAAGGTTACAACATCGTCAACACGCTGACTTGGGCGATAATTCTTGTAATCGCTGTATTTTTAATTTATAAATTCCTTGAAAAGAGATTCGAAATTGACGTGAATTTCATACTTGCAAATGTCCCTTACATTCTTTTAGGCTCATCCGCAAGAGTTGTAGAAGATGCGGGATTTTTGAAGCCTCCGATTTCTTACGTTTTCATGTCTCCGCTCATATTCTTCCTGATATTCTTTTTGGCATTTCCAACGCTTTTAGTCTCAAGAAGGTTCTTTGGTGAGAAATACTATATTTATTACGCTTCTGTTGGGCTTTTATTTGCTATTGCTACAATAATCTTACTATTCGCGAATCTTAGAGTTGAAAATCCACTAATTTTTCCTTATGGGATTACTGGAGCGGTCATAATTGCTTTGGCGTTTTATCTAATCCCTATAAAGACGAAAAATTTGCTTACCGCTTCAGTCATATTTGCCCATATGCTTGATGGTTTTGTAACCTTTTTGGGAGTTCAATATCATGGCTACGTTGAAATCCATGTGCTTCCAAGGTTTATTACGGAGGAATTTGGTGCAATTGCTTTACCGATTGCGAAATTCGGAGTCATAGCTTCAGTCTTATACCTAATAGATGCATCTGAGGAGAAAGAAAGCTTGAAGAATTTCCTAAAGTTCACACTCCTTGTTTTAGGCTTAGCACCCGCTCTGAGGAATGGATTGAGAATCATGTTTGGAGTATAAGATATGATAATCACACTGCTCACAGACTTTGGAGACTTCTACCCTGGAGTTATGAAGGGTGTAATTCTTAGTTTAGCCCCTGAGGCAAAGATTGTTGACATAACTCACTCTGTTGAGCCACAGAATGTTTTTCAAGGAGCTTTTTTGCTCTACCATTCATATCGATTTTTTAAGAATGCCATTCACGTTGCGGTTGTTGATCCAGAAGTTGGTGGAAAGAGAAGGGGGATAGTTGTAAAAACGAAGAACCATTTCTTTGTCGCTCCAGATAACGGCATTTCTTACCCTTCCGCAAGCAAAGATGGAATTCTGAAAATATATGAGATCGATTATAAAATCTCTGAGCTCGTTGGTAAGCTTTCAGCCACTTTCCATGGCAGAGATGTCTTTGCCCCTTCGTCTGCTTTAATCTTAAAGAAGGATTTCAGCTATTTCAGGGAAATAGATGAAATTAAGCCTTTAAACCTCTTTGACTATTCCTTTGAAGGAGAGATTCTCAAGGCAAGAGTTGTTTACGTTGACAGATTTGGAAATCTGATCACAAATGTTCCAGCTAAGGCTTTGGTGGGAACAAAAGGTTTTAATCTTCTTGGCATAGAATTTCCGATGGTGAGAACTTACTCCGATGTGCCCTTGGGGAAGCCATTGGCATTGATTGGAAGCTTTGGAACTCTTGAACTCAGCGTTAGGAATGGTAATGCCTCTAAGTTGCTCGGAATTGGCTCAGGTTTGATCGAATTGGAGGTGCTTAGATGAATGAGAAAATTCTTGCAAAGATGATCGAAGCGGTTAACAAGCACATGCCAGTGGCGATGAGAAGTCTTGAAGAAATGTTGAAAGAAAAGGATCCAACTATTTTGGCGAAAGATGGAAATGAATATTATGTGGAGAAAAAGGAGCTTGAATTCATTGCGGAGCATGTGGATGAGCTTGAAAGAAATAAATTCAAGATCCCAATAATCCTTGAGATGTGCGAAATTGGAGGAGAGAGAGTTGTTTTCGTGAGGGATAAGCTTCACATCGCTTTCATAAAGAAAACCTTCGGATACGATCGAATTGTTAACGATAGCTTAATGCTTTACCTTTACGAGCTTTCTGCGATAAGGAGAAAGCTAAGAACCGCAACTCAAGTGATGTTTAGGGTGGAATTATGAGTCTCTTTGGCACCAACGGTGTTAGGGGAATAGCGAATGAGGAGCTAACTGCTGAAATGGCTTTGGATTTGGGGAGAGTGATTGCAACTCTGAAGCCCGGAAAAATCGCTGTTGCCTGCGATACAAGGCTTTCGAGTTTCATGTTAAAATCTGCTGTTTTAGCTGGCATAATGTCCGCAGGTAGCACTGCGGTGGATTTAGGAATAGCCCCAACTCCCGCTTTGCAGTTTTATGCAAAAACAAAAAAGATTGCGGGAGTTGTTGTTACCGCAAGCCATAATCCAAAGGAATACAATGGAATAAAGTTCATTCAAGAGAGCGGAGCGGAATTTTTCAGAGAGATGGATGAAGAAAGTGAGAGAATTTACATGAGCAAGGCTTTCAAGCTCGCAAAGTGGAACGAAGTTGGAACGCTTTTGCATGACGACTGTATTGAGCTCTATGTTAACGCAATCGTTAAAAGTGTGGAGCTTGACAGAAAATACCGTGTTGTTGTTGACTGTGGGAATGGTGCGGGATGCTTTACAACTCCTGAAATTCTTAAGAGGCTTGAATGCATTGTTTACGGAATAAACTGCAATCCAGATGGTAGATTCACTGCAAGGAATCCTGAACCAGTTGAAAAGGAGCTTTCATTGCTTAAGAGAGCGGTTTTGGACTTCAAAGCGGATCTTGGAGTTGCACATGATGGCGATGCGGATAGAGCGGTTTTTGTCAACGAAAAAGGGGAATTCGTTTCTGAAGATGCATTGCTTGCACTGATGGCTAAGCACTATGTAGAAAAGCATGGTGGTGGAATTGTTGTAACTCCTGTCTCTTCTTCTCGCTGTGTTGAGGATGCAGTGAGAGAAGTCGGCGGAGAAGTTGTTTACACCGCAGTTGGCTCTCCAGTTGTTGCGAAGGTTATGATGGAGAAGAACGCTGTATTCGGTGGCGAAGGAAATGGAGGGCTTATATTTCCCGAGCATTTGCTTGCAAGAGATGGCGGGATGAGTGTTGCTAAGGTTCTTGAACTGATGGATGAAAGTGGAAAGAAATTGAGTGAGCTTATAAGCGAAATCCCAAGATATTACATGCTGAAAGGCAAAGTTGAGTGTAGAAACAAGGATAAGGTGTTGAAAGAGCTTAGAAAAATGTTTCCCAATGCGAATCATGTAGATGGTGCAAGGATCGACTTTGAAGATGGCTGGCTTCTCATTCGTCCTTCAGGCACGGAGCCGATAGCAAGGATTTATGCCGAGGGCAAAAGCAGTGAAAGAGCGGAAGAGCTTTACAATGAAGGCTTGAAGATTTTGAAGCAAATTCTTGGTTGAAAATCGATTCTCGTTGGAATATAGCTTGATAAAAATTTATAAATTTTTACAACCGCTTTGAAGCATGAGGTTTGGAAATCTTTTATCCCCTCCAATGCCACCACTCGACAGAGCTATGAAGATAGCGATTCAAAGCGATGAACTCGGCTTTCATTCCCTTGTGATTCCAGATCACACACTCATGGTTCCCCCGGGATTGACTCCGAATGCTCTTGCATTACTTTCCGCAATTGCGATGAAAACGCAGAACATAGTGCTTGGAACTGGTGTTACAGATTTTGTTAGATACCATCCCTCTATTTTGGCTCAATTCTTCGCAACTCTCGACCACTTAGCTCCGGGAAGGGCTTTTCTTGGAATTGGTGCTGGAGAAGCGATGAACATTCTGCCTTTCGGGATAAAATGGGATAAGTTCAACATGCTTAAGGAAGGCATAGAGATCGTGAAGAAACTTTGGACAGAGGAGCAAGTTTCATTCTCAGGCAAGGCTTTCAAGCTTGAAAATGCTTTTCTACAAATCAAACCGATGCAGAAAATCCCAATATACCTTGGAGCAAATGGAAAGAGGACAAGAGAGCTCACAGGAATGCTCTGCGATGGATGGATGCCAATAGTTGAGACTCCGAAGACATACAAGGAAAATCTGGAAGATGTGAAAAGAGGGGCGGAGAAGGCTGGAAGGAAGATAGAGGAAATTGACACCGCTTTGCAAATCTATACCGCCATTGACTACGATAGCGCTCAGGCAATGGAAAGGGCAAGAAGATTCGCTGGCATTGTGATCTCTGCACTTGAAAAAGTTGAGCAAGCGGGCTACAGTTTAGACGTTCCAAAAGATTTTTCGAAGAGATTTTACTTTGAAAGGCTGTTGTTGACTGATGATTCACTTTCAAAGTTCATAGAATATGCTTCAAAGGTTAGCGACGATATTTTGGCGGATTTCTTCATTGTTGGAAATCCAGAGGAGTGCATTTCAAAAATAGAGGAATTCAGAAAGGCGGGAGTTAGGCATTTGATGATCATAAACGTCGGTCCAGATCCAAAGCTTGTGATGAAGATCTACGCGGAGAAGATCATTCCGAGTTTTAAGGAGGATTAAAAATAATTATAATATAATTTGTATATAATTCTTTTCAAGAAAATTCGTAAAATTTTAATTTTTTAGCATACAAATTGTTAATACACAAAGTTTGGGATGGCTTTGAGGTGGGAGCGTGTGGTTATATAAAATGTGCTTGGCTTTAGTGTCGCTCTTAGCAACTTCGATAAGCGTTTCAGCGATGGTAGTAGACAGCTGTATAGACATAACTTGGCCAGGCTACTATTGGCTTGAAAGCAACATTTCTGGATTGAAAACTGGAAAATGGTATTGCATAAACATATCAGCAAGCGATGTAATATTGGATGGAAATGGTTACTCTCTAAGCGGTTCATATTGGGGAGAAGGAATTAGGATTGAATCAGCGAACAATGTTACAGTAAAGAATTTGAGCATTTCAGATTACAGCACTGGCATTTCCTTGTTGAATTCTAACAACAACACGATCTCCAACAGCACAATCTCGAATAACAACTATGGCATTTCCTTGTTGAATTCTAACAACAACACGATCTCCAACAGCACAATCTCGAATAACAACTATGGCATCTACTTGTCTTATTCTAACAACAACACGATCTCCAACAGCACAATCTCGAACAACTACGATGGCATTTCCTTGTTGAATTCTAACAACAACACAATCTCCAACAGCACAATCTCGAATAACAACTATGGCATCTACTTGTCTTATTCCGACAACAACACAATCTCCAGCACTGAGATATCGAATAAATACATTGGCATTTTCCTATGGAATTCAAGCAACAACCTCATCTACAACAACCTATTCAACAATTCCTACAACTTTTATTTCTATCCCGAATACTTTGGAGGTATAAAAGTAGATACAGGAACTTATAGGCTTGTTTATCTCTCTTTTGGCTTTGAAGCAATAAACAGCAGTGAGATGAGAGATGCTGTGATGAGTAAAATCCTTGATTGGCTTGGTTATGAAGAGCAGAAAGTTCTGTTGGTAGATGACGATGATTGTGATGGCTGCGGAGACTACGAAAGCTACTACAATGAATCTCTTGAAAATCTCGAAATATCCTACGACTACTGGGACACTAAAACGATGGGTTCTCCAACTCAAGATATTCTGAATCAGTATCCAATTGTGATCTGGTTCTTTGGCGATGAGGATACTGAAGTTCTGAATGAGAACGAGAGAAATGCTTTGGCATATTACTTAAACAATGGGGGCAGACTTTTTATCACTGGGCAAGATATAGGTTATTATTTGGTTGAAATAAATAATGATTCACAATTCTATACAAATTATCTTCACGCAATGTATTTGACTGACGATACTAACATCTGCGAAATATTGGGTCTTGAAGGGGATCCGATTTCTGATGGTCTGCAGTTCAGCATTTGTGGAGGAGATGGAGCAAATAATCAAGAATATCCAGATGGTATAGCCCCAGCAGATGATTTTGCAACTCCTATATTTAAGTATTTCAGCATACTTTATCCAAACACCTGGAATGTAACTCTGACACAGGGAACAAACATCCTTGGTGGCAATTTGCTTGGTGGCAACGCTTGGCTAAGCCCTGATGACAAAGGCTTTTCACAGACTTGCAGTGATATAGATAGCAATGGAATCTGCGATCAGCCTTATGTGATGGGCGAGAACAACGTTGACTACTTACCTCTTGCAGTGCCCGCTCCAGATCTAAACGTCACAGCAATAGCAATCACTCCAGAGCAACCTAAGCTTGGAGATAATGTAACGATCAAAGCAACAATTGCAAACATTGGCGATGCAAATGCTACAGCTTTCAACGTAAGCTTCTACATAAACGGGTTATTCAGCGAGCAAAGAGTTGAGGGGCTAAATGTTGAAGAGAGCAAAGAATTAAGCATTGAATGGACTCCAACTCAAACAGGAAGCTATAATATTAGAGTTGTTGCGGATTCGAATGGAGAAATAGATGAAAGCAATGAAGAGAACAATGAAAGCTCTTATGTTATTACTGTTAGCCCACCACCAACTCCCACTCCAACTCCTACTCCTGAGCCAACTCCAACACCAACTCCTGAGCCAACTCCAACCCCAACACCTACACCTACTCCCACTCCAACACCAACACCTACTCCAACTCCTGAGCCAACACCAACCCCAACACCTACACCAACTCCCACTCCAACACCAACACCTACTCCAACTCCTGAGCCAACACCAACCCCAACACCAACACCAACTACTCCTGAGCCAACACCTACTCCAATAATATCCCCACCTCCACCACCCCCACCACCGCTTGTAGGCGGTGGAATTGGCGGAGGAGGAGCAATTCCAGGAGTTCCAGTTTATATAACCGCCATAATAACAGTAAAAGCAAATGAAGAAGGAAAAATAGATTTGCCTCAGAGTGCTTTCTTTGAAACAAATGTAGTTGCACTGATCATTTTCAGCTCAGAAGACAGCAATGTCAGATTCAGGGTTGAAAAGCTTAAAGAACTGCCACCAAACATTCCAACTCCAGCTGGGGTTTTAATGCTGATCTTGAGCATTGAGCCAAGGTTGAGCAGAGAAGTGGAGATTAAAGGAAAGATTCAATTTGGAATTTCAATTGAAGAGATAAAAGCCAGAGGCTTCGATCCAAACGCAGTTGCTTTGATCTTGCTCAAATGGGATGGAAAGCAATGGATTGAACTGCCAACGAAGTTCCTTAGCAGTGATGGAAAATACAATTACTACGAAGCAACAACTCCAAGCTTTAGCTACTTCGTTGCAATAATTAAGCCTTTGGAGACTCCAACCCCAATCGTAACACCAACTCCAACAACACCAAAAACTCCGGAGTTAACGCCTACACCAACGCCAAAGCCGTTCATTCCCGGCTTTGAAGCAATAATTGCAATCGCTGGGCTTATTGCTTTGGCTTATTTGATGAGAAGGAAGAGTTAAAGTTTTATATATTTTTTATTTATTTTAGATATTACAAAAGTTTTGAAAGTTAAATTTTGCTAAAAAAATAAAAAATTAGATTTTAATTAGTCCACCGAGATATAAGAAGTAGACCGCAAAAACGAGAGCGAGAGCGAGCATTAGTGGGTGTATTTCTCTGAACCTCCCAGATAGGATCTTTAAGGCTACGTAGCTTATGAAACCAACACCTATACCATCCGCTATGGAATAGGTGAAAGGAATTGTAACGAGCACAGCGAAAGCTGGTAGAGCTTCAGTCAAGTCTCTGAAGTCGATGTCTCTAATGACGGTAAGCATCAGGAAACCAACGAGAATTAGGGCGGGAGCAGTTGCTGAGCTTGGGATTATTGCAGCTATTGGTGAAACGAACAAACCTACGACGATGAAGAGAATTCCAACAACTAAAGCGGTCATTCCTGTTCTACCGCCTTCTTCAATGCCCGCAGCGCTCTCTATGTAAGTGGTTACTGTTGAAGTTCCGAGCAGTGCCCCAAAGCTTGTTCCAAAAGCATCGGTCATAAGGATCTTCTCGCTATCTGGAATGCTTCCGTCTTTTCTCATGAAACCCGCCTTTGCACTCAAGCCTGAAACGGTGCCGAGTGTGTCGAAGAAGTCGACCATGAAGAATGCAAATACCACTCCAATGGCTCCGATGTTCAGCAACCCAACGAAGTCAAGCTGAAGGAATGTTTTGTCCAGCGTAGGTAAAGCTACAAGGCTTTCTGGAGCGGGAGCTACACCAATAACTACCGCTACTGCGGTTGCGATGAGTATTGCAACAAGCAACGCTCCAGGGATTCTGCGAACCATCATTCCTGCTGCAATTATTAAGCCGAGAATCGCAATCCAGAATTCCGCTTTTACGAAGTTCTCAGTTCCGAGAGCTACAAGGGTTGCGGGATTGTATACAACAATACCAGCAGATTTTAAGCCAATTAGCGTGAGGAAAAGCCCTATGCCTGCACCAATTGCGTATTTTTGCGAAATTGGAATTGCGTTGATCACTGCAGTTCTAAGCTTTGTCACGGTAAGTAATATGAATATGAGACCTTCAACGAAAACCGCTGCTAATGCAACTTGCCAAGAATAGCCCATTCCTATGACAACACCGTAGGTGAAGTAAGCATTCAATCCCATTCCTGGTGCTAATGCAAATGGTTTCTTTGCGTATAGCGCCATTATTATTGTTGTAATCCCTGCAGCTAACGCTGTGGCAGTAACAAGGCTTGGAATTGCTTCTTTGCCAATGGCATCGCTGAGAATTGCAGGATTCACGAAGATTATATAGGCCATTGTCATGAAAGTTGTCAAGCCAGCAAGGACTTCTGTTTTCATGTTTGTGTTGTATTCTTCAAATCTGAAATAGCTCGCAAGAGACATGCACTCGAAAAGATCTCGAATATTAAAATCTTGTCGAAAAGAGGAATGGAAAGACAATTGTGAGCAAAGAACTATTCCCATTTATTGTTAGATAATGTTTATATTTTCCAAAGCGACTGCTTTTGTGCGCTCCATATACTTTCTGATTCTCATAGCTGTGCTCGGGATCTTGGTTTTGGCATTTCAAGACTCTGGAGAATACGATT
>JANXDJ010000043.1 GCA_025059545.1 Archaeoglobaceae archaeon
AAGAAAGATCCGGAGGAGTTCGGGTAGGTTTTAAACTGATAGATCTCATGAGCAAATCTGAAGCGAGGCTCGCAAGGGTTGGAAAAGGAAAGACAATAGTAGGAAAATACGAAGTTTTGTTAGAAGAGTTTGATAAATTCCTTGAAAAACTTGATCTAAACGGGGATCTGGTTATAATTGACGAAGTCGGACCAATGGAGTTGAAAAGTCCCAAGTTTATCTCAATAGTTCAAGAGTTGATGAGTAGAGAAAATATCATTTTTACTGTTCATTATAAAGCGAATCACTGGCTTGTTGAGAAGATCAAAAGAGAATTCAGACTTTACACAATTGATGAGACTAACAGAGAGAAAGTTGCTCAGGAGATCGTGAAGCTTTATGATCATTGAGGGAAAGGCAAAGATTTTAACAGACGGAATCTTCTACAACCCGAGAATGAAGCTTTGTAGGGACATAGACATGCTAATCTTTTCAGAATTAGATAAAAAGCAGATACTCGATGCTTTATCTGCAACTGGAGTTCGAGGGATAAGGGCAATGCTTGAAGCTGGACGTGAAGTTGTTTTCAATGATGCAAACCCAAAAGCTGTGGAGATTATAAAGAGAAACCTCGAGATAAATGAACTCTCAGCAGAGGTTAACTGCAAGGATGCTAATATCCTAATGCGTGAGAGAGAATTTAGGCACATCGACATAGACCCATTTGGTAGTCCCGCTAATTACATAGAGTCCGCATGCATTTCTGCAGAGATTTTGAGTGTCACCGCTACAGATCTCGAAGCTTTATGCTGTAAGGATTCTGCTGGACTAAGAAAATATTCTGTGATCGTTTCAAAAACCGATACGCCACATGAGACTGGACTTAGGATCTTGCTTGGGTACATAGCAAGAACTTCTGCGAGATTTGACAAGAGCATTGAGCCGATCGTTGCATGGACAAAAGAGCATTATTATCGAGTTCATCTTCATCTTAGACGTTCAAGCTCTCAATCGCTGAAAATGTTCGAAAAGATCGGTTATCTTCTTTTTTGTCCAAAATGTCTCCGAAAGAGCATTATTCGCCTAGATGGTTTTTCAGAACAAGAATGCAAATGCGGATCTAAAATTTTGACTCTTGGCCCTCTTTGGCTTGGAGAATTAAAAGACCAAAGCTTTTTGGATAAACTCTTAAGCAAGGCTGAAGGAGAGGCGAAAAGGATCCTCAAAAGAATTGCCGAAGAAGTAGATCTACCTTTTTCCTATGATCTGCAAAAGATCTGTAGTAGATTAGCAAGATCAGTGCCTCCAACAAGTGAATTTGTGACTAAACTCAGATCAGAGGGTTTTAAAGCATCTGTAGCGCATTACTGTGGCTACTGCATAAAAACGGATGCGAAAATTGAGGATATAGAGAGGTTACTTAAGTCCTAAGTTCAAAGATTTTTTATATCTTTTAGTTGTAACAAATTTCGATGATCGGTGTTGATATCGGTGGCTGTAATTTGGTCTCGGCAATTGTTTCTGACGAGATCTCAATATTCAAAAAACCAGCTGTAATGGGAATTGGGAGCTTATTCAAGGATTTAAGAGAATATCTCGAGAAAGATAAAGTTGTTGTAACTACTTCCATACCAATCAACTTACTCGTTTCAAGATTTGATGAGATGAGAACTCTAACACTCCTCATTCCTGGTCCAGGGCTGAATTACTCCAGATACGGTTTTATCCTTAAGGGTTATGTAAATCATAGAGGCGATGTGGTAGAGAAAATCGATGAGGTTGAAGTTAAAAAAATTCTCGAGAGAGAGAAATTTCAAAACGTTGCAATAGCTTCGAAGTTTTCAGTAAGAAATCCCATACTTGAGGAGGAGGTCAAAAGGATCGTGAAAGAAAAGATCAATGAAAAGAGAATAGCTTTGAGCTATTTCGTCGGTGGTTTGAACTATCCTACAAGAATAAACACCACCGTGATCAATGCAAAGCTAAAAGAGACGATCTGGGATTTGAGTGAAAGCATAAAGAGCATCATAGGCGATTTCTACTACCTTAAAGGAGATGGTGCAATCTCCAGCTATCAGCTGGTTGTTGAGAACCCTTCTGAATTATATGGTTCCACAGCAGTTGCCTCTGCATTTGGGGCTATATTTCTGACTGGCGAGAAGGACGCAGTGGTTGTTAACATAGGCGGTATATCCACATCGCTTGTGAGAATCGAGAATGGTAAGCCTGTAATCGTTGAAGGTGTTGAAATAGCTGGAAGAAAGACTCTAATAAGATGTGTCGATTCAATCTCGATCCCCTTGGGGGGTAATTCAATCGTGCAGAATGGGAAGCCAACGCCAAATTGCGCAAACCCAATTGCTTTTGGTGGAAATACTTTTACCTTAACAGATGCTCTTAACTATATAGGATTTGAAATTGGAGAAAGTAGACGTTCAAAAGAATTTGGAAAAAGCTTTGAAGCTGAAAAAGTTGTTGACAACTTCGTTTCGATGGTTGCTGACAACCTTAAAGCTATGGAATGCGATAAGATCATTGGTGCGGGTTATCTTGCTCCATATCTGATTCCTGAAATCGCAAAGAAAGCTGAAATCGATTATGTTGTCCCAGAGCACAGCGAAGCGATTTGCGCAATTGGATCTGCTGTTACAAAGGTTAGCTTAACGCTTCATGCGAGATATGACACTGAGAAGGGGATTGCGATCTACAATGGAGTTCCAGAAAAATGCCCTTTTAGAACTGGCAGTATTCCTAAGGACGATGATTTAATCGAAACCGCTAAAAAGAAGGTTTTAGAGATCGCAAAGAGCTTTGGAGAGAAAGATATTGGAGAAATAAAAGTTTTGGATTTCAACTCCTTCACAGTTGTCAAGGGTGGAATGAAAAGAGGAGTGATCGCAGATCTAACTTTACAAATCGAGCCCGGAATAAAGTATGGAAGAGCTAAAAGAGTTTCTTGATGCAATAGAAGAACTTAAAGAGCTTTCAAGAGAAGGATGGGTTGTTGTGGTTGAAGGAGCTAAGGATGTTAGAGCATTGCGTGAGATAGGATTGGAGGGCGAAATAGTGGTCTTTTCGGGATTCTCAAGCACAGCTGAAAAATTAAGTGACAAAAAAGTCATAATACTGACTGATTATGATTCAAGAGGATTAGAAATAGAGAAGGGGCTTTTGAGAGCACTTTCAAGCTACGGAAACTTGCCTAACATTGGGCTTAAGAAGAAGATCTTTCGTTGCATCAAGAAAGATGTAACAAAAGTCGAAGAGCTGAATGATTTTATAAGGAGGGGGAAAAATGAACTATGAAGATGTTGTAAATGCAGTTTCAGAAATAATAGTTAAAGCTCAGACTGAACTTCCACCAGATGTCGTTAATGCGCTTAGAAAAGCTTACGAGTCTGAAGAAAGCGAAATCGCAAAGAGGAATCTTGAAGTTATACTCCAAAACATAGAAATTGCGAAAAAATCAAAGCTTCCGATATGCCAAGATACCGGAATACCATTTTTCTTTGTTGAAATCGGTAAAGAGCTAAAATTGGAGTTTGATATCAAGAAAGCCTTAGCAGATGCGGTCAGAAAGTTAACCCCAGCAATACTTCGCCCTAACGCAGTCCATCCGCTTACGAGGAAGAACTCTGGAGACAACACTGGCATTGGTGTGCCTGTGGTGAGCGTTGAAATCGTTGAGGGTGACAGGCTTCGCATCGTTTACATGCCTAAAGGAGCGGGAAGTGAGAATGTTTCTCAGCTGAGAATGTTTTTGCCAATGGAAGCTGAGAAGATAAAGAAGTTCGTCGTTGAGACAGTTGCAAAGGCAATGGGTATGCCATGTCCACCAATAGTCATTGGTTTAGGAATCGGTGGTAGCTTTGACGTTTCAGCAAAGCTTGCAAAAAAGGCTTTGCTCAGAAATCTTGACAGTATGAATGAATTTGAGCTGGAAATTCTGGAAGCGGTAAATTCACTTGGAATTGGACCAATGGGTCTTGGTGGAAAGAATACAGCATTGGGTGTGCTATCAGAGATTAATTACTGCCATACTGCTTCTTTACCAGTTGCTGTTAACATCCAATGTTGGGCGAATCGAAGGGCAGAGGTGATTTTGTGATAATCTCGAGGGTAGACGAGAACATACTGAAGCTCAAAGCAGGAGACATAGTTTATTTAAGCTGTGAATTGCTCACCGCAAGGGATAAAGCGCATGCAAGAGCGGTTGAGATGATTCAAAAAAAGCAGAAATTGCCCTTCAACTTTAATCGCTCTGTAATTTATCACTGTGGACCGATAATAAGCGAGAACAGAGTTATCTCCGCAGGTCCAACGACTTCCGAGAGAATGAGCCCTTATGTTCCAAAAATCCTTGAAAAAGTCGATTTTATGGTCATGATTGGAAAGGGGGGAATGAACAAAGAAGTGACGGAAGCGATGAAGGGTAAAGCAGTTTATCTCGCATTTCCCGGCGGAGCGGGAGCCTTTGCGGCGAGCAAAATAAAGAAAGTGAAAGGTGTCTTCTGGGAAGACTTAGGAATGGCTGAAGCGGTTTGGATTTTCGAAGTTGAGAATTTTGGACCATGTATTGTTGCAATCGATTCAAATGGCAAAAATTTGTATGAAGAAGTTGAAAGAGGGGTTAAATCAAAGCTATGATACTTCTACACCTCTCTGGACATTGCATTGAGACTTCAGCTAAGAAAAAATACCAGGAACTTCTCTCTTATCTCCTAAAGCAGGAAGATGAGGAAAAAGAAAAAGAGCTCGAACTCTTGATTGAATTTCTAAAAACAATGGATTTTTCTGAGCTAAGAAGAGAAGGATTTGACGGCAGAGAAGAGATGACGGTAGTGATAAAAAAAGAAAAAGGGAAATTAGTTGTCGAAAGACTAAGTTAGTGCGTAGGCGTAGACTTTAGAGTATGCGACGTTGTTCGAGTTGTCTATTGCAGCTATATAAAACTCCACCGATTTTGAAACCTTGAGCTTTGCAGTATAAAGCTCATCAGAAAGCCCGTAACCACCTATAGGCTCTCTAATGTATCTTCTTCCAAGTTCCATGTCTTTATAGTTCCATTTTCCGCTTTCAAACGAATATACAAGATATACTCTAGATATAGCGCTCTCAGAGTCTTTGATTGTGGTAGAAACAGTTATCTCGTCTCCTTCTGTTTGAATGTCTATAGAAACAATTTCTGGTGCCTTAGAGTCGCTTAAGACGTATAGCTTATGAGAGCTTCTGTTGTCCGAAAATACAACGTAGATCGTGCCTTTTGAAACCGCTACTTTTGGCATCAGGACTTCCTTTCCATCATGCTTAAGCTCAAAGAGTTTTTCGAGCCCACGCCACAGGATATAGATCTTGCCGTAGCTCTCCGTTTTTACTGGTAGAATTACGACATTGTCAGAAACAACAGGAAATCCTGGAACTTCATTTGCAGAGAGGTTGAAAGTTCCAACAAGATTCCCGTCAAAATCGGCGATTTGCAGATCGAAAGGTTCTTTTCCAATCGCTCTTGAGATGTATAGATAATGGCTACTGGCTGAGATCATCGGATTGTAGTTTTGGTCTTCTCCAGCGCCAAAGTATTTCTTCCATAGCTGTTCGCCATTTTCCGAGAATGCGTAAACGTATCCTTGGAGAGAGACAAAGATCATGTTGTTCTTAAAAATTGGTGCAGAGTAGCCTTTGTCCACTTGCCAGAGAAGCTTTCCACTCTGAAGATCAAAGGCGTATAGCTTGTTTGCAGACACGAATAGCTTTCCATTTCCAACTGCAAACCCATTCACAGTGCCATCGATCTTCGCTCTCCATTTCAATTCTCCTCCTTGAGTAAAGCACATGACCCATGGATCGAGGTAATCAGTGCCTATGCAAACGAGATCGCTCACTACTAGAGCAGAAACACTTCCAGCAATGTTGATCTCCTTATGCCATGCAATCTTTCCGTTCTCCTTCTCAAAGGCAATCAAAGAGAAGCCTTTCTTACCAGAAGAAGTTCCTACAAAGAGGTAATCTCCAATTCCGTAGGCTTTGATGTCCTTATCGAGCGACTCTTGAATGTTAAAGCTCCACAGAAGTTCTTCTTTATATGCGTAGACTCTGTAGCTGTCAATCAAGAATACAAAATCTTCAATTACTGGAGTTGCAAGTTCTTCTTTCAAATTCGCAGTGACGTTCATGATCTTTGCAACTTTTGGCTTTCTTGGGATCTCGGAAGTATAGAAATCGCTCTTCTCCGTTCCCTTTGCCAATTTCCACGGTTTAAGATGCAACAAATAATAATCTGATATCTTCTCACTATCTTTTAATGGCACAGTCTGCTCGAGCCTTTTTTCTTTTGAAGGTGTGGTTATAGGAGTAGTTGGAACGGATTCTGGAGTTGTTTGGACTGGAGTTTCTGGTTTGCCCCCTTCTTGGACGCA
Source organism: Archaeoglobaceae archaeon (assembly GCA_025059545.1). The sequence goes on from JANXDJ010000043.1 coordinate 6,396, forward strand.
ACATGAAAGCAGAAGCAACAACGCTACAACCAAAAACCATCGCATACAGAAACTCCTTTATTTGTTATAAAAACTTTCTCATAGCATTTTCAATCCGTAAACTTTAACATTTGGATTAAAGAGTAGAGTCATGCTCACTCTCGTAGGTTTAGGACTCCAAGATTACAAAGATGTGACTTTTCGAGGTTATGAAGCGGTAAAGAGTGCTGAAGAAGTTTATCTGGATACCTATACATCGAAGATCTCTTCTTCGCTCGAAGAACTGAAGAGATTTTTCGGCAAAGAAGTCAAGGAGGCTGAGAGAAGTGATCTGGAGGAGAAGAGCTGGAAAATAATTGAAAGGGCAAAAGAAAAAGACATTGTAATCCTCGTTCCCGGAGATCCAACAATCGCCACTACTCACGTATCACTCGTGCTTGAAGCCAAGAAAACAGGTGTTAAAACGAGGATAATAAATAATGCGAGCATAATCAATGCGGTTTGCTCTTTAACAGGGCTTCAGAACTACCGCTTTGGAAGATCTGCTACGGTAAGCTGGCATAAATCAAGAGCTTTTATCGACACGATCATGGCTAACCTTAGCATAGATGCCCATACATTGCTTTTTCTCGATCTTAATCCCCCAATGAAGATCAAAGATGCTGTGGACAGAATTCTAAGCTTAGAAGATAGCTTTGAAAAACACTTCGCTGTTGGAATCGCAAAAGCTGGTAGCGAGAATGCGGTGGTGAAATGCGATAGAATTAAAAAATTGGCTGATTTTGATTTCGGCGATCCTTTGCACTCGCTCGTAATACTAGCAAGGAAACTGCATTTTATAGAGTTCGAGTGTCTTAGGTATTTTGCCATGGCTCCAGAAGAACTTGGGGAGTGGGTCGTATGAGGGAGAAAATAGGGATTCTTCTGCTTATTCTTGGCTTTTTATCTACTCTTTGGCTCTGGTGGTTCTATGGATAAGTTTAATAGGCTTAAAGAGATCAAAGATAGGTTTGGAGATTTGATCGATGAAAAAACAGCCGAAGAACTTGCCAACTATTCTCCAAATTCACAGGAATTTGTTAAGATCTCCGAGATCCTCCCGGGAAAAGTCAATGTCAGGGGCAGAGTCAGTGGAATAGGAGATCCAGATCTTGCAAACGAGATTTATCTCTCAGATGAGAGCGGGAGAGTCAGAGTTCTCATTTGGGATAAAGAAATTTATTATAAAGCAGAAATTGGAATGAGAATGGAGATCTACAACGGCTACGCTAAGGAAGGTAAAAACGGAATCGAGATTCACGTTAACAAGTATTCAATTGTAAAGTTTCTGGAATAGAAGAGGTGAGAATAGCAATCACAGTCCGAGCATCCAAAACCTTTAATCGGTGTTAATTTTACCTTCTTAGCAAGCTCACACTCCTCAAAGTTGAGAAGTATTGCTCCAAGCACATCAAAGACTTCTGAAATGTAGTCTATATGCCATTTCTTCCTCTTTCTACCGAAATGTCTCCGCACTCTGCTAATCTTTTCTGCACTGCCAACGTAGTAGTAATATCCGGGCTCAAATTCAAAAAAACCAAGCTTTCCTACTTCAATTTTTTGCTTCCGATCATTGTAGAGAACAAGAATATAAGATGCCACGAGAATAGTATAAAATAAAAAATAAAAAAGTTTACTTTTTCTTCTCTTCCTTCGGAGCTACTTCGAGCATCTTGTTGTAAATCTCGTCTTGTTGTTTCTCAAGCTGGTCCAAAAGCTTCTTGAAGTTGTCGAAAACCTTTGACTGCGAATCCATGTAGAGCTGTATTGTCTTCTTAAAACTCTCAAAGCTCTCTCCCGGCATTAACTGACGCATATAGAACTCATACATGCTCACGTAGTTGTCCATGCTCACCTTCAGCAAGTCCAGCGTTGTTTTCGCAACTCCGAAACCCATCTTATAGAACCCCCTTCCCACTTCCATCAACTCCTTCATCTCCATATCTCTCACCTCCCTCCTTCACGATGATTACCTTAACTACATCCCCATCTTTAATCCCGAGAGCTATTTTCTCCGCTTCGGGGATAGATATTCTTCCACCAGCCTGAATCTTCGCCCTAAAGACTGCAAGATCTTTACTCATGATACTAAACCCAGACATTAGCTTTATAGCTGAAGAAAGAGACTCGATGAACTCTCTCTGCCATTTAAGTGCATCCTCCCAAAACTTCTGAAAGTCTCCAAAACTTGGAACCATCTATTGGTATTTGCTACCAAAAGTATATATAGGTTTCGGTAATACATGATTTTTAAGGCTTCTCTCTTAAACCCAAAAATGTGTTTTTTGGATCTCGATGCTAAAAGAGAACAAAAAACTTAATATTCCTGCTTTAATTTTAAATTAAAAAGCGGGGGTTGCCGAGTGGTCAAAGGCGTAGGATTCAGGGTCCTATCTCGTAGGAGTTCGGGGGTTCGAATCCCTCCCCCCGCATCCATTTATTTCGAAATCAAGTATTTTTAGAGATCGGATAAATTAAGTCTAAGACAATTTGGCAAAACTTTAAAATCCCAATAAGTAATTTTTTATATGCATTGTAAGCACTTTGCTCATGAAAAGGAGTGGTCAGAAATTCCAAACGGTATTTTAAAGCTTCATCCAGTCTGTTCTAACTGTGGAACCTTCAAAAACGTGTCTTCTGACAAAGGGAAAAAACTTTCTAACTTCATCATAGTCCTTTCAGAGTTAAAAAAATATTGCAAAATAACCGATGTTCAGCTTAGGCTGATTTTAAAGGATTTGGAGAAAAATGAAGATTTCTGCGATACTTGGTGGATAAGCTACGAACAACAGAAAAAAATTTTTATCACAACTGTTAAAAAATACTTAAACGTCAACACTCAAATTCTGGATTCCTTGCTTTAGCGTGCCAGCAGAGACTGAGCAAAAAAAGCGATGAGGGGGGCTGGTGCGCTGATTAGCGTTAGCTTTCGAATTTGAAATTTCAGATTTGAATTTTTGGAAAGGGAGATCATGAACGAGTTTGAAGTTGCATTTGTAATTCCATCGAGGGACGAAGAGGAAGGAATAAAAGTTGTTATTTCTCAGGTAAAGGAATTTCTGAATAAAAAGGGTTTAAAAGGAAAAATCATCGTTTCGGATTCTTCGAAGGACAAAACACCAGAGATTGCGAGAGAAATGGGGGCAGAAGTGATATTTCCCGATAGATTGGGCTATGGATCAGCTTATCTATTCGCTTTTGATTATTTGAAGAGAAAATACGGCTATCCAAAATTCGTTGTTTTGATCGACGCGGACGGAACTTATGATGTAAGAGAAACAGAAAAGCTTTTAGAATCTGCAGAAAAAGCGGATATTGTTCTTGGAAGCAGATTTTTAGGTAATATTGAAACTGGTGCGATGCCATTTCTTCATAAAATTGGAAACAGAATCCTAAACAGGTTTTTGAACTTCTTTTTCAAAGCAAACGTCTCGGATTCTCATACCGGCTTTAGAGTTGTTAAAGGTGATGCTTTGGAGAAGATGGTTCTGAAATGCAAGGGAATGGAGTTTGCTTCTGAGATGATAATCGAAGCAGTTAAGGAGGAGCTAAAAATTGCAGAGGTTCCGATAACCTACAGAAAAAGGATCGGGGGTAGACCAAAGATAAGATCTTTTCAAGACGGATGGAGACATCTCAGATTTATGCTTCTAAACGCTCCAAAGCATCTTTTTATTTATCCCGGAGCATTAATGCTCTTTCTTGGTTTTCTCATGATCTTCATGGCAATCTTCAAGATAAGGGTTTTCTTCACTCCCGGAATCAACTCTGCAATTGCAGGCGGATTTCTAACTCTTGTGGGCTTTCAAATTTTGAACTTCGGATATTTTTCCAAGATCATGAACGAAAATAACAAAGAGATCTCATTTGAAAAAACTGCAACTCTTGGTCTTATAACCTTCCTCGCTGGGCTCATACTCATCTCCGGTGCTGTTATCGAGTGGATTAACTCTGGTTTCAAGTTTCTTCCGATTTCTGAGTTAAACGTCCTTTTCATGGTTATAACAGCTTTAGGTCTGCAAACGCTTTTCTCCTCATTCATGTTTAGCATTATAAACGAAACGAAGAAGAGGAGATGAGATGAAGAAAAAGGAGATCGAGAGATTTGTTGGAAGAACTCCTGAAATTCTTGAGGATAGACACAGAAAAGTTTTAGATGTATTCTCAAAGTATGATTTTGAAAGGATTCTCGACGTTGGTTGTGGAGATGGAAAATTCACAAAACTTATAGCTGAAGCTTGTAGAGCTAAGGAAGTTCATGGACTTGAGATAAGTGAGTCAGGTGTAGAAATGGCAAAGAAAAACGGAATAAATTGCTCAAAATGTGATGAGCTACAGAGTTATAGTGATTTCAAGAAAGTGATGATATGGATGCTTTAACGCACATCTTCATTCCGCTAACAGCTCTTTATGTGCTGAAAAAGGATCTGCTTAATCCGAGCTATCATTTTTTACTCGTATTCTTCGCTTGGTTTCCAGATCTGGATAAACTTCTCCGAATTCCGGGGCTTTTTCACTCTCTTTTAATTATAATCCCCCTAATCCTTGTAATTCTTCTCATTGAAAAACAACTCGGTAGAAACGGGAAAATTTCAGGAATTGCTGGAATTTTTATAATCTCTCATATTATTCTGGATATTCTCGAGGGAGGAGCGGTGCCTTTGCTCTATCCAATCTTCAGCACAGGCGTTGGCATAATCTTTCCTCTTAAGATCTCGATTCATGATTTTTCCATCTCTGGTGCTCCAGTAGAAGTTGTGTATGAGGAACCAAAACTTAGCTACACTTACGAAATTTTAAGCGGGTATGGACTCATTTCCTTTTTCATCTTCGCTATGGTCT
>JANXDJ010000044.1 GCA_025059545.1 Archaeoglobaceae archaeon
TAAACGCTTTTTGCATTTTTCTCAAAGCTGAGATCATGCATGGAGTGCCAACGAATGCTATTGCCTTTGAACTTAGAATTTCCTCCTTCACCGCTGGAAGAACGTCTGCGAAGCAGTATTTCGTTCCAGTTATTCTGCTGTTCTTCAACTGCTCAGGCTCTGTGATCGCTACAACTCTCGTCCTCCATTCTTCGTCTCTTCCAACGAAAATAGCCTTCTCTATTATATCTTCTTCCAAAGCAGTTGCGGTGAACTCGCTAACCATTGCTCCATCTTGCCCGAGAAATCTCTTCGATTTGGCTGAGAATATTTCAATGTAATTTCCTAAGCCGTTCAAAGGCTTGTATTCCCATCTTGGGCAAACCTTTATGCAAGCTCCGCAGTCTACACAATCTTTAAGCCAGTTCGGAAAGTCTATTGGCTTGTCTCCAGCGGTTATTCCATTCACTGGGCAGATTGCGGAGCAAGCGGTGCAATGGCTACAAATAGCTGGCTTGATAACTTCTTCAACCAGGTTGCCGAAGAATTTCTTCTTGTGCTTTTTTTCCGGCAACAAGATCTGCCATTCCTGCATTAGCCCACCTCTTTCAAAGCGAGAATTTGCATTGGACAGTTCCTAACGCATAGTCCACACCCAGTGCACTTCGCAGATTCGATCTTAAGCTTGTTCGCCTTTCTGTCTACAACAATGGCATCGCTTGGACAAATTTCAACGCAAATCCTACAGCCAAGACAGCTCTCTGGATCAACGCACGCAGAGATCTTCTTTTTTATCACTGGCAAGAAAGCTTCGACAACTAACTCCTCGATTTCCGTCTTTCTTAGAAGCTTCCAACCTTTATCGTCGACGAGATACTCAACAGTAACAGAGTCTTCCCGAAAGACTTCTGGAGATTTCGTCATTTGGTCAGCTCTAAGTTTCATCTCCTCCATTTTGGCAAAGGCAACGTCATGGATCTTAGTAGACTTCAAAGCTCCAGTAGGACAGCTTTCAACGCAGAAGTGGCAGAATATACACTTTGTGTAATCAATTCCCGGCCAGGACTTTTCGTAGAATGTCATCTGAATGGCGTTAGCAGGGCATATATGGGCACATCTGAAACAATTTATACACTTATCCTGATCAAAAAGAATTATTCCTCTGAAATTCGACGGATATTTTCTTCTTTCTCTTGGATACTCTACAGTTACTCGATCGGGTGCTAAAGCCTGCTTGAAAGCTTCCCTTATGACATCTACATGGCTTTTAAGCATCTCCGTCTTTCCAGCTTTGAATTCAACCTTCATATCCAACCACCATGCCAATTAACAACGCCAATATCGAAAGAGCCAGTAGCCAGCTAAAGCTGATCCGCAAAGCCTGATCGATCCTGTAGCGTGCATACATTGATCTAACCATGGCTATTATCGAGATCACGACGATCGTCTTTATAACAAGCCAAAGTGGAGCATTAAGATCGCCGAGCAATGAAATGTATACACCGTTCCAGCCTCCCAAAAATAGGATCGTGAAGAGTAAAGCCATAACATAAAGCTTCTCATAAGCCAAAACCATCACGAGTCCGAAGAGGATTCCGGAATACTCAACAAATGGTCCAAAGGCGATCTCTTGATCCGCCTCAGGAATCTCAAAAGGAAGACGTGAGGTTGCCATTAGCATCGCTATTAGGAAGATTAGAAATGCAATTGGATTAAGGATCGCTCCTGGGATCCACTGTTCTTCTACTGCCACATAGGGATCTCCACTCTTGTAAATAAAGATCATTGAAATCACTGCTATTATGAATGGAATCTCGTAGGCGACATACATAAGAGCTTCTCTCACTGAACCAACGAATGCAAATCTGCTGTTAGAAGCCCAGCCTATTGCAACGATAGTTATTGGGATCAGAGAAATGAAGGCAACAACGAGCTGGATCGCATAAGGAGACTTAATTCCAACCACATTACCTGCAGGAATGAAAGCTATTGGGAGCAATATAGGAATAAAGGCAAGAATTGGAAGCTGAACAAAATAAGGTCTATGGGCTTCTCTATGGATGATTGCCTCTTGGAAAAGATACCTTACACCATCTGCAAGAGCTTGAATTGCTCCCCTTAACGGGCGATAAACTTCTAAAGGTCCAACTCTCCACTGTATCCTTGCAGTAAGTTTCCTCTCGAACCAGACGATATAGAGAAGATAAAGCATCAGAATCGTTAGCCCTGGCATTACTGCGACGGCGAAGAGAGGTCGCCAGAGGATTATAGAAATAATTAGATCGACCAAATGGGTAAGATATGGTATCGGGATCTTGGCTACGAGCTCCATCACTAAGTTTATTATCGGCTTTATGAGTGGAATTTCCAGCTGATTTGCCTTAAGAAGGCTCAAAAAGAATTTAAAAAGCTCGATCAAAGTTTCCATCATTTGCATCACCTATCCGCTTCAGGCGGAAAATAGCCGAAACTTCCATAGATAGCTTGTAGATCTGCAAGTCTCTCGCCCTTAAGCGACTCCATGAATCCACGAAGGTATAACCAGCCTGGAGTGACAATTCGCAATCTATAAGGAACATTGCTTTCTCCATCGCTTACTAGTGTGTAGATCAGAGAGCCCCTCGCCGCTTCAGTTAGAGCTGTGAACTCTCCGGGTGGCAAAACGATCTCAAAAAGTTTATCAAAAAATTCTCCTCTTATTTCAGAACCATTATCGCAGATTTGCTCGCTTATAACCCTTCCTTCAGGAATGCTCGCTATGCACTGCCTTATTATTCTAAGACTTTGCGTAACCTCGTTAACTCGAACTAAGAACCTTGAATAGCTATCTCCCTCATCAGCAACAACTATTTCCCAATCAACCTTATCATAAGCCTCGTAAGGCTCCACTTTCCTGACATCATATTCAACACTGCTCGCCCTTAAAAATGGTCCTACTATGCCGAATTCAATTGCTTCTCGCTTGCTAAGGACTCCAACATCTTTTAGCCTCGTGATGACAGTTGGATTCTTTATGAAAATTCTTTCAAAGCTCTTAAGCCTTTTTTCAATCGCAAAAGTTGCAGAGTAAAGCCACTCAAGCACACTCTTATCAACATCTCTCCTAATACCGCCCGGAATTATGAATGAAGACGTGAACCTTACTCCAGTCATTTTAACTAAAGCTTCGCAGATCAACTCTCTTATGCCGAAAGGATACATGAAACCCGTTGTATGCCCAAGGAATACCGCGAGAATTGCCGCATCGTATAAATGAGTTCCAATTCTGCAGAGCTCTGCAAGGATCGTTCGCAGATATTTGGCTCTCTCGGGAACTTCAAGATCCAAAGCGGACTCTATGGCTCTGATGTAGCCAAGATTGAAGTTTGCTGAATCCATTATTGCAGGTCTTTCAACAAGCGGGATATTTTGAATGTAAAGTCTGTTTTCAGCAAGCTTTTCCATGGATCTATGAACGTATCCGGGGTCTGGAATTACTTCTTGAATTATGTCTCCCTTAATTCTCACGATCAGCCTCATGTGTCCGCTTCCCGGATGCTGAGGACCAACGAGGATCAGAAACTCATCTTTTTTATAAACTTCCTCGACGTATTCCTTGGGAATTGGTAGGAAAAGAGACTCAAGCTCTTTTGGTGGCTCAACAGGGACATCTATGGATAATTCTTTCATTTCAATCACCCACATAAACTTCTTCCTGAAGCTTGAAGTCCTTTCTAAGCGGAAATTCTGGAGAGTCAGGAGCAAGTAGGAATTTACCCTTCCAAGGATTTCCTTTGAACTCTACTCCAAAGAGATCATGCATTTCCCTCTCCATGTAGTCTGCGCTTGGAAAGATCTCTGAAAGACTACTAATCTTTGCTTCCTTTCTCAGAATTTCTGTAAAGAGATTCACGATCACCGGCATTAGCTCGTTCTTGCTATAGCTTGAAACGTGATATTCAACTAAGAATTTGCCCTCATCAGGAAGATCAATGACATTAACGGACTTAACATGGTCAAAGCCGAGCTCTTTCAGTCCCTTAGCCACTTCTACAAGATTTTCTTCGGAGACTTTAACCGCAATTCTATTCTTTGCAGTAATTACTGCGGATTCGATCTTAAAGGTTCTAAATTTCTCACAAAGCTCCTTTCCAAAAGCCCAGTCCACATCCTTAGCTTTATTCACAACTATACTTGGCATTAAAGAGACTTTTTTTGGACTTCTCGGCAAAAACTTCGGAATTTTCCCCTTCTGAAGCTTGAGATCGTAGAAGTCAATTGAACTTTCTGCTTCTCCAGTTTCGAGCTTTCTTTGCAGTTGTCTTATTCCTCTCAATAAAGCTTCAGGAGTTGGTGGACAACCGGGGATGAAAAACTCCACAGGAACTATATCGGAGGGCTTAACGAGGTTGTAACCATTCCAGAAAATACCACCATTCAGCCCACATGCTCCCATAACGATCACGAACTTAGGATCTGGCATTTGCTCCCATGTTATCCTTAAAACTCTCGCCATTTTTCTCGTAATTGCGCCTTCAACGATTATAAAGTTTGTTTGTCTCGCAATGCCATAATTTAAAGCTCCTATTCTTTCTCCATCATATCCTGAAGCGAAGGCATGAGCCAATTCAGCACCACAGCAAGCTGTAACGAGATGCACTGGCCATAGGCTCCACTTTGTTCCCCATTTCTTAAGCGGAGCCAACTTTCCGCTGGTTAAGAACTTTGTAAATTCATCCATTTCTATCACCCCTCTTAAGCCCCGCAACTTCCAAGGAGTAGTTATAACCAGCATAAAGGGCTGGAAGGAGCAATGCAAGGGCGATGATCGTGAAGGCGTAGACATCGTCAGAAGGCATAGCAGAGAGTAGGAGGATCAAAACGAAAACAGGTTCAAGAGCTAAGAACATAACAACAAAGCCGAGATATTGCATTGGAAGAACCCACTTCGGATGTCCAATCGGAATATTCCCTGCTTCGAATCTCTGGATCTTAACTTCGGTAAGCCGATACTTCGGCAAGATCTTTACAAGTATAAGAATTGCCAGATCGGTTATAAGTGCTATTGCAACTATTAAAATTAAAACAAGAATGTTTTCGATCATTTGAACACCTCCATAACGAGATCAACAAACCAGATTGGTGGGATCAAAGTTATCAGCATGGCTAAAGCGGTTATCGTTGCTACGGTGTTTGTAAGCAAAGAACTTGTGCTCGCCTTTGCAACTCTCACGAGTCTCAGATAATAAGGAATGGAGATTGCAGAATTTATAACAAGCAGAATTGCAAGCCAAAGGTAGTTTGAGAATACCAAAGCATATATTATAAAGAATTTACTCCAGAAACCCATTAAAGGAGGTAAGCCGATGAAGGAGAAGCTCAGAATGTAATTTGAAATAGTTGAAGAACCCCCCTTTACCGCGTTGAAGAATCCAACTTTTCCAAATGCGTTGACAAACAACTGCATTAACCCACCGGCAATTGCAAAGTAAACAAGTTCTCTTGGTGCCATGATTGCAGAAAAGGCTGCAAGAACGTATCCCATGTTTGCTATCGTCGAATAAGCCAATATTCTCGCTGGTTTCTGAGTGGTCAGAGCTCCGATATTGCCAACGAACATCGAGATTGCAGAAATCAATGCAAGTATTAGCAGAGCTGAAGCTGTAACGGAGGTTGCGGTCAACATTAGGATCTTGAAGGCGACAATGAATGGCACAAACTTTGCAAGAGATGCGATTATCGAGATCGCAATTGGGTTTGCATTTGCAAACACATCCGGAACCCATTCATGGAATGGGGCAATTCCTACTTCCATGGCTAAGCCTATTAGAAAAATAACAAATCCGAGCAAGTAGAGGGTTGAATTGTTCCAACTGTAGCCCAAATATAGCATTGCAGAACCTAAAATGAATAAAATCGTTGCAATTACCATGAAAGCAATGTATTTTATTCCAACGTCAACATTCAGCCTATCTTCGTCAACCATGACTATTAGGTAAGTGGGCACAGAAACTACAACAAATAGAACTAAAAGTTCAGCGAGATCAGAGGTTATAAAAGCGTAAATAGTTGCAATCGACATCAAACCGATCATAGCATAATCAGTCCCTACGATTTGGTTTTTCCTGATCGCAATTAGCGAGACAATATTTAGAATTGCTAAAAAGCAAATAAGCGTTGAAAGTCCTCCGAACTCCATTGCAATTATCAAGACTCCAAAGCTTAGGATCAGTGAAATTCGGTAATTCCAGTAGCTTATTATTCCTGCAGCCGTTAGGAGGAGAAGTGAAAGTACAAGGATAAGGCTCATACGATCACCCCCAAGGCTACTGCGAGCACAAGAAGTATTAGGATCGTAGCAACAGAGATCTTGAGATATAACTCGATGCTACCGCTCTGGACTCGCCTAATTCCTCTTGAAGATAGATCGAAAGTATCGGGAATTGCTCTATGGCAGAAGAAGTCTATTGCCCTGTTCCCGTAATCAACAACCTTTGCAAGAGCCCATCCAATTTTTGAAATAATAAGATCGTTCAAAATTGCCAAATATAATCTATCCCCAAGGGCTTTGCTTAGAGGAGACTCAAGACGAGGTTTAATCAATGTAATCAGATAAGTAACCAATACAATCAATCCAACAGTTAATGAAGACTCCAAAAATCCTTCTTTCACGAACTTCTGAAACTCAGCTACTTTGAGGTAAATAACGAGCAGAAGAATTAACATTGAACACATCAATATGTAGGCTGAGCTCATCAATCCCCCACCGCCATGAGCCTTTATGCGGAATTCTCCTTTAATAAAGTTCAGGCTTAGGAATTTTGCTAGAAAAGCGGAGTAGACTGCAGAAGTTAAAACTAATAGTATTAGCGGAATTGTGCCGAATTCGTGCTCCAAATGATGCATAATACCATCCATCGCTGATTTAACCCAATAAGCGGTCAATGGTGGAATTCCACTGAGACCAAGAGTTGCAACGATCGTAGCGATGAATGCAAACTTTAGGTTTTTAGCCACATCTTTGCCACCCACGCAAAAGCGGTCGTGGGTTTCATGGATCAAATGACCTGCAACGAGGAATAAGGTTGCCTTTGCAAACGCATGAGTGACGAGATACCAGAATGCAACGAGTATTGCAAATTTACCGATCCAGAAGCTTGCAGAAGCGGTTGCAAACATTAGCCCAAGGCTTGACATAGTTGACGCTGCAAGTAAAACTTTTCTCTCCAAACATCCAAGCGCAACCAAGGCACCGTAGAGTGCTGAGATTAAGCCAAGGAATAAAACAAGAACGTAGATCAATTCAATGCCAGCGTTGTGAATGTTCCATGGCTCCATATACCAACTAAGTCGCATGAAAACGTAAGTTCCAGCAGCGACCATTGTTGCGGAGTGAAGCAAAGCGCTCACTGTTGTAGGACCTGTCATTGCGGTCATCAACCATTCGCTAAAGGGAAGTTGTGCGGATTTCGTAAAGGGACCGAGAAGGAATGCAAAAAGAATCAGGAATACTCCCAAAGCTCCAACCTTCTCAGCAAGCTCATGCCAGTGGATCTCGCTTATATTCAGCGTTCCAGCGAATAAGAAGATTGCTGCGATTGCGAAGAACATCGGCATATCTCCTAATCGAATCGTTGAAATTGCCCTCCAAGCTCCTAAGCTTGGAGACCAGAAGTAGTTAATACCAGCTATTTTTCTGCCAACATTTCCCACGAAGCTCATGTCATCGTCATCTCTGAACCAGTGCCCTATCAATCCCCAAGAAGCTAAACCAAGACCTTCCCAACCTATGAGGAGCATGAGCAAATTGTCGCTGTAAACTACGAGAAGCATAGAAGCTGTGAATAGGTTGAAGAAGAACCAATACCAGCCAAGGCGGTAATCATGCTTCATGTATTCCAAGCCATAAACACCGATGAGAAATGCGATCAGCGCAGTAAGAACGCCCATGATCTTGCTGAGGTAATCGAATATGAACGTGAAGCTTATATTGTAACCTGGAAACCAGTCAAAAGAGACTTTTACAGCTTCATCTAATCTTCCAAAGTTGAGAAGAATGTAGAGAGAGCAAATTAGCGAGACGAATAGACCTAAAACTGAGAAAATAGGGAGCTTTCTTGCCCACTCTCTCTTTGGTTCTAAAAGCCATGCAAAAGCTACTGGTAGGCTTGAAATTATCGGAGCGAGTAATAAAGTTGCGATCAAAGCTGCATTATCGATTTTGAGATCGATCATGGCATAACACCTCCGAGAACGAGTTTAATGCCCTCGAGCAGTGCTGGAGCCAATGGGGGAAAGATGAATGCAACACTAAAGAATGCGATCGCATATAAAGGCAAATCGAGCAGTCTGCTAAATTTTGGTTTCTCGTAGCCAATCGGTGTGCCGTAATAGATTTCTCTCATCGTGTAGAAGCTGTAAAGTCCGGAGATAACGAATACAAATACCACAAGCGAGATCATCGCTAAATCAAATTCGTATACTTTGACAAGCCCGAGGAGAATGAAGAACTCCGCAAGCATCCCAATCGTTATTATTCCGCTTAGAGTCATGAAACCAACCAAAGCAGCATTAGAGATCGTTGGTATGAACTCATGCATTCCTTTCATTTTATCGAGACTTCTAAGACCATGAAAAGTCGTTATTATCGCTCCTGCGGTCATGAAGAGAATTGCTTTGCCGAAAGCATGGCTCATATACTGAATAACGAGAGCTATTAGCCCGTAAGAGCCTAAGCATAGAGCTATAAGCACATAGCCCATCTGAGATACAGTCGAATAAGCCAGAAGCCTCTTGTAGTCTCTCTGTTTGAAAACGCTCAAGCCAGCGTAGATGCTTGAGAGTATTGCGTATATGATTATTAGATCCCTAAACTCTACAACGAAGGAGTTATCAATCAGATAAATTCTCAATAGGATATATCCAGCAAGACCAACCGTTAAAGGGCTTAGCAAAGCACTAACTGGTGTCGGTGCTTCTGCATGAGCCCAAGGTAGCCAGATATGAGGTCCTAAGCCCGGAAGCTTTACAACCATTCCGAGGAAGATCAGAAGCCATGGAATAAAACCTATAGTCCTTAATTCGTTCAATGCAAGACTTTGATTTGCAAATGCTACCATCAAAAAACCAGTTAAGGCTAAAACCCCTGCTATGTGCGTCCAGACGAAATATAGAATCCCTACCCAATGCCTGTTGCCATAGCCGTAAAGGTATATGAGCATGAATGAAGTGAGCAAAGAGATCTCGAGGAAAATGTAGAGTAAAAGTAGATTCCCGCTGTAGACGAGCCAAAGCATAGAGACTGCATATAAGTTGTATAGGAACCAATATTTTCGGAATTCTTCAGCCTTTTTTAATTCCATTTCTTCGAATCTGTGCTTCATGTAGGGTAAGGAATAAAGAGCGACCATTGCGGAAACCAATGAGATCGTGAAGCCAAAAGCGTGACTTATTGGATCATAAAGCAGATAGAAATCACCTATTGGTGCCGGAAGATTCATTAAAAGCTCTTCTCCTCTGTGAGCTACTAAAAGTAAACATAATGAGGCGATCGCTGGAAAAAGGAAGGAGATTGCCGAAAGTGCGGTAGCGATTCTCGGTCTGAAGATTGGTAGTATAAAGGTGATCAGGAGTGGAAAAAGGAGAATGTAAAGAAATAAACTCATTCTATATCACCCCCTGTAGATATTTTCTCTATTTCTATGCCTTTTTTCAGTTTGTCGAGTATTAAAATTGAAGAGATCAAAATCAAAAGTTCTGCACCACTTGTGAAAATTGCAACAACAAGTATTGCAAAAGCTGTTTCTGGAATTGAAGCAAATAAAGGAAGAATTGCCAAAAATACTCCCCCAAACATCAACTCCAAACTTATTAGTAATCTGACCGCATCTCTCGCTGAGATTGCCATAAGATATGCTACAAGGATCACCAAAAGTGCGATTCCAAGTTCTATCATTTTTCTACCTCCCTAAGGATTTTTATTGTGGATAGCATGATCAGGAGCATTAAAGAGACGAGGAAAATAACTGCTAAAAGATAAGTGCTTAAAAAAGTCATCCCATCCTTCAGAACCTCGAAGGTTGGCTTAAAAGGCATTTGTAAAATTAAAAATACCGCCACGATTGCAATTGCAATAGACCACAAAAGATTAACCTTTCTTGAACTCTTCGCTCTGTAAGTTGCTGCAACCGCGATTGTGACAACTCCGACAGCCCCTATAAAAACGAGAGTGATCAAAACAACTGAAGGCTGTAGATTGTAAAAGGCGTAAATTCCTGCAATGAAAAGCATCGCAAGAGACATGTAGAGAGCGGAGTAGAAGTTATCTCTCGTGATCAGTGAAGCAATTGCAGATAGCAAAGCCATTGCTCCAAGGATTGGGACGAGGAAATATAAATCCATGATTGCCATAAACCGCTACCTATTGATAAGCTTTACTGTGTTCCAAAAATTAAAACTCTAAGTGCTTAAAAATTGATTTAACACACAATTAAAGTCTAATCAGTAGCAGAGCCTTTATATTGCTCTTATCTTTCAAATAGAAGGCTTGAAGAACCAAAAAGACAATTTCTACTAAATAAGTCTTACTCTAAACAGTCTTTTTAAAGTGATATAAATTCTAATTCTGGAATTTGGACTATTGAGGAGCATATACCTTATACCCCTTCTTTTCCCTCCTTTTTAAAGTTAGTCTAAAAATGCTTTGGGATCTTTTAGTATGCTTCTTTACTTAGAGAAAGAAAAGTTTGAAATACTGAAAGACCACAAGAATGTGAAGCGGGGTAGGGTAGTCAGGTAATCCCGGCGGGCTCATAACCCGCAGATCCGTGGTTCAAATCCACGCCCCGCTATTCGCTTTGCTTTCACCCTGCCTCGCTTTTTTATAAAAATTGTTGTGTTTTGGATCTTATATTCTCTTCCTAATCAAGAATGCGACACCGATTAAGGCTAATACGGAAAGTATGATCTCAAATCCCGGACTCCTTGCTCCAGTTCCCGGAGTCAAAGAACCGCCTTTAACAAACACCTTGGCTCCATAGATCGTGTTATTCGTCTCATTGTGCTCTTCAATCTGGTTCAAGGTGTCTACAACTATTGCTACTCTATACAACCCTCTCGGAACGTTGTTAGAGATAACTTTTTCACAACTGAAAGATTTCACATCCTCAGCAAATATCTGATCAACTTTTATTCGATCTATTTCATACCGTTTCCCATCTTCACCTTCAAGAAAAACAGCAACTTCATGCGCTCCAGCATTTGCTGGG
>JANXDJ010000045.1 GCA_025059545.1 Archaeoglobaceae archaeon
GAGCAGTTTGGAAGCTTTTTAATGTTCGGTCTTGGCGGAGTATTTGTTGAAGTGCTCAAAGACGTATCATTCAGACTCATTCCTTTAAGTAGAGAAGATGCATATGAGATGATCAGAGAGATCAAGGGCTATAGAATTCTTGAAGGCTATCGTGGCTTCAAAGCAAATTTAGAAGCTATAGTAGATCTGCTCTTGAAAGTTAGCGAAATAGTTGAAAATGAGAGCATAGTTGAGATGGATCTAAATCCGGTTTTTGCAAATGAAAAAGGTTGCTTTGTTGCGGATGCGAGAATTTTGAAAGGTGAAAGGAAGAGCTTTGATTATGAACCGAGGGACATAAGCTTCTTCTTCAATCCAAAGAGCGTTGCAGTTGTCGGTGCTTCGAGAACTCCAGGAAAGCCTGGGAACACAATAGTCCAAAATTTGAAGAATCTCAGATTTGACGGAAAGGTTTTTCCTGTCAACGTCGCTGCGGATGAGATCTATGGATATAAATGCTACCCAAGTGTAAAAGCCATTCCAGAAGACTTTGATATAGCAATAATTGCAGTTCCCTCAAAAAACGCTCTTCAAGTTGTCGAAGAGAGTGCTGAAAAAGGTGTAAAGGGCATAGTGGTGATAAGCGGTGGATTTGCAGAGGGATGGGAGAGAGGAAAAGAGCTTGAAGAAGAAATAGTAAGAATTGCAAGAAGCAAGGGCATTAGCATTATCGGTCCAAACACTATGGGAGTTCTCGATCCAGAGACGAGGTTTACGTCCTTCTTTTCAATGTTCCTTTCAGCTATGAAGATCAGGAGCGGAGGAATAAGTGTTATTTCCCAGAGTGGAGCGGTTGCAAACTTTATGCTCCTATCTCTCCACCATGTAGGTATCAGCAAGCTGATTGCAATAGGTAATAAGTGCGATATAAACGAGATCGATTCTCTTGAGTTCTTGCTCAAGGATGATAAGACTAAGGTTATAGGCCTGTATCTTGAAGGGTTCGTAAATGGCAGAAAACTTTTTGAAACTCTCAAAAAAGCTCAGAAACCAGTTGTTATTCTTAAAGCTGGAAGAACTGCTGCTGGAAAAAGAAGCGCTCTGAGTCATACCGCCTCGATCTCTAAGGGAGACGAGATCTTCGAAGGAGTTTGTAATCAGGCGGGTGCGCTCAAGTTAAAAGACTATGAGGAGTTCGTTGATACTGTAAAAGCCTTGGCTCTGCTTCCTATACCAAAAGGAAATAGAGTTGGAGTAATTCAGCCTTCTGGAGCAGAGTGCGTGATGTCTGCGGATGCAGTGGAAGAGAATGGGATGAAAGTTGCAGTTTTTTCCGAGAAAACAAAAAGGAAGCTGCAGGAGTTAGCCCCTGAGTGGCACACAGTTCAGAATCCAATTGATCTATATCCAATAATCGAGAAATCTGGTGATATGGTTCTATTTGACGTCATAAGACTACTCTGCGAAGACGAGGAAGTGGATGCGATCGTCTCAGGGATCTTTATTCCAAGCCTTATTGGGTTGGATCTCGATTTATTTTCAGAGTTTAAAAAATACTCGAAGCCGATCATCTTCACGATGAAAGAAGACGTTGAGCCTCTCAGAGAGGTAAAAAGACAAATAGAGGAAAAATTCCCTGTCTATCCATCTCCTGAAAAAGCTGTGAGAGTTCTTAGGAATATGTATCACTTCCACCAAAAGTTTAATAAGTGAACCGCTAAAATTGAAGTATGGAGTGGTATTGGATAGGGATAGCACTTATTTTGGTTATTTTCTTAGCCTCCGCAATAAGGATCGTAAAAGAATACGAAAGAGGCGTCATATTTAGACTTGGAAGGCTTGTTGGTGCTAAAGGACCTGGACTTTTCTTCATAATTCCAATATTGGACAAAATGGTGATCGTAGACCTGAGAACAGTAACTTACGATGTTCCGGCACAAGAAGTCGTGACCAAGGACAACGTTACTGTGAAGGTGAATGCAGTCGTATATTATAGAGTAGTTGATCCCGCTAAGGCTGTGACTGAGGTCTTCAATTACATGTATGCGACCGCACAAATTGCTCAGACAACTTTAAGGAGCATAATTGGACAGGCTGAGCTCGATGAAGTTCTTTCAGAGAGAGAAAAATTGAATGTAAAGCTACAGCAGATCATCGACGAAGCTACAAATCCTTGGGGAATAAAGGTGACCGCAGTGGAGATCAAAGACGTAGAATTGCCAGAAGAGATGCGTAGAGTTATGGCGATGCAAGCAGAAGCAGAGAGAGAAAGAAGATCGAAGATCATAAGGGCAGAAGGAGAATATCAGGCTTCAATGAGGCTAAAGGAGGCTGCAGACGTTTTAGCGCAGAGCGAGGGTGCTTTGTTCCTTAGATATCTGCAAACTCTAAGCGATGTTGCAGCTGAGAAGAATACAACAATAGTTGTGCCGATCCCAGTTGAATTTCTAAGGCTATACAAAAAGTAGATAATCCATTCATTTTTTGTTGGTTATGGATCTCATAATCTGCCCCTCTTCTCCACTGCTTGGTAAAAGGATTTCAGAGTTTCTTGGAATAAAAATTGCAAACGTTCAATACAGGAAATTCCCCGATGGAGAGCTATATGTCAGAGTTGAAAGCGAGGAAAGAAGTCATTTGCTTGTTTGCAGTTTAATCTCTTCTGAGGACATAGTTTTAATGAATTTGCTTTTTGATGCCTTAAAGGGCGAAATTATAGCAGTTATTCCATACATGGGCTACGCAAGGCAAGATCGAGAGTTTTTGGTAGGAGAAGCTGTAAGCATAAGGGCAATTGCTAAGATGATCGAAGATCGAGCTCAAAAAGTTTTGACTGTGAACATACATAGCAGTAAAGCAAAGGAGAAATTCAAAAAGCTTGTTGATTTAGACGCAATGCCTTTGATTGGGGAGCACTTTAAAGGAAAAGAAGTCGTCATGATTTCTCCAGACAAGGGTTCTGCAGAAAGAGTAAAAATAGCTGCTAATATAGCAAACTGCGATTGGGACTGGTTGGAAAAGAAGAGAAT
Source organism: Archaeoglobaceae archaeon (assembly GCA_025059545.1). The sequence continues at coordinate 3,009 of JANXDJ010000045.1, forward strand.
AGACGCACAGACTGTAGAAATAGCTCCAAAGAATTTGAATGTAGAAGATAAGAACGTTTTAATTGTAGACGACATAATATCGACTGGTGGAACAGTAATTGAGGCTACTAAGAGACTATACGAACTTGGAGCCAAGAGAGTTGAAACTGCATGTGTTCATGGTGTTTTTGCAGATTTCGCAGCGACAAAGCTATTCTCCTCAGGCATTGCAGAGATCACGACTACCGACACGATCGAAAGAGCATTTTCAAAAATAAGCGTTGCAAAGATTTTGGCTGAGGAAGTCAAAAAGAAAATCCTTTGAGATTTTAATATATTAATTATATTCAATCTTTTAAAAATATTGTGATCACGATCAAAGACCAAGAAAATTTTTTATCCTTTTTATGCAACAATCTTTGTGCGAATCTATGTTCTTGACTCGACAGCGATTTTTCAAAGAAAGGCGGTATATGAGAACATGGTAACAGTGCCCGAGGTAGTTTCAGAGATCTTGGATGACAATTCATCACTATACTTTAGCGTAAAAGATCTTCGGGTTGAGAGTGCAAGCCAAGAGAGCTTAAAAATGGTTATAGAAGTCTCAAACAAGACTGGAGATATCCACAAGCTATCAGAGACCGACTTAAAAGTTCTTGCGAAAGCATTGGATGAAAAGGAGAAGGGAAATGAGGTTGTTCTTGTGACAGACGACTACTCCATACAGAATGTTGCAATGGCTCTTGGGATCAATTTTGAAAATGTTATCCATCCAAGAATATCGAAAGGTTTTAAGTGGGTGAGGGTGTGTAGGGGTTGTGGTAGAAAAGTTGATAGCAATATTTGTCCAATATGTGGTTGTGAAACCGTAGTTAGGAAGGTGAAAGAATGAAGATCGAGAGTTTAATTGAAAAGGCGAGAAGATTGAAGGAGAAGGGAATGGCAACAGAAGAGATAGCGGATGAGCTGAATGTTTCCTTAGACACCGCAGTATGGCTTCTAACGAGAGCTACACAGACTCCCCCATCTGATATATACATAGAGTGGACAAACCTCGTAAAGCCTTGGCGTTTGAGAATGGTCGCGGTTGCAGTTGCAGACATGATCTTAGAGAATTTTGAAGAAGTTGAAGTTGTTGTCGGAATTGCGACAAGCGGGATTCCTTTATCGGCAATGGTTGCTGAGGAGCTCTCTGCAGAGCTTTCGATCTACTATCCCGCAAAGGTGAGTGGGCAAGAAGTAAAGGAAGGCATTTTAAGCGAGAATTTCGCAAAGGTTACCGGAAAGAAGTGTGTGATCGTGGACGACATAATATCGACTGGTAGAACAGTTAGAGGAGCAATAGAGGTCATAGAAAAAAGCGGTGGAAAAGTAATCGGTGTGGCAGTTGTTGCAGACAAAGGAGGCAGAATTGAGACTGTGCCAGTTAAAAGCCTACTAAGGATCTCGAGGATCTGATGAAGACAACCATAGTCGTTCCGACACTCAATGAGGAAAAGGGAATCGGCGGTGTAGTTGCAGACTTTAAAAAACTTGGATTCGAAGTTCTCGTAGTTGATGGAGGTAGCAAGGATCGAACGAGAGAGATTGCACAGCAGAATGGTGCAAAAGTTATCCTTCAGACGGGAAAAGGAAAGGGTAATGCAGTTTCAGATGCTTTCAAACTCTTAGACAGTGATATCGTTGTTTTAGTGGATGGAGATGGAAGCTATCCCCCGGAAGAAGTTCATAAGTTACTTGAACCAATCGAAAACGGAACTTCAGATCATGTTATTGGAAACAGATTCCATAGCTACGAGAAAGGGGCATTCACAAGGCTTAATTTAATAGGAAACAAAATATTGAACTTTTTTTTCCGATTTGCGTATGGTGTTAACCTCAACGATATTCTTTCTGGCTACAGAGCACTGAGGAGGGAAGTTTACAAAAACATTGAGATAAAGAAGTCTGGATTCGAAGTTGAGGTTGAGCTCACAGTAGAAACACTTGCCAAAGGATTTAGGATTTCAGAAGTCCCTATAAGCTACCGAAAGAGGGAGGGGGAAACAAAGTTGAAACCGATAAGAGATGGTTTCAGAATAGGAAGATCTATTTATGGAATGCTAAAGCGATATAGCCCAGCAAGATACATATATCTTCTGGGAGCAATTTTCGTCTTTTTGGGTCTAATAACCGGATCATACGTCGTCTATGGGTGGCTTAAAGGGGTAACACATATCTTGCTCGCAATCCTTACAACGATGTTCATTCTGATGGGTGTCCAATTTTTTGTATTTGGTCTAATAACACATCTCCTTTTCCGTTCTACAATGGAACTTAGGAAGGAAATAAACGAGTTGAGGAAAAAAACTTAGAAACCTGCAATTTTTGCAGAGATCTGCGCTATAAGCTCCTTACCTGCTTCCACAAATGAATACATGTTAAGAAATCCGTGAATCATACCATTATACCTAACAACTACTGCTGAGCTTCCTTTTTTTCTCATTAGAGCACCGTAAAGCTCCCCATCATCTCTTAGTGGATCGTATTCTGCTGTAGCTATAAGTGCCGGGGGTAGATCGTGAAGATCTGCCAAGATCGGAGAAGCGTATGGATTTAGTGCATCTTCTTTGCTCCTCAAATACTGTTCCGAAAACCATAACATTATTTCTTCGAGGAGTATCCCTATATTTGAAAACTCTATCCGAGAAGGAGTGATTCCATACAGGTCCACGACTGGATAAACAAGAATCTGTCCCTTAATAAAATTCTCTCCATTATCTCGTGCTATTATGCTCGCAACAGTAGCCAGATTCCCCCCAGCGCTATCTCCACCTACAAAAATTCTCTCTGTATCAACCTCGATCTTCTCTCCATTTTCCCAAACCCACTTTAAAGCATCGTATGCGTCGATCACAGCGGAAGGGAACTTATGTTCAGGAGCAAGTCTATAGTCAACCGATACAACTGTTGCGTTCGAAAGTCGGGCTATTCTTCTGCAGATCGCATCATGAGTTTCGAGGTTGCAGATCACAAAGCCTCCTCCATGGTAGTAAACAAGAACGGGACTGTTAGATTTCTGCTGATAGATCCTCAGCCTGAGATCTCCATTTCTACATTTTATTATTCTCTCCTCTACCCTTGCCACTTCTTCCTTTATAGCATTGGAAACTTGTTCAAAGAGGGGATTGATCATTTTTCTGTATTCTTGGGCAGAAATCGAGCGATCAAATCTTGGAAGCTGTCGATAGAGTCTCATTAGATTCATTAAAGCGGGATCAATAGGCATGGAATTACTTTAGATTCAGCTATATAAATCTTATTAAATCCCATTATTTGCCAACTTTTCTCTTCTAAACTTCAATGCCGACTCTACGAACCCAAAGAAAGGTGGTGAAGGTGATAGTGGGCGAGACTTAAATTCTGGATGGAATTGAGTTGCAAAGAAGAAACGATGGCTTGGGATCTCAAGAATCTCCATCCTCCGCTTGTTGTCAGACCATCCGCTGAAGATCATTCCCTTACTTTCGAACAAAGGTATGTATTTTGGATTCACCTCGTAGCGATGTCTATGCCTCTCAAACACTTTTTCCTTACCATAAAGCCTGTGAGCGATCGTTCCGAGCTTTATCGTAACCTCGATCTCACCAAGCCTCATAGTTCCGCCAAGTTCTTTGACTTCTTTCTGTTCTGGCAATAAGTCGATGACGCAGTGATCAACTTCTGAGATCTCGGAACTGTTTGCATTCTCAAGCCCACATAAATTACGGGCAAACTCAACAACTGAAAGCTGAAATCCAAAACAGATCCCCAAGAAAGGAATATTTTTTGTCCTCGCATACCCTATAGCCTTGATTTTCCCTTCCGCCCCTCTTTTTCCAAATCCTCCGGGAATTAAAATACCATCATATTCGAGATCTACTTGTCCATTCTCAACTTTCTCACTGTCGATCCAAAAACAGTTCACCTTACACCCTAATCGAATTCCCGCATGTTTCAACGCCTCTTTTATGCTCAAATAAGCGTCCTTGACATCGACATATTTCCCAACGATTGCTATATCAACTTCCTCTTTTATTTCTCTCATTCTCTTAACAAAATTCTCCCACTCTCCACTGCCATTTTTTCTGTCAAGCTTTAACTTTTGCAAAATGACTTCATCGAGTTTCTCCTCTTTAAACTTTAGTGGCACTTCATAGATATCGCAATCCTCATTGCTGATCACTGCTTCTTTATCAACGTCGCAGAATAGTGCTATTTTCTTTTTTGTCGACTCCTTAAGCTTTTCCTTACATCTACCAACGATTATATCGGGATAAAGCCCCAACTCTCGCAACTCCTTAACGCTGTGCTGAGTTGGCTTCGTCTTTTGTTCTCCACCAGCATCAAGCGGGATCAGGGTTACATGGACAAGCAGAAAGTCCTCCTCATTCTCCTCAATCCTCATCTGCCTTATTGCCTCAAGAAATGGCATGCTTTCGATATCTCCGACTGTGCCTCCGATCTCGATTAGACAGATCTCCGCATTTTTGCTCTTGGCAACATTTCTGATCCATGCCTTGATCTCATCCGTTACATGCGGAATTATTTGAACCGTCTGACCTAAATACTCTCCTTTTCTTTCTTTTTCAATTACACGCCTGTATATTTTTCCCGTTGTTATGTTGTGCTCTCCAGTTAGCTCAACACCAATAAAACGCTCATAATGTCCAAGATCAAGATCGACTTCTGTGCCATCCTTGAGCACGTAAACCTCACCATGCTGGAATGGGTTCATCGTGCCAGCGTCGATGTTTATGTATGGATCGATCTTTATGGGAATTACTCTATAGCCCAAATCAACCAAAAGCCTGCCTATGGATGCAGCGGTAATCCCTTTGCCCAATCCGCTCATTACTCCGCCCGTAACTACGATGAACTTCATAACTGTGGAAGAAGATTTGGAATTCCGTCCTCAATCGGATAAGAAACGTTACATTTTCTACAAATTAGCTTCCCAGAGATTATCTCATCTTGATCTTCTTCAAAAACTTCCAACTCAAGATCTGATTTGCATTTAGGACAAGCAAGTATATCGAGGAGTTTTCTTCTCATGTATTTGTTAATGGGCAAGGTGAATATAATGGTTTCTCTAACCTTTTTATCATAATCCGGTTTAATAAGCCTCAATAGAAAATTTTTAAAATTTCGCTTTAATTAAGTTGAAGAAGTGGTTTGAAAAAGGGGAGAAAATGAGTTTGAAGAAGAAAACTCGCGAAGACATATGCAATCTTTTGGTGGAAATTGTAAGAGCAAAACTAAGGGAATATAAGCCAGAAACGAATTATATGCCTTTTCATTTTAGATTGCTCGGTAGAGACCGTTATGCAATTTTTTCATTCAGTCCATGAATACTACATTCGGAATTTCCATATGGGAACAAGTCGCGGTTATACTTGCTGAAAGTGCGGGATTTGAGGTTAAGAGACAATATGAACTTTTGGGAGAAATAGATCCCGAAACAGAAGAATTAATTCAGAAAATCCACTATGAGTTGAGAGCGGGGACGAGAAGAGTAAATAAAATGGAAGAAATAGAACTAATTAGGGGAAGTATTAAAAAAGGATCACCTACGAAGGATCCGGATTCGATCGTGGATCTGTTTGTTAAAATAGGTGATGAGGAAAACTACTTTGATATAACCAGCGCCAAACCAAATATGAAGGAGTTTGCAGCGCTGAAATTAAAACTTTTAAGATGGACTGCGTTGAGATTAAGTCAAGATAATAGTATTAAGGTTTTTACAAGACTTGCAATACCATACAACCCGTATCATCCACAACCATACCAAAGATGGACTTTAAAAGGTCTTTATGATTTAGAAAAAGGCGAGATTTTAGTTGGAGAGGAATTTTGGAATTTTGTTGCAAATGATAGTATATACGAAGAACTATTGGAAGTATTTCAAAGAGCAGGAAAAATGTTGAGGGAAGAGATAGATCAAAAATTTGCTCAATTCCGAAGTGATTAAAATGAGAAGACTGATCGAGAACTGGTTTCCAGTGAAGGAAATAAGTAGAGATGCGGGAATAGAGATGGCATATAAATCTATGCCAGCTTATATAAAGCATGCTAAAGAATTGGGGATTTCTGGAAGTTTGAGCAGAGAGTTCTACGATCCAAAAATAAGAAATCTTCATCCATGGTTTGCAAGGAGACCATGTTCAGTAGCCAGAGCAACAACTCTTGCATCGATCTTGCCAGAAAATGTTGAAAAAAACATTTTTATGAATGCTATAGGATGGAATGAGAAAAAATATTCGTCTCTGAACAACAAATACCCTCCACTCCTCTTTTATACTGACCCCAAGAGAGATAATTAAAGATCTTTTACAAAAAGAGGGTAAAAATCCCTCCGAGATCTCTGTTTGCGATCCAATGGCTGGAGGTGGAAGTATACCCTTGGAAAGCTTGAGACTCGGATTCAGGACTACTGCAGTTGATTACAGTTCCGTAGCGTATTTAATTTTAAAGGCTACAATTGAATATCCTGCCAAATATGGTTTGAGACTTTTAGAGCGTGTTAGGGAGGAGGCAAATAATTTGATTACTTACATCGAGAAAAATCTTGGACACTTCTACCATGGAGAGTCAGAAGGATATATATTTGCAAGAGGGATTCTTTGTCCAAAATGCAGTGGTTTAATTCCTCTAATTCACAATTCAGAGCTTGGAGGGAAATATTACATCGGTTTCCACTTTGAAAAAGACGATAGAAGTTTTACGCCATACCTTTCACAATTCAAAACTGAATTAAAGCACATCAAAGTAGGTGAGATCTCATGTCCTTATTGTGAATATAGTGTAAAGAAAAGAGAGGCATACAAAATTTGGACTAAAAACCATATAAAAACTCTCGATGACCTTATTAAAGGCAATAGAGTGAGCGAGGAAATACTAAAAACCCACATCTTGTTAGTAAGACAAGTTAAAGGTGGCTACAATTTGGCAGAAGAATCCGATATTAAAGCATTTTTGGATTCCTGTAATTATTTGTCTTATAATTATAATTACATTCATGAATTTTTGCCTATAGCAAGAATTCCTGATGAAAACGAAGTTTTTAAGCCAGTGAAAGATTGTGGTATAGACTACTGGTATCAGCTCTTCAATCCTCGCCAACTTCTCTCTATAGGGTTAATTATAAAATATATTAATGAACGAATTAAATTAATTGAACCTTCTGACGAAGTAGGAAAAGCATCCATGCTTTATTTAGCGTTAGGTGCAAGTCGAATTATAGATTATAATTCCATCATAACTACTTGGAAAAGAGGCACGATAAGGGACACAATTGGTCAATACGCAAGAAATAGGAGTATATCTTATGGAGAAGCATACTGCGAAGCTATTGTTCCTCGGAGAAATATAAGATGGATTTTTGAAGTTGATAGCAATAAAAAAACTCGGGGGGAATAATTCCTGTTTTAGAGGAGATCTGTAAAAGGTTAGCTGGTTTAGGTGATATGATTACTGTAATCCATGGGGATGCAAGAAAATTATCAAGTTACCTAAGAGAGAAATTCGATCTAATAAACGTCGATCCCCCCTACTTTGATACTCATATCTACAGCGATATAAGCGAATATTTCTGGCAAGTGCTAAGATTAGCTCTTAAACCAATGATATCTGAAATTTTTAGTGGTTTGCAGTTAAGTTGGAATCCTGAATTTGAGATCGTGCCGAGAGAGGGAGAATTAATCGTAAGAAAAACTAAAAACAACTCTGAAGAGAAAAGCAATTTCAATGAGAAATGGTATGCCAAGCAAATGCTGGAATTTTTCAAAGAGTCTTATAATACATTGAAGGATGATGGGCTCTTAATTGTCTGGTTCACACATAAAACGTTGAACGCGTGGAAATCTATAATGAGTGCTCTTTATGGTGGTGGCTTTTATGTAACTAGTATATGGCCTGTGACAACCGAACTTCTCACCCGATTGGTGGCAAAGAAGAATGGTGATGTTTTGGATAGGACTCTTATAATTGTTGCCCGAAAGAAAAAAGATTTTGGAATTGATATGATCATGCACACTAAAAAATTGGCTTATGAGATTGCTGAAGCTCTAAAAGAGATTGGAGCATCTAAAAAAGAGCTACAGACTTTTTTGAATGCAGCAGTTTTAAGCGGTATAACTGTTATGCCGGTGATAGGAGGAGAAGATCCAATTGAGCATTGTTATTCTAAACTCATACCCGAAGCATTGAAGAT